>JAGOZL010000006.1 GCA_018058685.1 Sulfurospirillum sp.
ACCGACCAACGTTAAGCTACCAGAGTTTATATTGATTGTTCCATTGAAGTTAAAATCTTTTGCATAAATGGTTACATTGCCGTTAATGTTTAGAGTGCCACCGCTATTGAGCGTGAAATCACCTGCGTTACCACTATTGTTTTTCAAGTTTAGATAGATGTCATTATTTAAATTCAATATCCCACTTATGGTTGCACTTTGACGTGTGCGGTTCACTGCAATTATTTGATTTTGATTTGAATTAATTGATAAAGAACTATTATTTCCACTTGTTGGAGACGTGGGCAATGTCATTGTGGAAGCAGGATCTGTTTTGATACAGGTTGCTGTCCCCCCTTGACATATCGTGGTTGAACCTGAAATACCACCAACGGCTAGGAGATTCGAATTGTTTTCTGTGTTATAAAGTTTAGCACCACTATTTGCAGAGAGATTACCACTGGTTGTTCCTGCAGCATTACTAAAAACAGCTGAACATACGGGTGCTGCATAGAGAGAAGCGTAAAATAAGGTTAGTATGCACACATATGAAAAAATGTGCTTTTGAAAGATAGGCAATACTCTTTGCATCACAATTTTACCTTTTGCCATGTTTGAAAGAATGTGACCTAATTTCTCCAAAAGAGCCTAGGTTGTGGCAAGATAAAGTAGAGGTTACTCTACTTTATCTTTGTTTAAAAACTTAGCAACACATTCCATTAAGCCAAAATCAGGGTATTGGTTCGCGTCTAAAACGACTTGAGCGACGCTTCCGTTATCGACATTAAACACAAGGGGTGCAATGAAGTTAATCGTTGATGTCTCAATAGGTGTTGCGATAATCATAATATTGAGTACTAACACATTGGTATCTTCTTTAATATCAAGGAGTGTTTTAAAATATTCTGGTATTTCAAAATCATACTCGCGAATCATAAAAGGGTTGATGAGTGTAAAAGTAGTTTCATCCGATTTTGAAATAAGTTTGAGAAAAAATTCATCAATTTTCTCTAGTTCGACACCTTTGATGGTTTCAAATCCGGGTATTTGTGCTTTTACCGTAAAAATCATAGCATTCCTTTTCGTTAAGATATCAGTTTTAACTATTGTATCATTTTGTATGTAAAATAAGGCAATAGTGTACAGTGAAATCGACAAAATTTTAAAAAAATCGACTTTTATTTTAAGATAACAAAAAAGAAGATACAATGATGCACTTTTAACTAAAAAGGATAAAATGTATGAAATTAATCCATGTCGTACTTGTGACTTCGCTTGTAGCTTTAATGAGTGGTTGTGCAACAAAAACAAAGGAAGTTTATAATAAACCAGCATCGCATTGGTATGATGAAATTTCAAGAGAAATAAAAAACCAAGACTTAGAAAAAGCAGATTCGTTTTACACTTCATTGGCCAGTGAACACGTGGAGTCTCCTTTATTGCCAGAAGCGATGATGATGCTTGCAAATGCGCACATGCAAGATGAAGAATATTTACTGGCTAATTTTTATTTAGATGAGTATTTAAAACGTTATGGAAGCAAAGAAAATGCAGACCATGTACGCTACTTAAAACTCAAAGCCAATTATGATGCGTTTCCAAATCCAAATCGCAACCAACAACTTCTTTTAGACACGATTGCGCAAACGAAAGAGTTTATTGCACGCTATCCAAATTCAAAGTATAAACCTTTAGCGCAAACCATGCTTTCAAGACTTGAATTAGGAGAATATTTTTTAGATAAAAACATCAAAGACCTCTATGAGCGCACCGATAAAGCAGAAGCTGCTAAAAAATATGATGAAAAGCTTAAAAACTCTTCATTTAACCAAACAGAAATGGTTGAGCCACATATTCCTTGGTATCGTTCTTTATTTGAAAAGTAGAAACAAACTCTAAACTTTTTATTTACTTCTTTACTATACAATCTCACATACTTTAGGAGGCTTTTGCCCTCCTAAACTTTTATTACATGTAAAAACATAGACAACGGAGAAAACAGGTGATGAAACTTAGTGATTATAATGCCTTTCCGGCAGATTTACCTATTATTGTGGAAGATAATCTTTTTTTGTATCCCTTTATGATCTCACCACTTTTTTTAAGTGATGAAGAAAATATTCGTGCCGCGACAGACTCTTTAGAGCATAATTCATTAGTGTTGGTGTGTACAGCTAAAAGCGGTATGGAGCACGGACGCGATTTTTCGTCTATTTATAATGCAGGCGTCATTGGCTCGATTATGCGTAAAGTTGATTTGCCTGATGGGCGGGTGAAGATACTTTTTCAAGGGATGCAAAAAGGGAAAATTATCAAAGAACTTTCTCGTGTTCCGCTGCGAGCAACCGTAGATGTGATTCACACGCAACAAGCAGAGGCTATGAAAGTTGATGCGATGATGGCAATACTGCGTGAGAAAATCACAACCCTCTCTACACTTGGCAATCAATTCCCTCCTGATTTGATTAAAACCATTGAAGAAAACCATGATATTCATCGTATTTGTGATTTGATAGCCAGTAGTATGAAATTGAAAAAAGAGCAGGCTTATAAACTTTTTATTGAAGAAAACGACGAAGCAAGGCTTTTGGGATTGATTGATTATGTGATTGAAGAGATTGAAGCAAGTCGTCTTAAAAAAGAGATTAAGACAAAAGTACATTCTCAAATCGAAAAAGTCAATAAAGAGTATTTTTTAAAAGAGCAACTCAAGCAGATTCAAAAAGAGCTTGGAACCGATAACCAAAGAGAAGAAGAGATTGAAGAGTATCGTAAAAAGCTAGAAGCTAAAAAAGAGCATATGGACGAAGATGCGTACAAAGAGATTAAAAAGCAAATCGATAAGCTTTCTCGTATGCATCCTGATTCTGCTGATGCCAATTTAATTCAGAGCTATTTGGATTGGGTGATTGAAATCCCTTTTGGAAAGCTCTCTAAAAAAGCTTTGGATGTTTTAGAAGTAAAATCGCAACTCGATAAAGACCATTATTCACTTGAAAAGCCAAAAGAGCGCATTGAAGAGTTTTTTGCCGTACGTGAGCTCCTCTCAAAACGAGGTATCGCTGATAAATCAGCCAATGGGGCAATTTTATGTTTTGCAGGCCCTCCAGGTGTGGGTAAAACCTCTTTGGCAAACTCCATCGCAAAAGCCTTAAAACGCAAACTGGTACGCATTGCTTTGGGTGGTTTGGAAGATGTGAATGAATTACGAGGGCATAGACGCACTTATATTGGCGCAATGCCAGGGCGTATTGTTCAAGGAATTATTGAAGCTGGTGAGATGAATCCTGTAGTGGTTTTGGATGAAATCGATAAAGTTGCACGAAGTTTTAGAGGGGATCCAACCGCCGTTCTTTTGGAAGTGCTTGATCCTGAGCAAAATAACAAATTTAGAGATTATTACCTCAATTTCAATATTGACTTGAGCAAGGTGATTTTTATTGCAACCGCGAATGAAGTAGGCTCTATCCCAGCTCCCCTTCGCGATAGAATGGAGTTTATCTTTGTGAGTTCTTATACACCACAAGAAAAGTATGAAATTGCCAAAAAATATTTAATTCCTCAAGAACTCAAAAAACATGGGCTTAAAAACAGTGAAATTGCTATCTCTAAGCCAACCTTACAATTGGTTATCGCTAATTATACGCGAGAATCAGGGGTGCGAAATCTAAGACGTCGTATTGCAGATATTTTGCGAAAAGTAGCTAAACAGCTTTTAATGAACCCAAGCTTAGATAAAGTCACCATTAACCAACATAATCTCAAAGAGTTTTTACCTAAAACAGTTTTTGAAATTGATGAGGTTGATAAAGAAAGCTCTGTAGGCATCGTCAATGGTCTTGCTTGGACAAGCGTGGGTGGAGATGTGCTAAAAGTAGAAGCCATTCGCATTCAAGGAAAAGGTGGGATCCAAATCACGGGATCACTTGGGGATGTCATGAAAGAATCAGCCAAAATTGCGTTAAGTGTGGTTAAAGTCTTGATTGACACTAAAAAGATAGATGTTCCACTTTCTATTATTCCAAGCGTTTCAGGTGAAAAAGATGAAAGCACTAAAGCGATTGAGCCTAGTGATGTGTACCGAAGGTATGATTTGCACATTCACGTACCAGAAGGGGCAACGCCTAAAGATGGACCAAGTGCGGGTATAACCATGGCAACAGCCATAGCATCTATTCTTTCAGATAAAAAAGTCAAAAGCGATGTGGCTATGACAGGAGAGTTGACACTTACAGGAAAAGTCTTACCGATTGGTGGGCTTAAAGAGAAGTTGATTGCGGCATATAAAGCCAAAATTAAAACGGCACTGATTCCAAAGAAAAATTATGAAAAAGATTTAGATGAAATTCCTGATGAAGTGAAAGAGAAGATGACGATTATTCCTGTATCTCGTGTGGAAGAAGTCTTGGCGTATGCGTTAGAAAAATAAGAGAGTGTAAAGATTCGATGATATCATCGAATCTTTACATGTAAAGGCTATTGTTGTAATTGTTCGAAAGGAACAGCCACTACTTTTTTTGTATCGATAACAAATGGAATAATCGCAGTCGCACGCGCGCGTTTGATTGCTAGTTCTACCATTTCTTGGTGTCTTTTACAGTTACCTGTTAAACGACGTGGCATAATTTTGTAACGCTCAGAAAGTGAGTGTCTCAAAATCTTTGCATCTTTATAATCAACATATTCTACTTTTGCTTCACAGTATTTGCAGTATTTACGTGCAAACTTTCTTTTCTCTGCCATGTTTTATCCTTTAGTTACTAAAACGGTATTTCATCATCGTTAATATCGATGTCTGGAATGCTATGACCACTGTGTTCAGGTGTCGATGCTTTTGGATAGCTTGCAGGTTTTGCTGAAGGGGTATAACCCACATTCGGTGTACTTTCACCAAAATTATCTCCCGCTTCACTTTCGTGACCTCCGCGCGAATCAATCATTTGCAATGTCTCCACGGTAATGGAGTGTTTACTGCGCTTAACACCTTGTTGATCTGTCCATTGGTCAAGCTTTAAACGACCTTCCACAAGGACTTTTTTCCCACGGCTTAAGTACTGATTTGCAATCTCTGCTGTACGTCCAAAAAAGGTAATATCGATAAAACATACCTCTTCGCCCTGACTCCCATCGGTTTTTTTAAAACGTCTATTGGTTGCAAGGCCTGTTGTACATACTGCTCCTCCACTAGGAAGGTAGCGAAGTTCACAATCACGCGTTAAGTTACCAAGCATTACGACTCTGTTAAACATCATGGCTCCTTAATTAGGCTTCAGTTGTAACGGGTTGCTCTTCAACAATCTCTTTAGCTTCAACAACAGCAGCAGGTGCTTCACTTTTTTTAGTGAGTTTTTCAACTTGCTTGTTCCAGAATCTAAGTTCTTTTTGATTTTCAAATTTTACAGTCATAAAGCGAATGAATTCTTCAGTAATTCTGATGATACGCTCAACTTCTGCAATAGCAGCTGTAGGGGCAGTGAAGTAGAATACTACGTATGTGCCACGTTCAAATTTATCAATTTGATACGCTAATTTTCGTGTACCCATTTCAAGTTTTGCAGTAATAACCGCACCGTTTTTTTCTAAAATTTCTTTTAGAAATGTTTGTTTTGCTTGTAGTTCTTCTACTGTAAGCGTAGGCTTAAGTACAACAAGCAACTCATAATGTCGCATCGTTTCTCCTTTTGGATTTCACCCAAAGAGCATCTCTTTGAGTAAGGATTTTTTAAAAAGCTTGAGATTTTACTATAAATAACTTTGAAGTTTTATTAAGCTTGAAAGTAGGAGTGCATTTTTTTCAACACCACTGACTTTTTTTAGTTTGTATTCGGTAATGGCTAAAAGCTCAAAAAGCTTGTGGTAAGTGGCTAAATCGATTTTGATGGATTGGTGTGAGCGTTGTTGTGCGATGGGTGTGGGCAAAGCATATCCTAAGATAGCCTTAGCATCAAAGGAACCGTGCATTTTGATGTAGGCGTGAAATAAAAAAAGTTGTGAAAGATGGGATTGTGTTGCATTGAGGATACGCATCTCTTCCACACCTCCTCCTTCAATGATACGCTCGTAGAGTTCACTGAGGTCTTTTTTCTCAAAAAGTTTTGTCATAAAGTGCTCCATCGAAACACTTCCAAGCCCATAAACAAGTCTGTCGATATCGTTAATGGTAATCTCTTTTTCCAGTAAAGAGAGTTTTTCAAATTCGTTAGCACACAAGGACAAATCTTCCATATGCACAGCATAGAGGTGTTGTAAAACATAACGATCAATACTAAGCCCTTGTTGATGTGCTTGTTGTGAAAGTATGTTCAAGGCTTCATTCATATCGGCTTTAAAAAGACGTACAAAAAGAGCATGGGGAGATTTTTCAAAGAGTTTTGTAAGACTTAGCGCTTTTTTATCTTCTCCAAAAAATTGATAGATGAGATAGCTGGACTCATTTTTACCACACAACTCTATCAAGGTTTCAGCCTCTTTGGTAGGCAAAGGCTTTTCTGTTTTAATAATAAGAATGTTTCTATCGCCAAATAATGAAGACTGAGAGATAAAGTTTTTTGCTGTGCTAAAGGTGTATTCATCAAAGTAAAGGGTAAGCTTTTCTTCGCTATTGGCTTTCAATAAAAGGAGCAATTCATTGGCTAAAAAATTATTTTGATACTCACACGCCCCATAAAAAAAAGAGGCTTTGGGAATTTTCTTCGCTTTTAAAAGATTTTCAAACTCTCGTTTATACATTAAAAATACCTCGCGACTCGTGCATAAATCTTTGTCGTTGCGATGTTACTTTCAACGATTTTTAGCTCAACGCGTTGAAGGAGCGAAACATCTTTGTCTAAAAGAAAAATACGGGCACCTTTCATCTCATCTTCTAATTTTGCAATAGGATTTTGCTCAGTCTCAACCACAATGGCTTTAAAATTTTCGCCTACATGTAACGCCATAAAGCGGGCAAATTTTCGATCCATATAGTCCCATGCCACTTTGTCGCTTTCTCGCTCCAATGTACTAATTTTTTCACATAAAGCATCAATATCTTTGAGTAAAAAAGCGAGTTTTTTCTCATCTTTTGCTATCTTCGCTTTTAAAAGACGGTGCAGTAACAAATCACTGTAACGACGAATCGGTGAAGTAAAGTGTGTGTATGAGTCAAATCCTAAACCAAAATGCCCTTTGTTTTCAGGCTCATAAATGGCTTTTTTCTGGCTTTTAATAATGAGCTTATCCACTTCATCGCGTAAGTTTAAATCATCGGCTTGTTTTTGAATCGCTTGTATCATGCGTGGTAAATCAGAGCTAAGTTTCACCCGAATACCAATTAGTGCTAAATCATTTAAAAGTGTTTCCATGCGCTCTAGTGATGGACTTTCGTGCGTTCTAAAAATACCAAAGCCTAGTTTGTTGGCCGCTGCTTTATTGGCTAAAAGCATACAATCTTCAATCAGACCGTGCGATGGCGTCTCAGACTCTATGGTCGTTGCTTGTAAATTTTGTTTTTCATCTAAGCGCATACGTACTTCAGATGAGCGAAAGGAAAAAGAGTCTTCAAGGCGCATATCACGAAGTTTTTGTGTTAAGGTGTGCAGGGGTAAGAGAGATGCTAAGATGGTTTTATCCACATCGTCTGCTTCTTGGGTATGCCCTTCTAAGAAAAGATCAATTTTTTCATAAGTATAGCGCCTGTGAGAGTGAATGATACTTTCAAAAAGCTCTTCTTTGAGAGGTTTACATGTAAAAGGATCTAGTGTGATTTTAAAGGTATACGCAAGTCTATCTACATTGGGTTTTAAAGAGCAGATATTTTCACTTAAAGCACGTGGTAACATGGGAATAGCTTTGTGCGGAAAATAGATAGAAAAACCTCGATCAATCGCTTCTTTATCGATAGGTCCCATCTCAAAAACATACGCACTCACGTCAGCAATGGCAACATAAAGTGTGTGGTTTGCGACATCATAATAGATAGCATCGTCAAAATCTTTAGCATCCACAGGATCAATCGTACAAAAAGGTAGATGGGTTAAATCTACACGCTCTGGATAGAGGGATTTATCAACGCTGTCTCCATGACTTTTCGCTTCTGCTTCTGCTTTGGCAGAAAAAAACTCTTCTTTATCAAAAAGTGCTAAAGAAATCTTTTCATCCACTGTAGGATCGCTCAAAACACCTAAAACTTCTTCAATAGCACTACTTAGATTGTCAATTTTTAAAACAGAGCCAAGGGGAAGTTGCTTGAGTGATTTTTGTGAAGCGGGCATTTCCAAAATGGATTCATTCTTAATATTAGCCCCGACCACCTTGCCTTTATGCATTTTAGTGTAAACGATACTTTTAGCAAATGCTCGGCTTGCGATGTAGACAACAACGGCTTTAGCACGTCCACCTCGTTTATTTGGGGTGCGTTTAGCCACAACCAAATCACCTCGCATCGCACCTTTTAGCCCTGAAGCTTCGATGATGATATCTTTAGAACGTGTTGGCAAAAGGGAGGTTAAAAAGCCTGTCCCATTCATCGCAACATCGATTTTACCTACAACATGCGATGAATCTAAGATAAAAAACCCTTTTTGCGAGGAGAGTGCTTTAAGTGCTATGAGTGCATTAAAATGAGGGAGGAAAAGAGGAGGGACACTCTCTTGTGTCACTCCATCTAAAAGGCTAAGGAGAAAATTTTTCACTGCTTAAATTGCTCGATAGTTTGAATAAAGGGCTCCGAAGCTAAACCATAGGTTTCAATAAGGTTTAACGCTCGTGCGATAGAAGCATCGTCAAATTGACCAAAGATATGAACACTGTTTTTAACAACACTCAGTGCTGCGGCGTAAGGTTTGATATGATCACTTGCACCATTTGCATCGTTCGAAAAATGAATAGATTCAACCAATTCACCTTCTAAGTTCCATTGCTCAAAAATTTTAGCCGTAATCTCTTCGTTGTTAAAGCCAACAAACTCTTTTTCAAGTAAAGAGAGCGCATCTGGTGTCTTAATCATAGCAAGTGCTTCTTTGAAATTGTTCTCTTTTTGTTGGTCAATGAGTTCATTGGCAATAACGATTTTCCCCACTTCCATCATAAACGATGCTGGTTGTAAAATCTCTAGCATAGACTTATTAACTTTAGAATACCATTTGAACATCAAACTGCTTTGCAAGGTACTGATATCTAAAAAAGCATTGTTGCTGATATTATAAGGAGCAAGATTGATTTTGATGTTTTGTTTGATGGCACTTGAGAGCGCAAAGCCTCGAACAGTTGCCATGCCAAATAAAGAGACAGCGTGTGAAATGTTTTTGATTTCTCGACTAAAACCATACAAAGGAGAGTTAGACGATTTTAAAATATTAGCGGTCAGCATCGGATCGCTTTCAACGACTTTGACAAGATCCGCTAAAGAGCTATTTTTATCAACACAAATACGTTGAATTTTTAAAATGGTATCATCAAGAGGCGGAAGTGCTTTAATTTTTTTTAAAATACTCTCATCCATGTGTCTGTTCCTCAATGGTTTTTAAACTAGTTGGCTCTATTTTATCCCGAGTTGGTTTATAGTTTCCTTTTGCACGTTAAATTAACTTTTTTAAGTAACGATTGTGTAAAATGGCAAAATTCAATATTACATGTAAGGAAGTATGATGGCTATTACCGTATTTTACGATAAAGATTGTGATTTAAGCATTATTCGCTCAAAAAAAGTAGCGATGATTGGTTTTGGTTCTCAAGGACACGCACACGCTGAAAATCTTCGTGACAGTGGTGTAGAAGTTATCGTTGGTCTAAGAAAAGATGGAAGCTCATGGGCAAAAGCAGAAGCAAAAGGCTTTAATGTTAAAACGGTTGCAGAGGCTACTAAATTGGCTGATGTGATTATGATTTTGTTACCTGATGAGATGCAAGCGGATGTTTTTGCGGAAGAAATCAAACCAAATTTGAGTGCGGGAAAAGCGATTGCATTCGGACATGGTTTTAACATTCACTACGGTCAAATCATTCCTCCTAAAGGGATTGACTGTATCATGATTGCTCCAAAAGCTCCAGGTCATACCGTGAGAAATGAATTTGTTAATGGCGGAGGAATTCCTGATTTAATCGCGATTGCACAAGATGCAACAGGGAGTGCTAAGGCATTGGCACTGAGCTATGCATCTGCCATTGGTGGTGGACGTACTGGTATTATCGAGACAACATTCAAAGATGAAACAGAAACAGATCTTTTTGGTGAGCAAGCCGTTCTTTGTGGAGGTGCAACTGCACTTGTTGAAGCGGGTTTTCAAACATTGGTAGAAGCTGGTTATGAACCAGAGATGGCATACTTTGAATGTTTACATGAACTAAAACTCATTGTTGATTTGATGTACCAAGGTGGTATTGCGGATATGCGTTATTCTATCTCAAATACGGCTGAATATGGCGATTATGTAAGTGGAAAACGTGTGATTAACGAAGAGTCTAAAAAAGCAATGAAAGAAATTTTGGCGGAAATCCAAGATGGACGTTTTGCAAAAGATTTTATTTTGGAGAGAAAAGCGGGTTATACACGTATGAATGCAGAACGTGCTAAAACTGAGCGTAGCCTTCTTAACCAAACCGGTGAAAAACTTCGTGCTATGATGCCTTGGATTACTTCTAAAAAAATCATCAATAAAGACAAAAACTAAAATTTATCAGCGTAGGTGTCAAGAAAATTAAACCTTTCTTGGCATCTTCATTTTGACACAAACACTAAAGAGGTTACATGGGTATAGTTATCACCGTTACATCAGGTAAAGGCGGCGTTGGAAAATCAACGACGACTGCAAACCTTGCTGTTGGACTTGCAAATTTGGGAAAAAAAGTTGTTGCGATTGACTTTGATATAGGGCTTCGAAATCTTGATATGATTTTAGGGCTTGAAAATCGCATCGTATATGATGTGGTTGATGTGATGGAAGGTCGTTGTAATTTAGCGCAAGCGCTGATTAATGACAAAAAATCAAAGTCACTCTATTTTTTACCTGCGAGCCAGACGAAAGATAAAGATATTTTAAGTAAAGAGAAAGTCAAAGCCCTCATTGATAGCCTTAAAGAGAGTTTTGATGTTGTGATGATTGATTCACCTGCTGGAATTGAAAGTGGGTTTGAGCACTCCATCTTTTTAGCAGACCGTGCACTCATTGTTTCAACACCTGATGTAAGCTCCGTACGTGATGCTGATAGGGTCATCGGTATTATCGATGCGAAGAGTGAGCGTGCAAAAAATGGCTTGGAAGTTGAAAAACATGTCATTATCAATCGTATTAAACCAGAGATGGTGGATGCTGGTAATATGCTTAGTGTTGAAGATGTTTTAAGTATCCTAGCCCTTCCTTTGATTGGTATTGTACCTGATGATGAAGATATTATCACATCAACAAACATAGGAACACCTATCGTGACCAAAGAAAAATCACTCTCTGCCGAAGCGTACCGCAATATTGCACGACGTATTTTAGGTGAAGAGGTTGAGTTTTTAGACATTCGTGCTAAAAAAGGTCTTTTGGCAACTCTAAAAGGGATATTCAAATGAGTTTATTTGATACGCTTTTTGGACGTAAAAAAAGCACGGCAAGCGTGGCAAAAGATAGACTCACCATCATGCTCTCACATGAGCGTGCTAGTTGTAAACTGCCTTATTTAGATGATTTACGCAATGATCTGATTGCGGTTATTAAAAAATATACAAAAGTAGAAGATGTCAAAATTACTTCGCATAACAATCAAAATATTGAATTGCTTGAAGTTGAAATTGTCCTTGGAAAGTAATCGGTAAAAAGTGTGAAGAAAAGTAAGGAAAGAGACGCTAAAGGTGACTCTGGGCACCATCATCAACCCAGAAATATTTTTTTTCGTAAATACGCACTCATCTTTTTAGTGGCATTTATTGTACCTCTTGTTGCGACGAGCCTTTACATGTACGTTGATGCTTATCGGCATGCAACAGTTAAAAAAGTAGAGCAACAAGCACCTCAAACTTCGACAGAAGAGTTGATGCGCAAAATGAAGCAGATGCTTGAAGATGAAAAAGCAAGGCTTGCGACACTGCCTGTCATACCTGAAGCAAATGTGACTCACAATGAACCTATTGTAGATGAAAAGAATGCAACAATGACGGTTCCACAACCAGAAGAGCTTATAAAGCCTGTTGTACATCATGAAGATGATAACAAAACCCATGAACTTTCTGAAGTCCATGAATACAAAAACTACCTCAAAGAAGAAAAACCTGCCAATTATAAGCCTAGTGAAATCATTCGTAAAAAATATCCTCCTGGAACGATGCCAAAATTAGCCATTATCATTGATGATGTCTCTTTTCCTTGGCAAACACGTATGATGAAAGAGATTCCATATAAGGTCACCCCTGCCTTTTTCCCGCCCACAAAAGGGCATCCTGAAACGGTTCGTCTCTCATATGAGTTTCCTTTTGCAATGATTCATCTACCGCTTGAGGCAAAGTATTTTTCACGACCTGAAGAGGATACCTTAAACACAACTGATTCTTACGAAACGATTGAAAAGCGTATTAAGCGCATCAAAGCGTGGTTTCCGCATATCACCTATTATAATAACCACACCGGAGGTTATTTTACAGCGCATTATGAAGCTATGGATAAGCTGATTGGCATTATGAAAGCCAATGAACTTGTTTTTGTGGATAGCCGAACCATTGGAAATTCAAAAGCGCCTGAAGTGACAAAAAAGCATAATATGTTTTTATACTCACGCGATGTTTTTTTAGATAACTCTTTAAACAAAAGTGAAATAAGAACGCAACTGCAACTGGCTGTTTCAAAAGCCAAAAAAAATGGCTATGCAATTGCAATTGGTCATCCGCATAAAAATACCCTAGAAGTTTTACGTGATTCTAAAGAGTTGGTGCGTGATGTCGAGATGGTTTATCTCAATGAACTGTGAGGCAACGTGTACTATAAAATGTTTTGAAACACTCCCTGAGTTTTGTATGGGGATGAAGCATATCCCCTCTAAGCTGTTCTATATTGGCAATACAAAGCTCCTCCAAAAACCAAAAATCTCTATCGTGGGAACACGAAAACCTACCGCATATACTAAAAGTTACACGCATCTTATCGCTCAAAAACTCTCTCACGCAGGTGTTTGCATTGTCAGTGGAGGAGCTATGGGCGTTGATGCACTGGCTCATAGCGGTGCTGGAGCAGACAATACGATTATGGTGGCAGGTACAGGCTTAGATGTACGTTATCCCTCTATCAATCACGCTCTTATCAAAGAGATAGAAACGAAGGGGTTAATTCTGAGTCAATTTGAAGCAGGAGAACCCTCTTTAAAATGGAATTTTCCGCTTCGTAATGAATTGATTGTCGCTCTTTGTGAAGCGCTTATTGTGACACAAGCGGATTTAAAAAGTGGTACGATGCACAGCGTGGCTTATGCGCAAGCGATGGGAAAGAAGATTTATGTTTTGCCGCATCGTTTGGGTGAGAGTGAGGGAACGAATATGCTTTTAGCCAAAGGTTTAGCAGAGCCACTGTACGATATTGATGCGTTAGTTGCTCTTTATGGGCAGGTTTCTCCTCAAATCGTTGATTCATTTTTAGCCTATTGTGACACGCAACCACTCTACCATGAGGCGATTGAAAAATTTGCAAACAAAGTTTTTGAGTACGAATGTTTAGGCAAAATAGTTGTTCATAATGGACGCCTTGTAAGAGTATAATGCCTTTACATGTAAAGCACATATAAGGAAAAAACATGGGTTTTGAGTGGGTTGTAGCGTTTTTAATTTTAGGTGTTGTTGTGGGTTTTATGGCTGGATTGCTCGGTATTGGAGGTGGTGGTATGATGGTGCCAGTACTGACAAGCATTTTTTTAGCACAAGGTGTTCCTGTCGAACAAGTGGTACATATGGCACTGGGAACGTCGATGGCTTCTATTGTTGTGACGTCCTTTGCGAGTATGCGAGCTCACCATAAAAAAGGTGCGGTGATGTGGGATGTGGTCAAGGTGATGGCAGGTGGTGTTATCATTGGAACCTTTGCCGCAACCTTTTTGGCGGCGTATTTAAAATCAGCACAACTTGCTATCTTTTTTGCCATTTTTATGGCGTATGTTTCGATTCAAATGGCGATTGATAAAAAACCAAAACCCAGCCGTGAGCTTTCAAGCCCAACATCACTCTTTAGTGTAGGCTCGCTCATAGGGATTGTCTCTGCGTTAGTTTCCATTGGCGGAGGCTCACTTAGTGTTCCTTACTTGATTTGGCAAAATGTAGACCTTAAAAAAGCGATAGCCACATCAGCTGCTATTGGTTTTCCTCTCTCCATCGCAGGAACGTTGGGGTATATTTTAAACGGGATGATGCGTACTTCCAATACGGAGGAGATGATGTTAGGGTTTGTTTATCTACCAGCAGTGATTTTAATTTCAATGATGAGCTATTTTACAGCGCCTTTAGGTGCGAAGATGGCACACCGTTTACCGGTTGGAAAGCTCAAAAAAATCTTTGCTTTGTTATTGATGGTGCTCAGTCTCAAGATGCTCAGTTCCGTGCTTTAAAACCGTTTTACATGTAAAGCTTTAAATCAATCTTCGGTACAATAAAAGCTTATATTCAAAGTAAAGAGTCAAGCTGTGAAAAAAATGGCAAGTATTGATATTGGGCTTAAACGCATAGGTGTTGCCTTGTGTTTAAATGCAGATATTGTCACCCCTTATGAAGCGATACACCGACAAAACCGTGACCAAGCCGCGCGCGATGTGGACGCTTTTTTAGAGGAGTGGGGGATTGAATGTCTTGTGGTTGGATTGCCTAAAAGTGGGAGCAGTAGCGAAGAGATGCAACGGCGCATTAAGCACTTTGTGAGTTTATTGCAGTTTAACAAAGAGGTTGTGTATCAAGATGAGTATGGCTCAAGCGTGGAAGCAAAAGAGATGATGCAAGGCGTTGTGAAGCAAAAACGCGACGGACGCGTGGACTCGATGGCGGCAAAAGTGATATTGGAGCGTTATGTACTTTCTTTAAGGAGCCAGCATGGATGAGTTGTTGGTGGCGGAGATTCTAGGAACCATTGCCTTCGCACTCAGTGGTTTTTATGTGGCAGTGAAGGAAAGGCTTGATTTATTAGGAGTGTTTATCGCCTCTTTTTTAACGGCTCTTGGTGGAGGAATTGTTCGAGATACCATAGCTGATCGCGCACCCTATACTTTTACGTATCTTTTTCCAACACTCTTAGTCATCGTGGTTTTAGTGTTAAGTATTGCTTTAAAAGTGCATCACAAAGATGAGATTGAAAAGAAGTTTTATTTTATTATCTCAGATACCTTAGGTCTTGTCTCTTTTGCAATTTCTGGGGCATTGGTAGGCTTGCAAGCGGAGTTTAACTTTTTTGGTGTCATCCTCTTAGCCCTTTTAACCGCAGCGGGAGGTGGAGTGATGCGAGATATTTTACTCAACCGCGTTCCGATTTTGCTGACCAGTGAGTTTTATGGCACGGTGGCTTTGTTGGTAGGGGCTATCTTATTTGTTTTAGACCACTACCATCTTTTAGGCGTGATACCTTTAATGGGTGTTTTTAGTTTTGGTGTGGGGCTTCGTTTATTGGCGTATTATAAACAGTGGCATTTGCCAAAAATTGGGTAGCGATGCGCTATAATGGCAATTTTTGATAGGAGAAAAGTATGAATTTAGAAGCAATGGATAAAGAGTATGTTTTACAGACGTATACGCGTAATTATGTCAATTTTAAGCATGGCATGAATGCCACATTGTTTGATGAGAATGGAAGAGATTATATTGATTTTACCAGTGGAATTGGTGTGGTAAGTGTGGGGCATGGAAATATGCGTTTAGCTGATGCTATCGCTGAACAAGCCCGTCATCTCATTCACACTTCAAATTTGTACATGATAGAACCACAAGCAAAATTGGCTAAGAAAATCAACGAACTTACAGGGTTTGATGTTGCTGTCTTTTTTGGAAACTCTGGAGCGGAAGCTAATGAAGGGGCTATCAAGCTGGCACGAAAATACGGTGAGAAAAAGTTTGCCAATAAAAAATATAAAGTCTTAACCCTAGAGCACTCCTTTCACGGACGTACCATCACAACAGTGAAAGCAACAGGACAGGAGAGTTTTCACAAAAGCGCCTTTGCTCCTTATCCTGAAGGATTTTCTTACACGAAAGCCATCGCTGATTTATACAACAGCATTGATGATGAAACCGTCGCGGTGATGATAGAACTTGTGCAAGGTGAGGGTGGCGTTAAGGCATTTGCGAAGCAAGAGATTCAAGATTTGGCACAGTTTTTAAAAGAAAAAGAGATTTTACTTATCATCGATGAAGTGCAAAGCGGTGTGTTTAGAAGCGGTGAATTTTTAGCGACGTCACTGTATGAGATTGAGCCAGATATTATTACACTTGCTAAAGGTTTAGCGGGTGGTGTGCCTATTGGAGCGGTGATTACCAAGCATAAAGATATTTTTGAGGCGGGGGATCATGGCAGTACTTTTGGTGGAAACTTTCTCTCCACACGCGCTGGTATAGAAGTTTTGGATATTTTGGATAGCTATAAACAAAGTGGGATGTTGGATGAAGCGCTCATTTACTTCGAAGAAAAACTCAAAGCTTTGTGTCTGGCATATCCTCAAATGTTTGAAAGTGTGGAAGGTTTAGGATTGATGCGAGGATTGCGTTGCAAAGATAGCGACACACTTGCAAACATCATCAAAAAAGCATTTGAACACGGTGTACTAGTGCTTAAAGCGGGTAAAAATACCTTACGTTTGCTCCCACCACTCACCATCAGTAAAGAAGAGATGGATGAAGGTATAAAAAGGTTGGAACGTGCGATTCAAGCACTATTATAGTTTTTTATTTTTGAGTTTCTTGCCACTTTTTGGTGAGCAAGAAGCTCTTCTGTCTTCTTTGAAACAAGAGAGTTTACGCCTACAAAAAGAGAAAAATAGCGTTGAAAGTGATATCTTAGAATTTAACTGGATAAACCCAGTGATGGGTTCGTGGAGCAATACCACCAATGACCAACTAGGAACAAACTCAAAAACCAATCTTTATGCCATTACCCTAGAGCAACCTATTTTTAAAAGCGGTGGTATTTACTACGCGATTGCTTATGCCAAAGCCAATCGTGCTTTTTTGGAACTAAGCACGAAGATAGAAGAGCAAAACCTTCTCAAAGAAGCGATGAATGCGCTTCTTTTACTCCAAAAACAGACACTTCAAATCGAAAAACAGCAGTTTTTAATCCAAAATAGTGCCATTGATGTGATGCGAAAACGTGAGCAGTTTGAGCGAGGGTTGATAGACAGTAGCTTCTTAGACCAAGCCTTGCTTGCGCAAAATACACTGGAAAAAACCCTTCTTGATTTACAAACAAATTTAGAAAATCAAAAAATGCGCTTTGCCAATATCAGCGACATGAATCCTTTACATGTAAGCCTTCCCGTATTTGTTTTAGTCGATGAAAAAACATACATCAAGCACTCTTTGCCTATTGCGCAAAGTGAGGCAGGACTTCACAGAAGTGAGCATCTTAAATCTTTGACACTCTCTTCGTATTTACCCTCGGTTTCTTTGGTAGCAGGCTATTATAAGAGCGATAACGATGCTCTTACCAAGCGTGATAATGAATACACAAGCTATGGCTTAAAAGTTTCGATGCCACTTTTTGATATCAATCGTGCAAAAAATATCGAAAGCAAAAAGTTAGACTATCTTAAATCACATATACTAATGGAAGATACAAAGCGCACAGAAAAGCATTTGTACGAAAACACTCGCAAACAGCTCTTGTTTTTGGAGCAAAAAATAGCCCTTTCAAAACGCGATGCGGCGTTGTACGCTTCTTTAATTGTTTCGACCAAAGAGGGTGTTCAAGCGGGCGATAAAACCATCTACGATGTACAAACTTTAGAGAATTCTTATCGGTCGATTGTTTTAGATGAAGCAATTTTGGAGTATGAAAAACAACTCTTACTTTTAGAACTGAGCGCAAGGATGGAGCGTGAAATTTAGCGCTTACATGAATGCATGGTTGTATGAAGAAGGTGGGTATTATACCAAAAGACGCACCATTGGAAAAGAGGGTGATTTTTATACAGCAGTGAGTACGAGTATGTTTTTTGGCGGAAGTATTGCTAAAAGGCTTATTCGTACGATTGAGAGTGGTTATCTCTCTTCTTCGTGTTGTGTCGTGGAGATAGGAGCGCATAAGGGGTATTTACTTGCCGATATGATTCAATTTATCTTTTCTCTCAAGCCTGAATATCTTAAAAGCATTCAATTTGTCATTGTTGAGCCTTTTGAAGAGAACCAAATCATGCAAAAAGAGTATTTTCATGAAGCTTTTGGCGATGCAATCCAGCTTTTACATGTAAAGAGTTTGGAAGCTTTTACATGTAAAGAAGCGTTCATCGTTGCCAATGAAATTTTTGATGCTTTTGCATGCGAAGTTATCAAGGGTGAAGAGATGCTTTTTATCGAAGAAGACGAAGCTTTTTTTAAACCTATGGATGCGCAAACACGCGAAATGGCTAAAGCCTTTGGGCTTAGTAAAGGAGAATTGTGTTTGGAGTATGAGCCTTTTGCAAAAGCCCTAAAACGTAGTTGCGAGCGTTATGAATTTGTAACGTTTGATTATGGTGACACAGAGGCACGAGAAGATTTTTCACTGCGCGTGTATGACAAACATCAGGTTTATCCTTTCTTTGCACTTACATCCTTGGTTGAAGAAAATCTGCGTGAAGCAAAGCCTTTTCATGAACTTTTCCAACGATCAGATATAACGTATGATGTTAATTTTACCCATCTTATCCATGCGTTTGAAAAAAGTGGTGCTAGGGTAGAAATGTACGCGACGCAGATGAAGGCATTGGTTGAATTTGGTTTGATAGAACTTTTAGAAATGCTTCAAAAAAATGTTTCCGAAAAAGCGTATAACAGCGAAATGAACAAAGTAAAAATTCTTATAGACCCATCTTTCATGGGAGAGCGTTTTAAAATGGTCTGTTTTCGCGCCTAATGAAACAAAACACGCTTCTCTTTTTTCCCCTCAATAACAGCTACGGCAATCGCAAAACCATTATCATGCGTGATGGATAAAGAAGTATCTGTAATCGCAAAGGTTTCAATGAGATGGTGTGAGAGGGTAAAATAAGGGGCATTTTTAGCATCTTTGTAAAGCTTGATATCAAAAAAACCACACGTTTGAGAAATGCCTAATCCCAAAGCTTTAGATATGGCTTCTTTTGCGGCAAAAAAACCTGCAAGAGTCGCATCACTCTTAACTAAAGCAATTTCATCGGAGCTTAAAAATTTAGTGAGCGCTTTGTCTCCAAAACGCTCTTTGAAGTGTTTCATTCGCTCAATAGAGACGATATCAACACCTATCATTGCACCACAAAATCAGTGAAGTAGATATTTTTGATGTAGCCATCAGAGAGATTTTCGTTAATTTTATTTAAGACTTCTTCTTTGAGTTTGTCTTTACCTTTAAGCGTGCTAATCTCTTCAAAGGTTTTAGAAGAAAAGGTACGAATGATGATATCGCGAACCAAAGATTTTTTTTGATCCATTTCAGGCTGTAATTTAGCATCGCTTAATTCCAAATCAACGGCAACTTTCAAAAAGCGGTTACCGCTCTCACTTAAGAGGTTGACAACAAACTGCGCCATAGGATACATCGGTCCAATTGCCAACCCATCGGTTGATTTTTTTGAGCTTTTCTTTTTATCGGATTTCATATCTGATTGGGTTGTTTGTGTTACAGGAGCTGCTTCATCTTCTCCACCGAGTAAAAAGAATGCCGCCGCACCACCACCGACAAGCAGGAGTACCAAAAGTGCTACAACGATGATTAAGACCATATTGCCTTTGGGTTTTTTTTCAACAATTTCGTCATTTTCGTCAGGTTTTTTTCCTGCCATAGAGTTTCCTTTGTGTCTTTACATGTAAGAGTTTTTATAGTTCCAAATCGTCATGTGAGATGAAAAATTTACATCCACTCGATGAGTTTAGAAACTTCGTCGACATTATAACATTTGATACCCTCGATTTTTTCCAAAGGTAAGGATGGAACAACCGCTTTTTCAAATTGTTGTGCCTTGGCTTCTTTAAGGCGTAAGTCAAGATTGAAAATATCACGCACATCCCCAATTAAAGAGACTTCGCCAATAAAAATCGTATCTTTACTAATAGGACGATTGCGGTATGAACTGATGATAGCGGCAATAATAGCTAAATCAGCCGATGTTTCCGTGATTTTGATACCGCCTGCGATGTTGATGTAGACATCGTATTGGTTAAAAGGAAGGTCTAGTTTTCGCTCTAAAAGCGCTAAAAGCATCGTTAAACGGTTGAGTTCATAGCCTGTTGCACTGCGTTTAGGTGTAGGATAGCTACTCTCACTCACCAGTGCTTGAACTTCTAAAACAATGGGGCGACTTCCTTCCATCAAAACAGTAATGGCAGAACCTGCTTGTGCTCGTCCGCGTGTAAAAAACTTTTTAGAGATATCTTTGGCACTCACAAGTCCAACTTTGGTCATCTCAAAAATGCCTACTTCGCTGGTCGTTCCAAAACGGTTTTTAAAGCCTCGTAAGAGTCGAAGTTCCCTAGAAGAATCTCCCTCAAAATAAAGCACCGTATCCACCATATGCTCTAAAACTCTAGGACCTGCGATGGTTCCATCTTTGGTAATATGTCCGATGATAAACGTTGCAATATTTTTAGCTTTCCCAAAACGCATCAGTTCAAAAGTGATTTCACGTACTTGCGAGACACTTCCGGGAGCTGAGCTAATTTTTTCACTGTAAATGGTTTGAATAGAATCAATCACTAACACTTCAAACGCATGTTTTTCTAACTCTTTAAAAATCGTATCGAGTCTAATTTCAGAGAGTAAAAAGAGGTCTTTGTAGTTGCTATCCACTCGGTTAGCACGCAGTTTGATTTGGCTAGAAGACTCTTCTCCGCTGACATAAAGTACTTTTTTTCCCTCACGTGCGAGATTGCCTGCGATTTTAAGTAAGAGTGTTGATTTGCCAACCCCCGGACTTCCCCCGATGAGTGTGAGGCTTCCTTGAACGATACCACCACCTAAGACCAAGTCAAGTTCGCTATCTCCAGAACTGTAACGCTCGATATGTTCATAAGCAACATCAGTAATAGGAATGGCATGGCTTAAACTACTGTTTGAAGAAGGGTTGGCGTTAATCTCTTTTAAAACATCTATTTGGTTTTGACTAAGCTCAATAAAATCATCCCAAGCCCCACAACTTGGACATTTTCCAAGCCACTTTGCACTTTGATGCCCACAGGCTTGGCATTCAAATAAGATCTGTTTTTTAGCCATGGTGACTTACAAAAATAGCATCTAAAATGGTTTCGATGTAAGCATCAGGTTCAAAAGGAATCAAATCATCACGTCCCTCACCCACACCCACATAAGCAATAGGAAGCCCAAGTGCTTTCGCGATGCCAAATAAAGAACCTCCTTTGGCTGTACCATCAAGTTTTGTGATAATAATAGCATCAATACCCACCATCTCATGAAAAGCTTTAGCTTGGTTAATCGCCGATGTTCCTTGTGTGCCATCTAAGATAAGGATTTTACGATGGGGTGCTCCAGCAAGTGCTTTATCACAGATGCGGACGATTTTTTTGAGTTCATTGGCAAGATTGACTTGGTTATGCAAACGTCCTGCTGTATCGATAATCACATGGTCTATTTTTTTTGCAAGGGCTGAACTGATGGTATCATAAGCCACAGCGGATGGGTCGTGCCCTTGTTGGGTGTAGACGATGCCTACATCAATTCTTTCTGCCCAACTTTTAAGTTGTTCAATGGCGGCGGCTCTAAAGGTATCAGCCGCACCAAGCAAGACGCTTTTCCCTTCTTTTTTATAGTTGTGTGCTAGTTTAGCAATGGTTGTTGTCTTTCCTGCACCATTAACACCCATGACGAGTTCAACAAAAGGTGCTTTTCCCTCTTGTAGGTGAGCAGTGTCATAGAGAAAATAGGCTTTTAAAACACGCTTGATATCTGCTTTTGCAATCATGTTTGAAGGTGGAAGATAATAGATAATCTCTTCGACCAATTCATAAGGAATGTCTGATTCGATTAAAATCTCTTCTAAAAGAGTTTTATCGATTTTTTCGACCTTTTCAGGCAAAATTTCTTTTATGGCTCCGAGTGTTTTCCCGAGTCCTTTTTTGATAAAACTAAACATTATAAAACTTTCTTAATATCAGCATCAATCATCTCTTCTGGAACGGCTCCAACATAATGGGTTGAATAATTGCCATTTTTATCGTATAAAAACATCAATGGAATATTTTTGACTCCTCCAACGCTTTTAGCAAATTTGAAATTTTCAGAAGAATTAGTAATAGGGTATTGAATAGCGTTATATTTAATAAAGCTCGCGATTTCTTCATTGGATTTATTTTCTTCCAATAAAATGCTAATAATGATAAAGTTTTCTTTGTATTTTTCTTGAAGATTGTTAAGATGGGGAATTTCGGCTTTGCATGGAGGACACCATGTAGCAAAAAAGTTAACAAGAACCACTTTATTTTCATAGCCTGAAAAAATAAATCCTTTTTCAGTAGGGGTAACAATAATTTCTTTACCATCAGTGCTTGTGAGTGTAATTTTTTCACTTTTAGATGTTTCTTTAAGTGGTTTTGCTTGAGCCTCTTCTTTTTTAGATTCAGAAGAACAACCGCCCCAAAAGAGTAACGATGTTGTGGCCAAAATGCTTATCCAGAGTTTCATCAAAGTCCTTTACTTAATCGTAATAAAATATTATAAAGGATATCATTATATTGAAGTGAGGCTTAAAACGACAACAATGAAAAAAATTAGGTTTGAAAATAAATGGGAATTTCGTCACTATGCAAAGCAAAAACTCCTCAAAAGTATCAATGCTTATAAGCGTGATAAAATTATTTCACGCCACATTTTAGACATCGTTGAGGAGCTTAAACCGACCACTCTTTTACTCTATATTCCTCTTTCTATTGAGCCTAATATTCGAGATGTGATACGAATTTGTCAAAAAAAATGTCAGGTTTTTGTACCATTTATGGAAGGTATTAGTTTCAAGATGGTAAGATATAGATTGCCTTTATATACAAAACAATTTAACATCAAAGAGCCTAAAAATTCTTTTGCGGTTAATCCAAAAATTGATTTAGCCATAGTGCCCGTCATAGGGGTTGATGGAGCACTTAAAAGAATTGGTTTTGGAAAAGGGATGTATGATCGATTTTTCGATACCCTTGCTACAAAGCCAACTGTAGTGTTTGTTCAACGAGAACTTTGTATGACACAAACACTTTTAGGCGAAGAACACGATATCGGAGCCGATATTTATTTAACCCCTTATTACACTATTATTCAAAGAGGACACGATGGTCTTAGAGTCACTAGCAGTAGGTGCAGCAGTCGTAAGCGGCGCTGCAGGGTTTTTCATCGCCAAAAAGATGGAAGCGGCCAATTATGAGATCCATGTTGCTCAAGCAAGAGCCAAAGCAAAAGCGATAGAGCATGAAGCAGAATTAATCCTTAGCAATAGCAATATCAAAGTGAAAGAAGCAGAGCTTGAAGCCAAGCGTCGCTATGATGACAAAACTATAGCACTCAAAAAAGAGCATTCTGAAAAAGTACTAGAGTTAGAGAAAAAAGAGCGAACCTACAAAGAAGAGTTGAAAAAAATTGAAAAAGAGCGCCAAGACGTAGAAGCTCTTCAAAATGATGCCACTTCTGTGTTTCAAGAAGGAAAGCAACTAAAAGATGAATACAGTGCCAAAGTTCGAGAAGCACTTCTTGTTTTAGAGCGTTCTGCTGGACTGACGCAAAGTGAGGCCAAAGAGATTGTTTTAGCAAAAGTTGAAGAGCAATCCCGTGCACAAATAGCTCATATGGTTAGACGTTTGGAAGAAGAAGCCAAACAAGATGCTAAGCGAAGAGTGAATTACATCCTAGCACAAGCCACCACACGTTTTGCTGGTGAATATGCAGCAGAGCGTTTGATTAATGTGGTCAATATTAAAGACGATGAACTCAAAGGTCGTATTATTGGAAAAGAAGGGCGAAATATTAAAACCTTAGAGATGCTTTTAGGGGTGGATATTATTATTGACGATACACCTAATGCGATTATTTTGAGTAGCTTTAACCTTTACCGTCGTGCGATTGCAACGAAAGTTATTGAGCTTTTGGTTCAAGATGGACGTATTCAGCCTGCGCGAATTGAAGGAATTTATGAAAAAGTGAAAGATGAATTTGACCAAAGTTTGATGGAAGAGGGTGAAAATATCATCATCGACCTTGGTATCACTAAAGTACATCCAGAGCTTGTAAAACTCATTGGTCGTCTGAAATTTAGAGCAAGTTATGGTCAAAATGCGCTAGCGCACTCTTTAGAAGTGGCACACTTAGCAGGTATTATTGCAGCTGAAACGGGTGGCGATGTGTTGTTGGCACGACGAGCGGGAATTTTACACGACATTGGTAAAGCATTGACGCATGAAACAGCTGGAAGCCATGTGGATTTGGGTGCTGAAATTTGTCGTCGTTATAAAGAGCACGATGTTGTTATCAATGCGATTTTTGCCCACCACGGACATGAAGAGCCAACCTCTGTTGAATCTGCTGCTGTCTGTGCTGCTGACACACTCTCCGCCGCACGTCCTGGAGCACGTAGAGAAGTACTAGAGAGCTTCTTAAAGCGTGTTCAAGATATTGAAGATATTGCAAAAAGCAAACAAGGAATCAAGCAAGTATATGCCATTAACGCTGGGCGAGAGATCCGTGTTATTGCCAATGCAAAACTTATCAATGATGATGAAGCGGTTCTTTTGGCCAAAGAGATTGCTCAAGAAATTGAGAGTAAAGTGCAGTACCCTGGAGAAATTAAAGTCAATGTTATTAGAGAACTTCGCGCAGTCGATTTTGCTCGTTAAATAGTTTTACATGTAGAGGAAAATTTCCTCTGCATGCTTCTTGAAATATCGGATACAGATGCCTCAAACCTACACATTCAAGCACCTTTTTAACGAAGCGCTTCATTACAAAAAAGAGCTTATTTTTGCCCATATTATTGCGTTTATCGCAGTGAGTGTGAGTATTCCTATTCCTTTAGTGATGCCACTGCTTGTGGATGAGATTTTACTGGGAAAACCAAAATGGATTGTGCCTTTTGTGGATGCAATGTTAGGTTATTCAAGCCCTGCTTTTGTCTATATTGTCATTGTATTAGTGCTTGTTTTGGCGTTACGATTTTTGTTTTTTGCCTTTAACTACACGCAGACAAAACTCTTTACGATTATCTCTAAAAATATTGCATTTAAAATTCGTGAAAATGTGCTAAATCATCTCAGTCGTGTCGCGATGCATGAGTTCGAATTTTTTGGTGCAGGGCGTGCTTCATCACTTTTAGTCACCGATGTTGAGACGGTAGATAATTTCTTAGGTGTTTTTGTCAGTCGCTTAATTATTTCCGTGCTAACGATTATTGGTGTGGGGGCGGTATTACTGATGATTCATTGGCAATTGGCTCTTTTTATTCTTATTCTCAACCCTTTGGTGGTGTTATTGACCACAAACCTTGCTAAAAAAGTCTCTATTCTTAAAAAAGAGCAAAATAAGGCGTATGAACTTTTTCAAGAGGCATTGGGCGAAACCTTGGATATGTTTATGCAAATACGTGCCACCAATAAAGAAAAGCTTTTTTTTGATAAAGTGAATGCCCAAGCACAAGAGATAAAACGAAGTTCGATTCTTTTTGGTTATAAGAGTGATGGGGCAAGTAGGCTCTCTTTTTTAGTATTTCTTTCAGGATTTGAGCTTTTTCGTGCGGCGAGTATTTTTGTGGTGGCGTATTCGGATTTGAGTATTGGCTCGATGCTAGCTATTTTTGGCTATTTATGGGTGATGATGACCCCCATTCAAGATATCTTAAATATTCAATATTCGTACCATAATGCACTCAAGGCACTAGAGCGCATTAATACTATTTTGAGTTTAAAACAAGAAGAGAGAGGCTTACATGTAAAGAATCCTTTTGCGCATCATTTGACCAATGCGATAGATGTAAAAAACCTCTCTTTTGGGTATGATAAGGGTAAGAAAGTACTTGAAACGATTAATCTGCATGTTCCACGAGGGGCAAAAGTAGCAATTGTAGGAGCGAGTGGTAGTGGCAAAACAACGTTAGCGCACCTGCTTGTTGGGCTTTATCCTGTGCAAGAGGGTGAGATTTCCTTTGATGGTATTTCTGTCAATGAGATAGGGCTTGATGTCGTAAGAGAGCATCTTTTTTTAGTGTTACAGCATCCACAACTTTTTAATGCTTCCATTGCACAAAACTTGATGATAGATGAAGAAAGTGATACTTCTCTGATTGAAAAAGCACTCAAAATCGCGCAGCTTGAAGAGTTTGTTGCAAGTTTGCCTGAGGGGATGCATACGCAGATTGGAAAGCATGGGATTAAGCTTTCAGGTGGTCAGCGTCAAAGACTCTCCATCGCTCGCATGGTGCTTCAAAATCCTAATATTGTGGTTTTTGACGAATCAACTTCTGCGCTTGATGTGCATACGGAAGCAAAACTTTTTTCTGCTTTGGAAGAGTATTTGCTTGGGAAAACAACGATTATTATTGCCCATCGATTGAGTACGATTAAAAAGGCAGATTATATCTATGTGTTGGATAAAGGAAGCATTGTAGAAGAGGGAACCCACGAGGAATTGATGGCACGTGAGGGAACATTTTTTGATTATGTAGTACAAAACAGTAGGAGTAAAGAATGATACGACGTATAGGACACATGATAACCGTTTTAATGATGCTAACTGTATTGGCTCACGCCTCGGCAGAAGAAAAGTTGCTCGATGCTTCTAATTCACTCAAAAGCATGCTAAGAGATTCTAAAGCCATTCCAAAGGGTGTTTTTACTAAAGCGCAAGCCATCGCTATTTTTCCTGGAACGATAGAAATTAGTATGTTTTTAGGCGGAAAAACAGGCAATGGTGTCATGGTGGTACGTAAAAGTGATGGTTCATGGAGCTCGCCGATGTTTGTCAAATTAGGCGGTGCTGGGTTTGGTTTGCAACTGGGTGTTGAAAAAAAAGATATCTTGATGGTTTTTCAAACCAAAGATGCGGTCAAAAAGATGATGGATAATAAAATGACCTTAGGGGTTGATGCTTCTGTCGCTGTTGGACCTGCGGGGGAGAGTGTGGGGAGAGGAAGTGAGGTCAATTTTAAAGCCGAGGTGTATACGTACACAAAAACGGAAGGCTTATTTGTTGGTTTTTCGTTGGATGGTTCTGTTATGAATCATGATTTTGACCAAAATATTGAGCTGTATGGCAATAATATTATGCCTGAGCAAATTATTGAATCGGAAGGCTTAAACACATCGTTTGCCATTGAAGAGTTTTTAAAAACACTACAACAGATTAATTATTAAGGAAAGACGTGGAAGATATTATTAATTCGCTCTCAACATACGGTTATATTATTTTATTTGCTTATTCGTTTGGGGGTGGCATGGTGGCGATTATTGCTGCGGGTGTGCTTTCGTATGCTGGGAAAATGGACATAACCACATCGATTATTGTTGCTGCTTTTGCCAATGTTTTGGGGAGTAGTTTTCTTTTTTACATGGGGCGTTATAACAAAAATGCACTGATGCCTTACATCAAAGCACATCGTCGTAAATTAGCGCTAAGTCATCTTTTGATGAAAAAACAAGGGGATAAAATTATTTTTATTCAAAAATTTGTTTACGGTCTTAAAACCTTGGTTCCGATGACGATAGGTATCACCAAATACCCTCAAGCAAAATTTCATCTACTTAATACACTCAGCGCTATTTTTTGGGCGGTTGTTTTGGGCTTAGGAAGTTACACCGCAGGTGAGCTTTTGATGCAAATTGCAGCGTATTTTTCTGATAACACCTTTATGGCACCTGTGATTCTCTTCTCTATTTTAGGCTTAATTTGGTTTTATTTCCAAAAAGCAACACAAAAGAAGCGCTAAAAAGCGCTTCTTAAAAAATCTTATTGCTCAGTATGAGCATCTTTTGTTCAAAGCGATTCATAAATTCTTGGTAAGCTTGTCGAGAGTGGCTGATGGTACAGATAAAAGTCTTCATAAATAACTCCTTAAAATAATCTAAGCTAAAATCGTTCCATATGTTGATATTGTAATAAAAATATAAAATATGCTATAATTTTATTTCAAAATGAAATATTGGAGGAAAAAATGCCAGATATTTTAAGTGTTTTGCAAAAAGTTAAAGATATCCTCTCCCAAGAAGTGGGCGAACGAAAAGTATTTGATAAAGACGTCGCAGAAGCTTTGGGCATTAATCAACTCACCCTTGCTACAATGAAAAATAGAGCAAAAATTCCTTATAAAGAGATACTTGAGTTTTGTGCAAAACGAAAAATTTCAATCAATTGGGTTTTATTTGACCAAGTGGTTGAGAGCTTACAAGCTGAGACAGATAAATTTGCCAAAATTCACTATTTTAGAGATATTTATGCTTCCGCAGGCGGAGGTGCTTTAAATGAAGAAGAAGAGGGTGAGATGATGTATCTCGATGAAGAAATCGTTCAAAAACTAGGAGGCATTGGTATGATAAAACATATTCAAGCTATCAATGTTTTGGGTGATTCGATGGAGCCTACACTTTACAGTGGTGATGTGGTTTTTGTCAATAAAGAGTACCGTAATGCACACAAAGCAGGCATTTATATCGTTTCAACGCCTGCTGGACTTTTCATTAAGCGATTGCATCTTCAAGCCAATGGTATGGTCGCGTTGCTTTCTGATAATGAGTCGTATGCGCCTGAGATGGTCAATGCGCATGACGTTGAAGTGATTGGAAAAGTGGTGGGGAAACTCTCATCGAATATTTAATTTTTTTACTGCGTTATAAAACAATACGATAAATAATTTTTTATCGTATTGTTAAGACTTTTTTTAAAATAAAACTGAATACAACCCCATTGCAACACTTCGTCGATACAATACCCACAACAATACTCGTACGAGAGTCAATAAGGGCTTAAGCGCAATGAAAAAAGAATACCGCGATATGATAGAGTGTGTTGGACATGGTTTTTGGGAATGGAATCCTATCACCAATGTTCTTTATTTTTCAAAGCAGTGGCAAGGGATGCTTGGGTACGAGCATGAAGGCTTAGTCCACAGTATTGAAGAGTGGGTTTCACGTATCCATCCTGATGATTTTAGCCACTGCTTTAATGCGTTAGCCACGCTTCTTAGAGGAACCACATCGGTGTATCGGAATGAACATCGCATGTTATGTAAAGATGGAAAATACCGATGGTTTTTAGACCAAGCAAGAGTAATTGAACGCAATGCTCAAGGCTATCCTTCTAAAGTAGTAGGTACGTACACAGATATTGATGAGCTTAAAAGTAGTTTGGAATACTATAAAAAGAGTAACCCTTAAAAGGAGAGATTATGGTAGTAAATATTGCACAAAATCAACATTACTTTTTAGAACATAAAGAAGATGTTGCTTTTTCATTTATTCATGATGAGTCCATTCGTGACGTGTTAGAAAGACATGGGATTGACCTTTTGTTTTTTGCTCGACACTTTGGTGTTCGCATCGTTGATGCTGTGATGTTAGCATTGTTAAGCCAGCAAAAATCCTCTATCAATATACTCTTAGACGTGATGCAACTTTTTTTTGCTCATCATCATATCTGTTTAGATAAGCACGATTTGGATTTTTTGCGTCAAGGATTTAGAAAAACATTTGCCAAATTTGCGATAAATCTTGATGCTCACGATATGATTAAAATAGAATCGATGCTAGACGTAGAAGATAAAAAAGGTTTTTTTAGCATCGAGGAGATTGAAGAGTCTAAAGAATTGATTGAAGATATGGAGTATTTTCTCTCAAAAATTTCCAGTGAAGAAATTTCGATGGCTGATTTGCACAGCGCAATGGAAAAATGTGTCATTATCACAGAAACGTATGGGCATTTATTAAGTGAAAAAGAGTCCTGTGCTTTTTTAAGTCGCAAGCTTTTGGATATGAGTGTTTTACTACGCTCTTGGTCAACCTTGATGGGAGAAGAAGCCTTTTTTATGGTTTTGGATAGGCTCAAGTCGATTATAGCATTACTTCTTGCCTTTCACGAACAAGCATTAGAGGCTCAAAGTGTTGAATACACTGCTTTTGATACGCTTTTTAGTCGTGATATTGAAAGATTATCAGAGATTTTAAAACCAAGATAGGGTTACATGTAAAGAGTTTTTCTCTTTACATGTAAAAAAATTAGAGGCTTTCTTTAATCTCAATGGTGAGCATTTTGTCATTTTGTGTGATACTATCGAGTACTTTGAAGCTCTCTTTATCGTCTTTATCGATGGCTCCAAAGACGGTGTGGACACCATCTAAATGAGGGCAATCTACAAAACAGATAAAAAATTGGCTTCCACCTGTGTTTGGACCAGCGTGAGCCATGGAAAGCGCGCCACGTTTGTGCTTGCTTTTTTGACCTCGACACTCACATGCAATATTCCAACCCGGTCCCCCCGTTCCTCTTCCGCTTGGGCATCCGCCTTGTGCCATAAAGTTTTTGATGACACGGTGAAAAATTAAACCATCGTAAAACTTATCATTGGCTAGGGTTGCAAAGTTTGCAACGGCAATGGGTGTCTCTTCAGGATTGAGTTTAATGACAATATCACCTTTTTCTGTTTTAATAATGGCGTATTGAAATGCCGCTAACTGTTCTTTAGAATAGTCGTATGTTTTGAGTTTCATCAAGGTACCTTTGTTTAAAATTTTGCGAATTATAGCATAGAAGCGTGACAAAAAGAGAAGGATTTTGAATTAGCTTTTGAGCATCAAAAGGTCTTTAGGATAGGTGGAAATATCTTGCGAAGTGGATTCGGTGGAGAGTTCTTCAAGCGTGGTATGAAGATTTACATGTAAAGCAAATTCTTTGATGAGCGCATCTGGACCAAAAAGATGCAAATAAGCACTTAAAGACTTTTCCCAATCAATAGCCGACGCACATTCTTGGTAAGCATCTTTAAATTGTGCGATGTAGAGTCTTCTCATTAAAAAAGAGACATTAGCTCTGCAAACAGAAATCGCCATATATGGAATCAAAGCAGCATAGACACTTGGATAGGCTTTGGCTTCAATGGCTTCGAGCTGTTTGGCTTGAAAGTGTAATTTACGCTCTTCAAGCTCTTTGATTGGCTCATAGTTGAGTCCTAGTTTGAATTGGTCTTGTGTTTTAATGGCTTCAAAAAGTAAATTATGCTCAATTTGGGTTTCAAGCGTACTGAGCGCATTGGAAACTTCTTTGAGTCGTATGGCTTGGTTGCGGTAGGGTAAAAAATCATGAAGCATCGAGGTTAAACTTAGAGCTTGCATATAGTTTCTTTCTTCTAAAAGCGTGGTAATTTGCAGTTGGAGTTTTTCGCCTAAGAGAAGCACCTTTTTGTACAAAGGAGTAAATTCTAAAAAAGTATTTTGAGAGACTAATTTAAAATAGAGTGCAAAATTTTTATCACGAATGGCTGATTCGCTAAGCATAAAAATCTTTGAATTATGCAGCATTTGCTCTATCATTACTTTTTTTTCTTCAACATCTAAAAAAAGTTTGAGGCTATCTTTTGCCGCTTCTTTGTTTAAGATAGGTTCACGTGAAAGTAAAATTTGTGCTTTTTGAAGGTTCTTATTCCATAAAGCTTCCATTTGGGCATAGATAGCGCTTTTCTTCAAGATGGGTTTAGAAGAGGCAAGCTCATAAGCAGGAGCAAAATGAAAGCTTCTGAAATAGCGATGCAAAGACATCAAATCAGGTTGTAACTCTTCTATTTGGGTAAATTCAAGTTTACATTTAGGGTGAAATAAAAAAGGTTCAGCCATGTTTTTTGCTTCTTCAAGATGCCCTGAAGAGATAAGGTTGATAATGGTCTCTTTTTGCACCAGCCATTCATCGTAAATAAGGCGTGTGTCACGGTGCGACATGAGAAAAATATTTTTAGTAAAAAGGATAGAAGCTTCTTTAATTTTTTTTAGCTTGATGTAGAGCTTAAACTGCTCTTCAAATTCTCGATGATTGAGAAATAAAAGTTCACCTGATTTGAATCCAAAAATAAAATAACGCCCCGTTCGTACAAAAGAGGTGATTCCAAGATACGGGAGTTTGACAGAAAATAAGACTTCCATACTCTTTACATGTAACGCAAACAAAACGGACTCTCGTGTCCCGATATAAACAAATTTTTTACTGTGTGAGAGGGTTAAATAAGAGGGCCAAAGATTTTCATCTAAAAGTGTTTGTTTCACAATACGTTCTTTAGCAATATCGATTTTGATGATTTTACCATTGCGTGTGATGGCAAGGAGAGTATTCTCCGAGATAAATGTCATCATCTCCACCACTTCTTCTAAACGTTTATGAAAAATAACTTCTTGTGTGTTGTAACGGTAAACAATCAACCCTTTTGAAAAAGAAGCACGTGCGGCTAGCTGGGTCTCTTCATTAAGCGTTACAGCGGTAATAGTGTCACTTGAGCGGGGCAGTTCTGCGATAAGATGCCCATCATCGGTGTGAATAATAAATGTACGACCTTTTTCATTGCCTGTAATAAGTATTTTATCACTCTCTCCAAAACGCGCCTTTGTGACACGTGCTCCAGCATTGTGTGTGAAGTTGCAAATTTTGTTGAGTTTAGTTTTGGTATCGAGGATATATTCTGCTCCTTGGGTCGAAAAAGAGACATACGCTCTTTTTGCGCCAAGTGCGGCAGGGCGTTGATAATAATCAAAGAGTGAAGGGGTATACAAGGTACTAAGCGTGGTGCTTTTAATCGTTTCAAGCCGTGTGAGGTCAATTTTGTGCAATGCATAGTTATTGTCAATCACATGCAGCGTATTTTCATCCGCAAGTGCTATGCGTGAGATGGGAGCGTGAAACGTTATTTCTCGAGAACTTGGCAGCATAACTCAAAATCCTCTTGCTTAATAATGCACACAAGATAGCTTTGCGCTTCAAAAGAAGATACCTTAATAAGCACTTCTTGAAGACCTCCGAGTGATTTGATGGTTCCTTTAAATGTGATATCACCCTCAAATGGCCATTGCTCCAAAATGGCATAAACACTCTCATAATAATCCATCTCTTCAAAATAAACAATCTCTTTTAAAGAAGCTGATTTACTAGAGAGTTTTCCAAGCAGTGTTTCATCGCTATGATAAAGAAGCATATCCTCAAGTCCTTTATTATGGGCTTGAAGCAAAAAGTCATTACTAATCAATGCGCTAGGAAAAGGAAGCATTTTCAAAAAGTGCTCAGAGGTGATTTTTAAAGCTTGCTCCACATCTTCTTTTGCCACTTGTTCTTGCGCAGTGTGCAAGTCCGTTAAATCTTGAATAATACCTACAAACTCGATAATCTCACCTTCATTGTTTAGAATGGGTACAACGGTTGTGTAGTGGTAGAGTGGGGTAAGGAATTTGGTTTGATTGGTGAGGTATCCTTGCCACATCTGTTTTGAAAGAATGGTTTTCCACAAATCTTCAAAAACAGTTTTAGGAGTTAGGGGAGAGCCAATGATATTATGCTTTTTACCGACAATATCTTCTTTGCTATACCCTGTACTTTTGCAAAAGTTTTCATTCACATCTTTGATAATGCCATTGGTATCAGTGATAGAGACAATGCATGCTTTATCCAAAGCTTCTTTGTAGGATTTTAAAATAGAGCTTTTTAAATCAAGTGTGCGAGATTGAACTTCTGTTAGACGCTTAAGTTTGACATTGGCGTTTTCAAGGTCTTCGCGATACCTTTGTAACTCCTTTTTGTGGTGTATGTGTTCCACAATCTTGTGTAAAACTTTAAAAATTTGTTCACTGCGAAGGGGCTTTGTGATGAAATTATCAACGCCTAGGCTAATTAGTTTGACCAAGTATTCAACCTCATTATGCGCTGAGGTGACAAGAACAGCTTGTTCTGGATAGAGCGCTTTGATATGCTCAATCATCTCAATTCCATCCATTACAGGCATGCGTATATCGGTAATGACGATATGGTAATGATTTGCCGCGAGTTTTTCTAGTCCTTCTTGTCCATCTTGTGCTAAATCAACATGTTCAAAAATATCGCTTAAAAAAATACTTACCTCTTCACGCAATGAAAGATCATCTTCCACATACAGCACCCTTAAATCTTTACTCCAAGTGATGAGTTGGTCGATTGTATTTTCCATCGTAACTCCGATTTTAATTTCTTTCAAGTATTATATACCCAAAACGTTGCATTTGTGTTATATAATTATGAAAATTTGGAAGGAAGTATTTTATGGGGCATTGCCTATCATTACTTTTAGTTGAGGATGATCTCTCTTTACTCGAAGAATTAAAACTCTTTTTGAGTGATTTTTTTAGCGATATTATCACTGCGACAAGCTCAGAAGAGGCACATAAGCTTTTTTTTGAACGCTCTTTTGACTTGGTCATCACTGACATCAGGCTTCCGCAACAAAGTGGTCTTAGTTTGGTAGAAAAAATCAAGAAGAGAGTACCTGAACAACGCATCATTGTGATGTCCGCATATCAAGATATTGATTATTTTTTAAAGAGCATTGAGCTTAAAATTTATGGCTTTTTAACCAAGCCTTTTGATTCACAAAAATTGATTTCCATGATGCTCAAAATCACCGCAGAGCTAGAGCAGTCTAAAACTAAAACCCTTTCCAGCCATCGTGTTCAACTCTTAGCATCTTGTGTATTCGACACCTTTACAAAATCGTTACATGTAAATGATGTTTTACAAGAATTAACGCAAAAAGAGGAGCAATTATTGGCTTTGTTGGTCAAGCATCGAAACCATTTTGTCTCAAATGAGCTGATTGCGAAGATGGTTTGGGAGAGTGATGAGGTGAACAACTCAACCCTACGAGCCCTTATCAAACGATTGCGTGATAAGTTAGGCTCAGAGGAGAGTATTGCTAATCTTAAAGGAAGAGGGTATAAGCTTAATTCAATTTTTGAGGCTGAGTGAAAAAATAACCTTGAGAATAATCAACTCCTAGCGAGCAAACTGTTTCAAACTCTTCTTTGGTTGAGACAAATTCTGCGATGACTTTAATGTGCATCTTGTGTGCCATAAAAACGATGCTTTCAACGATATTTTGATTGCGTTCACTGTGTTCAATGCCTTTAATAAACTGTCCGTCTATTTTAACAAAATCAACCCCGCACTGTTCAAAACGGTTAAAATTTGAGCGGTCACTCCCAAAATCATCTAGTGCCAGTTTATAGCCAAGCTCTTTAAACTTTTCCAAACTTTTTAACGCGATACTGTTGGCATCATTTAAAATAATATCTTCTAAAATCTCTAACACCACACGAGAGGGGTCAATACCATTTTGTTCTTGTTTGAGTTTTAAAAATTCAATAAATGAAGGGTTGAAAAGGTCTTCATTAGTGATATTAATCGAAAAATGAATCTCTTTTCCTGAAAAAATCTTGAAGCATTTATTCACCATTGTTCGTGTTAAATTGCTCATTAAACCACTGCGTCTGGCCGCTTCTAAAAAATACGCAGGCGAGATAAATGCCCCTTCTTCTTCAATACGAGCAAGACATTCATATGAGACAATTTCTTGGGTTTTATTATCAACGATGGGGTGAAATAAAGGGATTACGCGATCTTCTTCTAAAGCAGAGCGAAACTTTTGAATCCACGTTGTTTCCATAAAAATTTTTTGTGTGGAAACACACTCGGCATTATAGGTATTGATTTGGTTGGGAAGTCCTGTGAGCCCAGCTTCTTTGAGAGCGGTACGAGCATTGGGTAAGAGCATGGTGGGTTCGTTGGAGCTTGCGATACCACATGAAAGTGTAACGTAGATTGGATGTTCATTGCCCTCAGCCACGGGTGTTTCTTTGAAAAATGCTTGAATTTGAGTGGCTAAAGAGAGTGGGTCGATGAGTAATTTATCGCATAAAATGACAAATTCATCGGAATTGTATTTAAATAAGTTAACCTCTTCTGGAAGATTGTAGTGTAAAAACTCTCCAACTTTTGCTAAAACGCTATCGCCTAGTTCAAAGCCATAGGTTTGGTTGATAGTGCTTAAATCATCGATATTGTAAAGAATCGCACAGATTTTTTGTCCCTTAGGCAGCGCATCAAGATAGTGATAAAGCATCGTGGCATTTTGAAGTTTTGTGACTTTATCAATCGTTAAAAACTCGTGCATTTTTTCATAACTGCGCTCTAACGCAACCGTTTTTTCTTCAACCATCTCTTGAAGCTTTGTTTTATACACTTCATTTTCTTTGCGGACATTAACCATCTCAGCTGTTTTATATAAGGTATCAATCAGCTGTTCAAAATCGATAGGCTTTAAAATATAGCCCGTAATATTGTTGCGAATACTCTCTAAAAAATATTCCGTTTCATTGTGCGCAGAGACAACCATCACCGCTTGGTCAGGGTTTTGAAGATGAATATTTTTCAGCAACTCGATACCATTCATAAACGGCATATTCAAATCCGTTATAACGATGTCATACGCAAAAGGATTTTGCTGATAGGCTTCAAACGCAACTTTGCCATTGTCACATTCTTCGACATTGAAGCGAAGATCTCTTAAAATGGAAGCAGTGGTTTCTCTTAAATCAAGGTCATCTTCCGCATAAAGAATACGCATATGTGAACTAAGATTGATTAAGGCTTCTAAATTCTTCACGCGTTCTTTTCTCCTTGAAAGGTAATGACAAATTTTGCACCCTTACTTGTATTTGAAGCACTAAGTGTCCCGTGGCAATGCTGTTCGATAATCATCTTTGACATATAAAGTCCTAGTCCCGTTCCATTTTTCTCATTTTTAGTTGAAAAATAAGGGTCAAAAATCTTCTCCATAATCTCAGGCTTAATACCGCCTGCATTATCTTCGACTTCGATGATAAAATGATTTTCTTCTTCGTAAGCACGAACGAAAATTGTACCATCTTCTATCTTATGTTCCAAAATAGCATCATGTGCATTTTTGATGATATTCATCAGCACTTGAGTGATTTTTTTGCCATAAGTAACGAATGTGGCGTGCGACTCATTTTTTACATGTAAAGCGATATTGTTGATTTCAAGGCTCTTTCCGATAATACCAAAGGTATTTTGCAAAATACTCTCAATCGATACTTCTTCATGCTCTTGTTCTGGCTTAAAAAAATTGCGAAAGTCATCAATGGTGGAAGTGAGGTATTTGAGATAATTATCCATCTTCGCAATAGAACTTTCTAAGTATGCTTTATGCTCAAGTCTGCCTTCATCCGTGTTTAAATCAAATTTATTGAGCGTTGCTTTGAGTTTGATGCTCATCAGAACTGTTCCAATGGCTCCCAAAGGTTGGCGCCATTGGTGCGCTATCATGCTGATCATCTCACCCATTTGCGCAAGGCGTGATTGGTGAATCATGATTTTTTGGGCTTCCATGTTTTTCTCAACGCCCTGAGCGATTTTACGCTCCATCGAGCCATAAAGCTCTTGCAAAGTTTTACTCATGGTCGTGAAGTTTTCGATTAAAGTATCGATTTCTAAAATACCTGAGCGCTCCAGCTTGGTAATAGAAAGTTTGCCTTTTAAATCTTTCGTGGCTTCAATGAGGTTTTGAATAGGGCTTAGTATACGATTGGAAAAATCTTTGGAACGCTTGATGATAAGCACTAAAAAGACAAGATAAAAAAGAGCCATAAAGATAAGTGCAAAGTAACCAATGGTATCGGTTTTTGCTTTGAGTGCTTGTGAAGGGGCTAGCAAAGAGTCTTCATCTAAAAGTAAAATCAGTCGCCAATCCGTCTCTTCAATACTATTTTGTGTAATAATCAAACGATTTTGTTTACTTTCAAAACGGGATAAGTTTTCGTTGTTTTTAATGATTTGGTTGAGGTATTGGCTTAAGCTATTGGTGTTTTGAAAAAGATTGAAATCTTTTGGCTTGGCGATGGTTTGAACCACAGGCGCTTCATACGTGTGCGATGTCAGCTCCCTAAGCCCCAACAAAGGCTCTAACGCACTGTCCATAGCTAAGATGTTGCCTGATTTATCCACGAGCATGGCAGAAGAAGTGTAGGGGAGTTTGATGGATAATATATTGGTGATAAGTTTATCAATCGTCACATCGATACCTACAACACCTTCTAAAAATTCACCTTTATACACAGGAGCAATAGCACTTATCATCCATCCCGCACCCGCTGGGTCAAGGTAGGCTTCTGTCCAGACCACTTTTTTAGAAGGGTTATGCTTCGCATCAGCAAGGTAGTAAAAGTTATAGATAGGAATATCGATGTCATGCGGATATTGCTCTAGGGCATCTTTCATATACGGACAAAGTCGGTTCATCGAGTCAAAACTGTTGAAATAAAGCTGTGCGATATTTTCATTGCTGTGTAAAACAGAGTTATACAAATCGTCCATCGACTCTGTCGCAATGGCCTTTTCTAAGCGATTGGGGTTGCTTTTTTGAACATTGGAAAAGAAAAGGGTACATGAGTTCTCTTTTCGCTTAGCATTGACTATGACACCATCGTTTGTAACGGTGTAAATTGGGTCATTTGTTTTTACATGTAAAGGGTTGTAAGAGGAAAAAAACGTTTCATGCCCTTTTTGAAATAAGGCGGTAATGTTTGCAATAGAGCGAAATTCATTGTTTACGATGGTCGCGGAACGCTGAGAAATCTCTTTGATATTGGCTTTTGTCTCTTCAATCAATGCTTTTTGTGTTGCTTCGTTCACAAAGGCATTACTCCAAAAGTAAGCCACTAAAAGCATTGTTTCGATAATCAAAAGAGGAAAAATAATCGATTTTAGGTACTCTTGTTTGATAAGATTTTGAAGTGTGTTTTTCATACGATATCCTCTTTAAGTTCAATCACAAATTTTGCACCCTCTTGTGTGTTGTGCGCGTAAATATTTCCTTGGCAATGCTCTTCAATGATGATTTTTGACATATAAAGACCCAATCCTGTTCCATTTTTTTCATTTTTTGTTGAAAAATAAGGCTCAAAAATATGTGGCAAAATATGCGGCGCAATGCCTCCCGCGTTATCTTCAATTTCAATGATCTGATACCCATCTTTTTCTTTTGTGGTAATCGTAACTTGCGGATGATAGACACCACGTTCTTTTATCACATCTTCTGCATTTTTGAGAATATTTAGAATGACTTGAGTGAGTTCGTTGGCGTAGGTGGTGATTTTTCTGTGCGCATGTTGCTCAATTGTTAAATGGATACCATTAATTTCAAGGGCTTTACCAATAATCTCAAGGGTTCGATTAACCAAAGTAATGGTAACAACGCTCTCTTGGTGTTTGTCGGGCTTGAAAAAATTACGAAAATCATCAATAGTGTTGGTTAAAAAGCGTACATATTCTTCGATTTTATGCAAAGATTCATTGGTAAAGAGTTTGTGTGCTTCTCTGCCCTCATCACTGGTTAAATCAAATTTATTGAGTAAAAGTTTGAGTTTTAAGCCTGCGACCACTGCGGAGATAGAGCCTAAAGGCTGTCGCCATTGGTGGGCTATCATGCTAATCATTTCGCCCATTTGTGCCAGACGTGATTGTTGTAAGATGTGTTGGTCTTTTTGTCTGTTTTTTTGTACCTCTTCTTCGATGCGTTTTTCAAGGTTTTGATTGATAGCAACGAGTTCTAAGTGATTTTTACACGCGCAAATCGCATTTTCAAGTTTGGCACTAAACGAAGAGATAATCGCTTTGATAAAGGACAAGTCACTTTCGTTGGCATAAAAAACAAAGACAATCCAATCGTTTTTTAACTTTACATGTAAAAGGTTTTTTCCACTCTCTTTATCGTGCACGATGGTATAATTTTCCATCCTCTCATAAGGAGGTGTGAGTAAAGGTTGAAATGATTTTTTGCCATAAAGGCACAAGGGGAGAT
>JAGOZL010000110.1 GCA_018058685.1 Sulfurospirillum sp.
GAAACCCTTAAACACTTTGTCACATTCTTTGGTAAAGGATTTTTCGATATCTTAGACTTTATGAGCTCTTCCATCATGCTTCCATTGGGTGGAATGATGATAGCCATCTTTGTCGGGTTCTTCATGGATAAAAATCGCTTAGAAGCCCTTTTACTTCCTTTTATGCACAAAAGAGTTTTTGCTATTTGGTATTTTTCGATTCGCTTTATCACGCCACTAGGTGTTTTAAGCGTTATGATTAACAAATTATTCTTCTAACACACAAGGGAGCTCAAAAAAGAGCTCTCTTCACTCCAACTGCCATTTTTCAACTACCAACACGCTCTTTTTTGCTGTATCATTTTACAAAAATAAGGAGTTTGCTATGTTAAAAGAGTTTTTACATGTAAGTCTAGGTGGTATGGTGGTTTTAAAAGAAAAAATCGAAGAAGAACTTAAAAATTTAGAAGAAAAAGGCAAAATCAACACTGCCGATGCTAAAAATTTTATTGATTCCATCAGTCAAAAAGGCAAAGATGAAGACGAGCGTATCAAGACAAAAATCAAAGAGATGCTTAAAGAGGTCATTGATGAATTAGGACTTGCTACGAAAAAAGACCTTGAGGAGCTTGTATCAAAACGATCCTAAACCTTTGGCGGTATTTTAATCCCAAAAGAGTCTATTACGTTTTTTATTTTTTACTGAGTGTGTATCTTATTTTGAAGAAAAAAGAGCGTTTCTTTATCTTCAAACCGCTTTCTCCCAAAGCACTCAACCACAGCATCATTACATTAGGGGCTAGTTTTATCAAACTTGCCCAAGTCTTAGCCACACGTGCTGATTTTTTTAGCGCAGAATATTTAGAAGAGCTAAAATCCCTCCACGATAAACTTCCACCTATGTCACGAGACGAATTTGCGTCTGTTTATGCTCAAGCTTTTAACCATGTAAGCTTTGAAAGTTTTGAGCAAGAGCCTATTGCATCAGCCTCTATCGGACAAGTGCATGTGGCATACTTTGAAGGTCAAAAACTCGCCGTTAAGCTTAGACGCTACAACATCCAAGCGCAAGTAAAAGCAGACATCGCCATTATCACCTTTTTTAACCGCCTTTTTCGACCACTCTTTTCACACTACACGAAAAACTCTATCGAAGCGGTCATTATCGAGTTTTCAAAGATGATTCTTCAAGAAGTCAATATGAGCACCGAGTTACACAATCTTCAAAAATTTTCCCAAACGTATCCAAACTCTGGCATAAAATTCCCTATCCCTTTTGTTGAGCTGTGCAGTGAAGATGCGTTGGTGATGAGTTTTGAAGAGGGATTTCGTTTTGACGATAAAGAGCAATTGCTCAAAGAAAAGATAGATTTTAGGGTAATTATTGCAAAGCTCATTCATTTTTACACCGAGCAGATGTTACTCAAAGGCTATTTTCATGCTGACCCACACCCTGGAAACCTTTTGGTCACACCAAAAGGTGAATTAGTACTGCTTGATTTTGGTATGGTCAAAACCATCCCTAACCAAACACGCATTGCCATCATCGAGCTGATAAAAGCTGCTCATGAGCGTGATTATGAGCTTTATATCAGTGCTTCTAAACGTCTTGGAACCATAGCCTATGAAGCACCTGTAGCAGAACTATCATTGCTCAGTGAGCGTATGTTTGACATCTTTGGCAATGAAAATCTAAGCTCTGAAAATATGCAAAAACTGGCATTCGAGGTTCTAAATTCAACCAAAGATTTACCCTTTAAACTTCCCCAAGAAGCCATTTATATCTTGCGTGTCAGTGCCATCATCGAAGGACTTGGCACAACGTATATCGAAAATTTTAATGGCATTAAAGATATTTTGCCTATCTTGCAAGAAAATATCCCAAAAGCTTTGGGTGCGCAAGAGGGCATTTTAGAGATTTTAATCAAAGAGTTCAAATCCATCCCTTTAACCATTCACGATATGAAATCATCCTTAAAACAAATGAGCGATGGTGAACTTAAAGTCGAACTCTCTTTAAATCAACTCGAATGGCTTAAAAAAGAGATAAAAAGCACACTTAAGCCCTTTGTTTTTGGATGTTTACTCATCGCAGGTTCACTCTTTACGCTTTTGTACGACCCCTCACAAAAAGAGATCGCACTGGTTTTATTTTCCCTTGGCGTTGCTAGGATTATTTTTTAAATTCGACAACTTCATCAAAACCTAAACGATGTTTGCCTCTGGCATCTTGCGCTCTATAACCAAATGGTATCACTAACGCACTTTGATACACAGCCGTATCAATGCCCAAAATCGCATCGACCTTATCACTTAAAAATCCCTCAATCGGACACGAATCAATCCCGATAAATGCCGCCGCGCTCATCATATTTCCCGCCGCAATGTAGCATTGCTTTTCACTCCACAGCTCGATGGTGTGGTCATCTCTACCATCAACCCAACCTTTATACAGTCCCAAAAGTCCTTTTAAGCCCTCTTCACTTAAGCCCCAACGCCCCAGTTGTTTTTGGGTATAAGCATCACTACTTCGTACATCTTTACGCGCTAAGATGATGAGCAAATCACTACATGTAGAAATCTGCTTTTGATTCCAAGCCACAGCTTCGATGGCTTCTTTCATCGCTTGATTTTGCACCACAACAAATTTCCACTGCTCAATACCAAACGAACTTGGACTCAAACGCCCTGCTTCTAAGATAAACTCTAAATCCTCTTTAGAAATTTTTTTATCGGTAAATAATTTTGTTGCATGACGAAAATTCATCATCTCTAAAAATAATGTTTTCTTATCCATTTTTGACTCCTCAAAATATTTGAAAAATTATAATACAAAATTTATCCGTTTTATCTTACCCTTTACATGTAACGATATTTTTAAGTGACATATCAGCGCAATGAATGAACACGAAATAGTGCTACAATTTCATAAAAGGATACCAAATGAAAACATTCATACTCTTGTGTATGCTATTTTTAGGACTTTTTGGAGGAGATAAAATGTCACTGTATGATTTTGAGCTTATGACTATCGACAAAGAAAAAACAACCCTTGCCCCTTATAAAGGTAAAGTACTGCTTATCGTCAATGTTGCCAGCAAATGTGGTTTTACCTACCAGTATGAAGGCTTAGAAAAGCTTTATAAAACCTACAAAGATAAGGGATTGGTCATTCTTGGCTTCCCATCCAACCAATTTTCAAACCAAGAACCAGGAAACGAAGAAGAGATAAAAAACTTCTGCTCTTTAACCTATGATGTGACCTTTCCCATGTTCTCAAAAATCGATGTCAATGGTGAAAATGCACACCCACTTTATGTCTACTTGAAAAAAGAACAATCGGGTATCTTAGGCTCAGAGAGCATCAAATGGAATTTTACAAAGTTCTTAGTCGATAAACAAGGAAATGTCATCGAACGCTTTGCTCCAACAACCGCGCCTGAAAGCCTCGAAGAGACCATTAAAGGCTTGTTATGAACATCATTGAACTAAGACGCGAATACTCAGAACATCCTTTGCATAAAGAAGATTTAGACACGAACCCTTTTAAACAATTTGAGCGATGGTTTAACGATGCGATTGATGCACGTATCATCGAAGCCAACGCTATGAGTTTAGCCACTGTTGATGCGTCAGCTCGCCCTTCGATTCGTACTGTATTGCTCAAACTCTTTGATGAAAAAGGATTTGTCTTTTTTTCTAACTATCAAAGTCAAAAGGCTAAAGATATCACACAAAATCCTCACGTTGCGTTGCATTTTGCATGGCTGGATTTACAACGACAACTGCGCATTGAAGGCGAAGTGGAAAAAGTGAGCACCAAAGAGTCTCTGACCTATTTTCTCTCCCGCCCTCGTGGCTCACAACTAGGTGCTTGGGCTTCCAACCAAAGTGAAATCGTAAGCTCAAGAACTCTTTTGGAATCGAAGTTTTTTGAACTCAAACAAAAATTTGCCAATGGCGTTGTCCCCTTGCCTGATTTTTGGGGAGGATACCGTGTGAAGCCCAGACGCTTTGAGTTTTGGCAAGGAGGCAAAGATAGGTTACATGACCGGTTTTCCTATGAAAAAAACACCAATGGTGAATGGGAAATACGTCGTTTAGCTCCATAATATTTCATTTTGAAATATTTATTCGTTACATGTAAAAAATAATATAGCATTATGGTATGAAACTATCCACTCAAGATAAAATCGCCATACTTGCTGAAAGCGCCAAATACGATGTCTCGTGTTCTTCCTCAGGAAGCGAGCACAACTACAAAACGGGAGAGCTAGGCAATACGCATAAAAGCGGTATTTGCCATACCTTTACCAGTGATGGTCGTTGTGTATCGCTTCTTAAAGTCTTGCTTTCCAACATCTGTATTTATGATTGTGCGTATTGTATTAACCGTACGAGCAATGACATCAGGCGTACTGCATTTACCCCAAGAGAGCTTGCCGATTTAACTATCAATTTTTACAAACGCAACTACATCGAAGGACTTTTTTTAAGTTCGGGTATCATCAAAAACGAAGACCATACGATGGAGCTTCTGCTTCAAACTTTGCGTATTTTGCGTCATGAGTACCGTTTCAATGGCTACATTCACGTCAAACTCATCCCAGGAAGTTCCAAAGCGTTGATTCACGAAGCCACACTTTTAGCCAATCGTGTCAGCTCCAACATCGAACTACCCAGTTC
>JAGOZL010000111.1 GCA_018058685.1 Sulfurospirillum sp.
ATTTGGGAAATTATGTTACAATTTTTTCCTTGAAATAAAGGAAAAGCATGTTTAATTTTGACGAAATCATCGATAGAAGTAAAAGTTCTTGCGAGAAATGGGATAGATACAAAGGGCAAGATGTCATCCCTGCGTGGGTCGCTGATATGGATTTCAAATCCCCTCCGTGTGTCATCGAAGCCTTAGAGCAAAGAGTGCGTGAGGGCGTTTTTGGCTACACCGGTGTTGATGATGCAACATACGATGCTATTATCTCTTTTTTAAAACGCCATTACGGTTGGGAGATTCAAAAAGAGTGGATTTTATTTACCCATGGTGTGGTAAGCAGTATGAATTTAGCCTGTTTAAGCGTGGAGACGAAAAGTGTTATGACCACCACGCCGATTTACCCGCACTTTATCAAAGCGCCAGCTTATGCGAACAAAGAGATTTTAGCCATTGAGATGAAAGAAGAGAACCATCGTTGGACGCTTGATTTTGAAGCGATGGAAAAAGCCATCACACCTGAATGCAAACTCTTTATGCTGTGCAATCCCTACAATCCCGCCGGCACGGTTTTTACATGTAAAGAATTAGAAACGCTCAGTTCATTTTGTTTGAAACATAACCTTACTATCTGTTCGGATGAAATTCATGCCGATTTGCTCTTAAACCCTGAGGCAAAACATATCCCTATCGCATCATTAAATGAAGCAATAGCGCAAAAAAGTATTACGCTTATGGCACCGAGTAAAACGTTTAATATCGCAGGGCTTCAAGCCTCGTTTGCGATCATCCCAAACCCAAAACTTCGAAAACATTTTCAAAAAACGATGGGCAGTATGGTAGGCGGTGTCAATCTTTTAGGGCTTTGCGCTCTTAAAGCCGCTTACACGGATGGCGATGCGTGGCTAAAAGCACTTCGTCTTTATTTATCTGGAAATCTCAAAATGGTTCAAGATTTTGTCGCTAAAAATCCAAAACTTAAACTCCTAAATCAAGAAGCAACCTTTTTAGCATGGATAGACGCCTCAGCGTTACATGTAAAAAGCCCGTATGACTTTTTTCTCTCTTTTGGCGTAGGACTTAGCGATGGAGAACCGTTTGGAAATAAACAGTTTGTTAGGCTTAATTTTGGCACACAAAGAGCGACCTTGCAAGCTATTTTAGAGCGTATGCAAAATGCGATGGATAGCTTATGATAAAGCTATTTTTAGGGCTTTTATACGCTTTTTCACTCTTTGCCTCAACACCTAGTCATATCGTTTTATTAGGTGATCCTCACCTTCCAGGCAAACACCTTGAAAAAAAAGAGCGTGTTTTAGAAACCCTCAACCAATGGAGCGATGTTGAGATGGTAGTAGCACTGGGTGATTTGTGCTCGCAAACAGGAACACGTGAAGAATATGAAACAGTCAAAACCTATTTTTCAAAACTCAAACATCCTCTTTTCCCCATCACGGGCAATCATGACTTTATCTATGAAGATGTTTTAGATGAAAATGGAAAACTCAAACACGCGACGTTTGAGACACAAATGCAAAAACTTGAAACATTTAAGCAGACATTGAAGCTTCCAAAGTTGTATTACACGCTTCACAAAGAGCCCTATATCCTCATCTTTCTCTCAGCCGACAACCCTAAACATCTCGCAGAACTCTCCAAAGAACAGCTTGCATGGTTTGAAAATGAGCTCAAAACCCATGCCACAAAACCCACCATCGTCTTTTTTCACGCTCCCCTTGAAGATACCCTTGAAACCTATAAACATTGGGTCAACACACCAAATTTTGTCGCACAGCCTGTGAAACATATCAAGTCCATCATTAGCCAAAATCCTCAGGTTTTCTTGTGGATTAGTGGACACACGCACACTTCGCCACTCGAGCCTAGTTTTGCCTCGGCGATTAATATTTATGAAAACCGTGTGGTCAATATTCACAATACAGATATGAACAAAGAGAACATCTGGACAAATTCTTTGTTCCTTTCTCCCGATAAAGTCGTCGTCAAAACCTACAACCACACAACACATATGTGGCTTGATTCGCTTGAGCGCACCTTTTTTATTCCAAAATTTTAGGAAAAAATGGCTAATATTATAGTTTTTCATATGAGGATTGGCATGAAGAACATTTTAGCGCTCTTTTTTCTTTCACTTCTACTTTTGACAGGATGTGCCCAAAAAGAGTTTACACAAATCGCACCTGAACTTCCTAAAGTAGAGGTCAAAGACGATACCCCAAAACGCCAAGAAATTGTCAAAAACGCGATGAAACACCTCAATAAAAAAGATGGAGGGGATTGTTCAGGTTTTGTAAGCCTTGTCAATAAAGAAAGCGGTGAGCCTTACTTTAAAAACACTGAGCTTAATGAACATTTTGAAGACTCGAGACGTTCACTCGCCATTTATAACCTCTTAGAAACACACGAAAGGCTCCATCAAGACAAGCCAAAAATCGGAGATTTGGTCTTTTTTGCTAACACCATTAAAAAATACGCTAAACTCAAAAGTACTGATAACATCACGCATATTGGCATTGTGACAAAAATTGACCCTGATGAGACCGTGCATTTTATTCATCATACACGAGGGAAAAACCTTATGGGGCAGATGAACCTTGCACAGCCTAATGCTTCTATTTTAAACGGTAAAATTATCAACTCTTACATGGAAAAATGCTCCGTTTCACAAAGCCATCAATGCCTCTCTCCTGCTTATTTTAGTGCTTACGGGGTTATAAAATGAGATATGCTTTCACCGTTTTAGTAACACTTTTTTTAACAGCATGCAGTACCTCACAACTCCCACTTCCTCCTTTTCAAGAAGAGAAACCTCTCGTTCTTAAAGAGCCAAAAATCTTTATAGAAGAGAAAAAGAGCAAAGAACAACTCGTAGCAGAAGAAGAAAAAGAGCTTGCCAAACGCCCCGTACCAAGTCTTACACAACGTGAAAAAATCGTTAAAAGCGCACTGAGTTATTTGGGAAAGCGTGATGGAGGAGATTGTTCAGGGTATATTAGTTTAGTCAACAGCAAAAATGGTTACCCTTTTTACAACGAAAAAGAACTTAGTGCGAGCTTTGACAATGCCAGAAAATCACGCGCGATGTACAATCTCATGAAGAAAAAAGGCAATGCGTATGATAATAGATTGCCCTATATCGGTGATTTGGTCTTTTTTGAAGATACCGAACGACGTAAATCAAAAGGCAAAGTCAATGTTGCAGAAAATATCACCCATGTGGGAATTGTGACGCGCGTTGATGGCGATGGAACGGTTGAGTTTATCCACCATTCTAATGGTAAAAATATCTTGGATTATATGAATTTTAACTTCCCAAAACAAACACTTAAAGATGGAAAAAAAATCAATACCTACATGAAACGTTGCCCTTCTAAAAATGGCGCTGTTCAAACAGCATGTCTTAATATTGCATTTTTTGTGGGATATGGAACGTTTTAAATCGTTACATGTAAAGATTTAGAAGAAAAACGAGGTGCATTAAAAGCACCCCGTAAAAAGTTTAGATATCTTGCTCAATCACTTCTTGGAAACGATTGAAATAACGCTCAGCAATGGCTTCAACACTTTTTGTTACATCATTACATGTAAATGTTTTTCCACCCACTGTTCCGATTTTTACAGCATTTAAACCTAGTGACTTTGCCATTGCTTCAAAGCTTGCTTCATCGTTTACTTCTACGATTGCGCGGGAAAAACTCTCTGCAAAGATATCTCTGCTATCTTCTAGTGCAACATTACACGTAACGCCTTTTCCACTTTTTGCCACCATCTTCGCTAAAGCGATAGCAATACCACCGACATTAACATCTTTTGCCGCATTTAAGTAGCCTTTTTTATTTGCTTCAATGACAAGTTCCCAAAGTTTCAGTTCTTTATCATAATCAAGCGGAGCTAAAGTACCCTCCACTTTTCCGTACAACGCTTTCATATACAAACTTCCACCAAAATCGCTTTTCGTCTCACCGATGAGATAAAGTGAAGCGCCCTCTTTTTGGAAGCTTGAAGGAAGGGTTTTGTTGGCATCTTCGTTAAGCCCTACCATTACAATCGCAGGCGTTGGAAATACACCAATGCCATTGGTCTCGTTGTACAAAGAGACGTTACCGCTGACAACAGGCGTATTAAGCTTGGCACATGCTTCTTTGATACCATAACAGCCTTGTGCAAACTGCCACATCACTTCTGGGTTTTCAGGATTTCCATAATTGAGACAATCGGTAATAGCCAAAGGTCTAGCACCGCTCATCGCGACATTTCGTCCGCTCTCAGCCACAGCCGCTGCTGCTCCCATTTTAGGGTCGATATAGTTATAACGTGGGTTACAATCACTGCTCATGGAGAGCGCTTTTCCATTTTCTTTGATACGAATCACACTCGCATCTAAACTTCCTGGAGCTTTAATCGTGTTGGTTTGAACCATCGAGTCGTATTGTTCAAAAATCCATGATTTATCACTCACTTCAACCGAGTTGATAAGTGTCTCAAACGCGCTTTGATTATCTACTTTTGCAAAATCATTAATTGTCGTGTTCTTAATGGTGGCTAAATAGCTTGGCTCTT
>JAGOZL010000007.1 GCA_018058685.1 Sulfurospirillum sp.
GAAGACTAGAAGTAGTTGATTTTCCACTCACCGTTATCAATGATACATTTGGAGCTGACCTTTATAAAATAGGTCGTGCGAAATTCGAAGTCTTTAGTTAAGCCTTTACATGTAAAACCCAAAGAGGCTTATCTTTTTTAGATAATGCCTCTTTGAGTTTTTTTATATAGATTGAGAGAATTTTAAGAGAATGTGTCCTTATAATAAAAAAACTTCATAGGATAAAGGAAACGTTTGATAGAACAACTCAAATCAAAACAGATGCTTTTTATCGAAGATGATGAAGAACTTTCACAGATGATGATTCCTATCTTTAAGGTTTTTGTTAAAGAGGTTTTTTACGCACCAAGCTTAGCGGATGCAAAAGAAATCTTAAATGAGCAACATATTGATTTGATTTTTACAGATATTCACCTAAAAAATGAAAATGGCTTGGATTTTGTAAAAGAGATACGAAGTACTAATGAAGAAATCCCCATTATTGTTCTCAGTGGCTATAAAGATGAACCTTTATTGTTAAAAGCGATTCCTCTGGGACTCACTGATTATTTGATTAAACCCGTTAATTACACACAACTTACGATTGCTTTTGAAAAATGTATCCAAAAAATTGGCAAAGTAAGCCAACAGCGCATACTTCTTAGCAATGGCTTTGAGTACAGTGTGGATGAAAAAAAGCTTGTCAAAGAAGGTGTTTGGTATGAGTTGAAGAAAAAAGAGCTTTTGTTTATGGAATTACTCAGTAAAAACAAAAATAGATTGATTACTAAAGAGATGATTCAAGATTGCGTTTGGGAGGCTGAAGATATGAGTGACGCGGCACTGTATAATTTTATTATGCGTATACGCAATCGTTTTGGAAAAGATTTTATTCATATGATTTCAAATTTAGGGTATCGTTTAGGTTGAGAAGGTAATGATAACTTTGAGTCCATCATCAACATTTTGGTAAGTTATATCACCGCCATGTTTTTTGACTAGCTCCACACACATATAAATTCCAAGTCCCATCTCATTTTCATTGTGAATGTCTGTCTCCATTCCTCCTGCATTGTCGCAAATCACGATACGATTTTCTTCAAATACGATATGAAAATAGGGTGCTACAATATGTTTTTTGAGTGCTGCGTTGATGGTATTGTCGATGAAATTAAGCCAGATATGAACCCATTGATTTTTAATACCGATAAGTTTTTTTTCTAAATTACCGTTTATTTCAATGGTAAGGTGGCTTTTTGTTATTTTTGTTTCCAAAATACTTTTAGCGTGTTCCACGGTTTGCTTTAGTTCAAACTCTTCGATATGTTTAGAGGGTTTATAAAACTCTAAAAAATCTTGCATCGTGTTTGACATAAAATCAAGCAATTTTCCAATTTCTTCGGATTGACTCATCATAAAAGATTTATCGAGGGGTTGGTTGTTTTTAAGTTGCACGAGGGTTAAAAGATTAAGCGCACCAATTTTAGCCAGAGTGCCTCTCCATTGGTGTGAAATATTAGCGATGATACGACCAATTTCTGCCTCTTTAGAGGCTTGAAAAAGTTTCTTTTGTATAGCGTTGTTTTTTGCGACTTCAAGAGCTACTTTCTCACGTAAAAGAGCGTTCCATAAAACAACGGCAGTGAAGATGAGAGCTAGAAAAATTAAGCCAAAAGAGAGGTATTTAACAGAATCTTTATCCATTCCCTTTTCGATTTTAATCGTGATATGCTTATTGACACTTAGCTCTTTTTCTTCTTGAGAGAGTGTTGCAATCGCTTTGTTTAAAAGAGTTAACAGCATAAGCTCATCGTGCATGACAGAAAGACGAATAATATGTTCATATCCCACAGGTTCTCCTGAAATTTTTAGGTTGAAAAGTCCCTCTTTTTTGATGGAATAGGCTGCGGCTATCATGGAACGTATGGTCATGTCAGCTTTTTGGGTTGAAACCATGTGTAAGGCTTCTTCTTTGGTTGCCACAGGAATGACGATCATGTTTTCAAATTCTTTACTGAAACGACTAAAAAGATCAAAGACAATAGGAATTGCAATACTTTTACCTGAAAGTTTCGAGATATCTTCGATGTAGGGATGCTCTTCTCGTGTGATAAGGACATTGGGTTCAATAAAAAGAGGTTCGGAAAATAGAAGCCATTTGTGTGTTTCTTCTGAGGGTGCCATAAACGTTAAAATATCGCATTGTCCCGATTTTGCAAGTTTTAGACTATCATCCCATGTAAAAACGTGTTGAATCTCAAGCACAATTCCTATGCGACGTGCTACTTTTTCAACCAAATCAGCAGTAATTCCTCGGTAAATACCCTCAGGAGTAATCTCCTCAAAAGGTGAAGATTGTGGATCGACACAAAGTTTATAGGTCTCTTTTTTTTGAAGGTAATGAATCTCTTCTAAACTCAGTGCCAAAGAAGGTGTATCTGCTTTTACATGTAAAACGATTATGAAAAAGCATATAAGAGTTTTTAACATCACTGTTTATCCCAAAAAAAATTTAGAGCCATTTTTATTATAACATGTTCATCTATCTGTTTAATACTGCTACATTCACACTAAAACTCTTTTGAGTTTTGAAGCACTTTTGGTTTAAAACAAGCATGTGCGTTTTATAATGTATCACTATGTGTTGGAGAAAGATGTGATTTTAAAGATTTGTTGCTCATTCATTGGTTTTTTGCTGATGCTTAATGTCACACTGCATGCTTCATCTGCAAAAGAAAAATTTATTATCGCAACAGCGAGTACGGGTGGAACATTTTACCCTGTAGGTGTTGGTATCGCCACGCTATTGTCCTTAAAATTGAGTGAAAAAGAAGGCATCACTTTTTCAGCAATTAGCAGTACAGGAAGTTTGAATAATATCAGTATGCTAGGAAAAAAAGAGGCACACTTTGCCATCATTCAAGGTTTGTTTGGAATGATGGCATGGGAAGGTACGCATGTGTATCATGAAAATGCGCAAAAAAATCTTCGTTCTATCTCTATGCTATGGCAAAATGTCGAGCATTTTACGGTCACAAAAGAGATAGCTACGACGGGTACGATTTATGACCTTAAAAATCTTTATGGTGAAAATTTTTCACTTGCGGAGAGTGATTCAGGGAGTCGTGTTTCTGCTGAGATTTTGATGGATACTTTGGGCATTGAATATTCAAAAATGAATTTACACTACCTTGGATATAATCAAAGTGCTGTTGCTTTACAGCAAGGAAAAATCAAAGGCATGAATACCCCAGCAGGTGCTCCTGTTCCTGCGGTCTCAACGGTTTGTAGTACAATGGGACCCTTAAAAGTAACACTTCTTGAATTTAGTGATGAGGATTTAGCAAAGATTCAAAAGCGTTATCCGATTTGGACACGCTATCGGATTAAAGCACACACTTACCCTAGGCAAACAAAAGAGATTCAAACCATCGCACAACCCAACCTTCTCATCACGCATCTTGATACGCCCGAAGAAGTTGTCTATCTTTTAACAAAAACAATGTATGAAAATTTACCCTTTCTCAACTCTGTAAATAAGGGAACAACGTCAATTTCTCTTCAAAATGCAGTGGATGGTCTAAGTATTCCTCTGCATAGAGGCGCTATTCGATACTATCAAGAGATGGGAATTAACATTCCTGCTCATCTTTTACATGTAAAGCCTTAATCCTTCTTCTCACATCAAAGAAAATAATTCACACTATCGCAAAAAGAGTTTCATTCAAAATGCAGGTGTGAGATTTTTGGTAGATTTGCGTGATACACTCTGAACCTTAAATGAGTAACAAAAAAAAGATATAGTTAAGATTTTAATTGACTAAGGTGTTTAGTTCGCACTACAGTCATAGGATTAAAAACGCAACAGTGGAGGCTTTATGAATATTCACGAGTATCAAGCAAAAGAGATTTTTCAAAAATACAGTGTACCGACACCTAGAGGCTATTTAGCTTTGAGTGTTGAAGAGGCTGTCGAAAATGCTCAAAAATTAGGGGGCGCTATTTGGGTGGTTAAAGCTCAAATCCATGCAGGTGGACGAGGTCTTGGGGGTGGTGTGAAATTGGCACGCTCTTTAGAAGAAGTACGTGAACACGCAACTCATATTTTAGGGATGACACTCATTACGCACCAAACGGGAGCTGAGGGGAAATTGGTTCAAAAAGTCTACATAGAAGAGGGTATTGATATTGCCGATGAGCTTTATCTTGGCGTTGTATTAGACCGTGCACGTGAAATGCCCGTGATTATGGCATCTCGCGAAGGGGGAATGGAAATTGAAAAAGTTGCCCATGAAAGCCCTGAGAAGATTATTAAAGTTCCTATTGATCCTTTTATTGGATTTCAAGCGTATCATGGACGTGAGCTTGCGTTTGGGCTAGGTTTAGAAAAAGAAGAAATCAGTAATTTCATCAAATTTGCGTCAGCTCTTTACACTGTTTACATGCAAAATGATGCAGAACTTATCGAAATCAACCCTTTGGTAAAAACAAAAAGTGGTAATTTTGTAGCACTTGATGGCAAAATGGGATTTGATGATAATGCATTATTTCGTCACCCAGAGATTGAGGCAATGCGTGATTTAAGTGAAGAAAATCCTATCGAGCGAGAAGCATCAGAATACGGTTTGAGCTATGTCAAACTCGATGGCAATGTTGGATGTATGGTCAACGGTGCAGGACTTGCGATGGGAACGATGGATATCATTCATCACATGGGTGGGTTTCCTGCCAACTTTTTAGACGTGGGTGGCGGAGCCAATGCGCAAACCGTAGCAAGAGGTTTTGAAATCATCTTACGTGACCCTAATGTAAAATCCATTTTTGTTAATATTTTCGGGGGAATTGTGCGATGTGACCGCATTGCTAATGGTATTTTAGAAGCAACAAAGCTTGTCAATGTTCACGTGCCTGTCATCGTAAGACTTGATGGCACCAACGCTCTTGAAGCCGCTGAAATTCTTAAAAATGCCAATATCAAAAATATTATTACAGCTTCCAACTTAGAAGATGGCGCTAAAAAAGCGGTTGCTGCTGCTAAAGGAGAGATAGCATGAGTATTTTAATCAACAAAGATACAAAAGTTATTGTTCAAGGCTTTACGGGTAAAGAGGGAAGTTTTCACGCGGAACAATGTCTTGCATATGGCACTAAAATTGTTGGTGGTGTCACTCCAGGGAAAGGTGGTTCAACACATCTTGATAAGCCTATCTTTAATACCGTCAAAGAAGCAGTAGCGAATACAAGTGCAACAGTCTCTATGGTATTTGTTCCACCCGCTTTTGTAGCAGATGCTGTTTTGGAAGCGGCGGACGCGGGGATTGAACTAGCTGTCATTATCACAGAAGGGGCTCCTGTTCGTGATATGCAACGTGCAAAAGCATACGCTGTTAAAAAAGGGATGAAAACCATTGGACCAAATTGCCCAGGGATTATTACGGCGGAAGAGTGCAAAATAGGCATTATGCCAGGTGCAATTTTCAAAAAAGGAAATGTAGGTTTAATCAGTAAGTCTGGAACGCTCACTTACGAAGGAGCTAATCAAGTATGTAAGGAAGGATTTGGTATCACAACGGCTGTTGGTATTGGAGGTGATCCTATCATAGGGCTTTCTTATAAAGAGCTTTTAGCGCTTTTTGAAGCCGATGCACAAACAGAAGCTATTGTGATGATTGGTGAGATTGGTGGGGATTTAGAGATACAAGCAGCGCATTTTATTAAAGAAAATATCACCAAACCTGTTGTTGCCTTTATTGCAGGACAGAGTGCTCCAAAAGGTAAGCGTATGGGACATGCGGGTGCGATTGTGAGTGGTAGTGCTGGAACTGCGGCAGAAAAGATGGAAGCTCTTTCAAAAGCGGGTGTTCATGTGGTACAATCACCGCACCAAATTGGTAAAAAAGTAGCAGAGGTCTTGAAAAAATGAGAAAAAGTTATGAAGTTTTAAATATTAAGTGTGGTGGATGTGCTGGTACGGTAAAATCCAAGCTTAAAGATAGGTTCCCTGATATCGAAGTGAATTTAGAAAGCGAGCCTCGCGTGGTGAGTGCTACAATCAATTCGGATGAAGAAGAAATCTATCTTTTACAAACACTAAAATCGTTAGGTTACCCTTCTATTCATGAAGATTTGGGTGGATTAGAAGGAGCATTGCTTAAAGGAAAAAGTTTTGTTTCGTGTGCGATTGGAAAAATGAGTTCGGAAAAGGAGAATTAAGTATGAGTTTAATTACTGCACCAAGCAACACCCCTGTATGGGTTAATGTAACACGGTGTAAAGCATGTGATATTTGTGTCAGTATGTGCCCCGCTGGAGTACTTTCTATGATTCCTGCCCCTAATTCTACGTTGGGGTCGATGATAGAAGTTTCTAACCCAGAGTCCTGTATTGGCTGTAAAGATTGTGAATTGCATTGTCCAGATTTTGCAATTTACGTAGCGGATAAAAGTGAATTCAAATTTTCAAAGCTAACCGACGCAGCTAAAGAAAGAGCCGAAGCTGTTAAAAACAACAAATTTAGAAAACTAAGTGCGTAAGGACTCTAAATGGCAAGAGAAGTAATATCAAGCGGAAACGCACTGGTTGCAAAAGCAGCTGTTGAATGTGGGTGTAAATTTTTTGGGGGATATCCTATTACGCCTTCAAGCGAAGTAGCAGAAGATTTAAGTATTTTACTTCCAAAAAATGGTGGTAAATTTATTCAGATGGAAGATGAAATCGGTGGTATTTGTGTCGCACTTGGTGCTTCTATGAGTGGTACTAAAGCCATGACCGCATCTTCAGGTCCTGGAATTTCGCTTAAAGCGGAGCAAATTGGTTATAGTTTTATCACCGAAGTGCCTTTGGTAATTGTCAATGTTATGCGTGGTGGTCCATCTACTGGTCTTCCAACACGTGTTTCACAAGCCGATATTGGACAAGCAAAATACCCAACACACGGTGACTTTGCTTCTATATCACTGTGCCCAGGAAGTCTTGAAGAGGCATATACAGAAACTGTGCGTGCGTTTAACATCGCTGAAAAGTATATGACCCCTGTCTTTGTTCTTTTGGACGAGACATTGGGACATATGCACGGAAAAGCGATTTTACCTGATTTGGAAGAGATTCAAAAAAGTGTTGTTAAACGTGCAGAGTTTACAGGTGACCCAAAAGATTATAAGCCTTATGCTGCAGGTCCAACAGAGTCAGCTGTGCTTAATCCTTTCTTCAAAGGGTATTATTATCATGTAACAGGACTCCACCACAATGAGATGGGCTTTCCAACAGAAGATGGAAAAGCGTGTGAGTACAACATTGAGCGTTTAATGAATAAAATTCGTTCAAAAAGTGATGATTTAGTCAAGTATGAAGAGTTCATGTTAGATGATGCTGAAGTGTGTATTATTGCATATGGAAGTATCAGTAGAGGTGCTAAAGAAGCGGTGATGAAGCTTAGAAATGATGGCATCAAAGCAGGACTTTTTAGACCGATTACCCTTTGGCCAAGTCCTATCGCAAAACTTCAAGAGATTGGAAAGCGATTTGAAAAAATCATGGTAACAGAGCTTAATAAAGGTCAATACCTTGAAGAAATTCAGCGTGTGATGAAACGAGATGATTTTGCAACACTTCATAAAGCCAATGGTCGTCCTATCGCGCCACTGGAAATGGTTGCTAAAGTTAAGGAGATGATGTAATGGCTTTTAATTACGATAAATATTTACGTGTGGATAAAATGCCAACATTGTGGTGTTGGGGTTGTGGCGATGGTGTTATCTTAAAATCAGTTATTCGTGCCATTGATACCATGGGATGGGATATGAAAGATGTGTGCGTGGTCTCAGGAATTGGGTGTAGCGGACGCTTTAGTTCGTACATTAACTGTAACACTGTTCATACCACTCACGGTCGAGCGATTGCCTATGCAACGGGTATTAAACTAGCCAATCCAGACAAGCACGTTATTGTTGTGACGGGCGATGGCGATGGTTTAGCAATTGGTGGAAATCACACTATCCATGGATGCAGAAGAAATATCGATTTGAATCATATTTTGATTAATAACTTTATTTATGGTTTGACTAACTCCCAAACTAGTCCAACAACACCGCAAGAGATGTGGACTTCAACGGCACATTACGGCAACGTTGACCCTAGTTTTGATGCGGCACGTTTGGCTGATGCTGCGGGAGCAACATTTGTTGGACGTGAATCTGTGCTTGACCCACAAAAATTGGAAAAAATCTTTGTTGCAGGGTTTTCACACAAAGGCTATTCATTCTTTGATATTTTTTCAAACTGCCATATCAACCTTGGTCGTAAAAACAAAATGGGTGAAGCGGTTCAAAACCTTAAATGGATTGAAAATAAAATCGTGGGTAAAAAGAAGTTTGACCTTTTAAGCGATGAAGAGCGTGCGGGTAAGTTTCCAACAGGTATCTTAAAACAAGAGACTGACAAGCTAGAGTATTGTGAAGCGTACGATAAAGTTATCTATGCCGCACAAAACAAAACCACTGTGAAGATGTAAGGAGCCCTTGATGAGAAGACAATTACGTTTCGTTGGCGTTGGAGGGCAGGGGGTTATCTTAGCAGGTGAGATTTTGGCTGTTGCGAAGATTAAAGAAGGTGGGTATGGTGTCAAAGCTTCTACTTATACCTCCCAAGTGCGTGGAGGCCCAACCAAAGTTGATATCCTCTTAGATGAAACAGAGATTTTATTTCCTTATGCCAATGAGGGTGAAATCGAGTTTATGATAGCAACCGCTCAAGTGAGTTTTAACCAGTTTAAAGAAGGTGTTAAAGAAGGTGGCATCATCGTTGTTGAGCCAAACTTAGTGAAACCTAGTGATGAGGATCGTGCGAAGTGGAAGATTATTGAGATTCCACTCATTACCATTGCTAAAGAAGAAGTGGGCAATGTTATCACCCAATCGGTTGTGGCACTTTCTATCACGGTTGAGATGACACAAGTGTTAGCCCATGATTTAGTTCAACAAGTCATGCTTTCAAAAGTACCTGAAAAAGTACATCCTGAGAATAAAAAAGCGTATGAACTCGGTGTCAAATACGCCAAAGAAGCACTCGCTAAACTCTCCTAATATCTAAACTCTTTGGGCTTTAAAAAGCTCAAAGAGTTTTTTACATGTAAAAACCCTTTTAAAAAAACAACCACACTAATAAAGCCATTCCAATTCCAAGATTGAGCCAGCTTATTCCCTCTTCAAAGAGCATCACAAGTATATCATAGAGATATTTTTCAGGCAATGCAGGATGTTCCAAAAGAGCATTTTTCGCAAATGTTGTAATCTCTTGTGCGTAAAAATATGCGATGATTTCAGGGAAAATAAAAAAGAGTAAAACACCCAAAATTCCCCAAAGTGATTTTTCAGGCTTCATATCGTTAAGCGCTTTTTTCGTAGCGGGGTGTTGAGCAATGGATTTGGCTTTGCTTTTTAGAGTTTGTTTCACAACCTAGAACCTTTTGATGCAAAATAAAGGCGTGCATTATAACACATCTACTTCTTTACATGTAAAAGTAAACTTTAGCTTTTACATGTAATTTTTTGAATGCTTTTTTTTAAAATATTCCTATGCCATAATGAGACAAATTGATGAAGGAGTCTTTATGGAATACAGAGTTGAAAAAGACACTATGGGAGAGATTAACGTTCCAAATACTCATTATTGGGGAGCACAAACACAGCGAAGTTTGGAGCATTTTGCGATTGGTGTTGAAAAGATGCCCAAAGAACTCATTAAAGCATTTGCTCTGCTTAAACGCTCTCTTGCAACCACCAATCAAGGTCTAGGAAAATTGGAAGGCAAAAAAGCACAAGCTATCATACAAGCATGCGATGAAATTTTAGCGGGTAAATTTGAGGACGAATTTCCACTCTCCATTTGGCAAACAGGAAGCGGCACACAAACCAATATGAATTTCAATGAAGTGATTGCCAACCGTGCTACGCAGATATTAGGAGGCGACTTTAGGATAGAAAAGCGTGTTCATCCAAATGATGATGTCAATATGTCTCAAAGCTCCAATGATACCTTTCCAACGGCGATGCATATTGCTAGTGTCATAGAGATAGAAGAGCAGCTTTTACCCTCCCTTGAAAAACTCAAAGAGGCTTTTGAAGTGAAAGAAAAAGCCTTTCATGCGATTATCAAAATAGGGCGAACACACCTTCAAGACGCGACTCCTTTGACACTCGGACAAGAGTTTAGCGGGTATCGTAGTATGTTAGAGCACTCTTCCACGCATATTCTTTTGGCGTTAGAGTCTTTACGAGAGCTTGCTATTGGTGGGACGGCTGTTGGAACGGGTATCAATGCCCATCCTAAAATTGGCGAGCTTGTTAGTGCAGAACTTTCACGATTGAGTGGAAAAACGTTTCTTTCAGCACCCAATAAATTCCACGCACTTACGTCGCACGATGCACTTGTGTTCGCCAGCGGTGCGAACAAAGCTTTAAGTGCAAATTTGATGAAAATAGCCAATGACATCAGATGGCTCTCCTCAGGGCCTCGGTGTGGAATAGGGGAGCTTAGTATCCCTGAAAATGAGCCTGGAAGCTCTATCATGCCAGGGAAAGTCAATCCAACACAAGCTGAAGCGGTCACGATGGTGGCGTGTCAAGTGTATGGTGCAGACGCGGCGATAGCTTTTGGCGCCAGTCAAGGCAATTTTGAGCTCAATGTCTTTAAACCGGTCATCATTTATAACTTTTTGCAACAAGTCAAACTTTTAAGCGATGTCATGGACTCTTTTCGGGTGCATTGTGTTGAGGGAATTGAAGCCAATAGCGAAAAGATTGCGCACAATCTTGAAAACTCTTTGATGTTAGTCACAGCGCTCAATCCTTATATTGGGTATGAAAATGCCGCAAAAGTGGCAAAGCTGGCGCATAAAGAAAATTTGAGTCTGAAAGAAGCGTGTTTGAAACTTTCGCTTTTAAGTGCTGAAGAATTTGACCGATATGTTATTCCCTCCGAGATGATACACCCAAAAGCATAATGCAAGGTAGCGCTCATTTGAGTGCTACCTTTTTACATGTAAAGATTATTGTAGAAAATTTTTAATGCCCGTAAAGATAATCTGAGCCGCAAGAGCAGACAGAATAAGCCCTGTAACCTTACTTAAAACGATAAGTCCGCTCGTACCGATGAGTTTTTCGATTTTGCTCGAGAGATAGAGCATCACACCCACACTTGCAATCGCGCACAGCAGTGAAAGTGAACCAAGACCAACATCTATCACACTTTTCATCTCAGCTCCCATAACCATCAACGCTCCAACTGTACCAGGTCCTACGGTGACAGGAATTGCCAAAGGGACAACAGCGTGTTTGCTAATATCCGCATCGCAAGATGGTTTTTCATTGACATCTTTTTGCACCAAATCTACCGCTGTTAAAAATAAAAGAGCTCCAGCCCCTATACGAAAAGCATCCAAGGTGATACCAAAAAGGTCAAAAATATATTTACCAAAATACAAAACAATCAAACACGAAACGGCAATCGCAAAAGTGACTTTGAGTGCGAGGCGTTTTTGGTCATTTTCACTGCTTCCTTTGGTCATCGACAAAAAAATCGTGGTGACAAAAAAAGGCGTCATAATGAAAAAAAACTTGATATAGACAGAAAAGAAAAAAGAGGCGTGTGACATAACAAAATCTCCTTAAAAAGAGCGTATTATATCACTTTTTCAGCTCCTCTTTGGCACAATGGAACACATGAAAAAAGAAATCATTTATTTAATGGAATACCTTTCAAAAAGCGATAAAGATGATGAGGCAAAGCTCTACCAAGCGATTATTCATGCTTTGGAACGAACAGTGCTTTACACACCCTCACGCTACACACAAGAAAAATTGTGTATCTTGATGCGACATGCCACGTTTGAAACCCCTGAAAATTTCCAAGAAGCACTAAAACTCCTTGATGCTCGCTTTGAAGAGCTGATACCTTCTTCTTTAATACAGATGCGAAAAACGATTCTTAAAACACTGCTTATCTCTAATTTTCCTAAGAAGAAAAGTTTTTTAGAACACTCGCTTGCTTTATTTGAATCGCAACTTGAGCCTGTTGAAAAAAACATTTATCAAAGCATTATGGCATATGTTATGGGCTTAAATCGTGCCCTTTGTTTCTTTTTTCTATTGGGTGAAAAAAGTACTCCTGAAATGCTTTTGACATTTTCAAGTACGTTACATGTAACGCTTATGGAATCTATTTTCAATGAAGAAGAAAAAGTTCTTTTGGAAAAAGGTTTGAAGGAACTTATGGGTGTTTATGTGGGGATTTATGGAAAATATCTTTATGAGAAGCAACCAGTATGAATCATTTTTTAGGAGTTTTTGTCGCGCTGTGTTTTTTACCTTTTGTGCTTTGGAGTGTTGAGTTAAGTACGGAGGAGAGAGAATATTTACATAAATTAGGAACAATAAAAGCGTGTGTTGACCCTGATTGGGAACCGTTTGAGACCTTAAATCAAAAAGGCGAATATTCGGGAATCGGTGCGGATTTACTGGCATTGGTTGCTAAAAAGCTAGGTATTGCAATTGAAGTTTTGCCAACTAAAGATTGGGATGAGAGTATTGCTTTATCTAAAGAAGGCAAATGTCAGATTATTAGTTTTCTCAATCAAACACCAGCACGCTCAAAATGGCTACTTTTTACAGAACCTCATTTTAGCGATGTGAATGTCTTTATTACACGAGAAGAACATCCTTTCATTGCCAATCCCGCAGACTTAGTCGATAAAACCATTGTTTTTCCAAAAGGCACCGCGATGGAAGAGCTGATACGAAAAGACTACCCTAACTTAAAGATTATCAATACAAACACAGAGATGGAAGCCTTTAAAATGGTTTCTGATAAAAAAGCTGATATGGCAATGCGCTCTTTAATCGTTGCGGCCTATACGATTAAAAAAGAGGGCTTTTTTAATCTAAAAATTTCAGGGCAACTTCCAAACTACACGAACCAGCTACGCATAGGTATTATTAAAAGTGAGCCAATACTACGGGATATATTGAACAAAGGTGTGATGAATATTTCGAATAAAGATAGAGAAAATATTGTCAATCAACATGTTATTATTAAAGCACAAACGGTGATTGATCATACGTTAATGATACAGCTTAGTATCATTTTTATTTTTATCATTTTAGGATTCATCTACCGACAGTATGAGATGAACCGCTATGCTAAAAAACTGCTCTATCTTTCACAAACAGACCTTTTAACAGGGCTTTACAATCGTACAAAAATAGACCAAGCGTTAAACGATGAGATGACACGTGCAAAGCGCAATGGTTATGAATTTTCTATTTTACTTTTTGACGTGGATTTTTTTAAAAAAGTCAATGATACTTTTGGGCATCAAATGGGTGATAAAGTCTTGATTTCTTTAGCGAAGAGCGCTCAAGAGTCTTTAAGAACGTACGATATCATTGGACGATGGGGAGGGGAGGAGTTTTTAGTACTGTGCCCTGAGTGTGGCAATCAAGAAGCGATGATTGTTGCAGAGCGGTTGCGTAAAAGTGTTGAAGAAGCAGACTCTCCAACGCAGTGTGCGCACACGATAAGTATTGGTGTTGCGACAATGCAACAAGATGATACCCCTCATACCTTGGTTTCGCGAGCAGATGATGCGTTGTATCAAGCGAAGCATCAAGGACGAAATCAAGTATGTCGCATCTCTTTTTAAAAATTATGTTTTGTTTTATGTTAGAATAAATAAAAAAATCACTTGAAAAAGGTTTTATAAATGTCAAAAAAATATAGACTTGTAACACGCAGTGATATGGATGGTTTGGTATGTGCTGTGCTTCTTAAACAATTAGATATGATTGATGAAATCAAATTTGTACATCCTAAAGATATGCAAGATGGAACGATTGTTATCACGCAAAATGATATCACGACCAACCTTCCTTATGTTGAGGGTGTTTATCTGGCTTTTGACCATCATGAGAGTGAAACCCTTCGTAATGAAAAAAAAGAAAACCATATCATCATAGCAGACGCACCTTCTGCCGCACGTGTGGTGTATGATTATTATGGTGGTAAAGAGAAGTTTCCAACCATCAGCGATGCGATGATGAAAGCGGTCGATAAAGCTGATGCTGCGCAGTTTTCCCGTGAAGATATTTTAAACCCAACAGGGTGGGAATTACTCAGCTTTTTAATGGATTCGCGAACGGGGTTAGGACGATTTAGAGATTTTAGAATTTCAAATTATCAATTAATGATGGATTTGATTGATTATTGTCATAACCACGACATTGACGATATTATGAAACTTGATGATGTTAAAGAGAGAGTTGAGCTTTATTTTAAATATGCCCAAGAGTTTCAAGACCAACTCAAGCGTTGTTCAAAAGTGTATGGAAATTTGATTGTGCTTGATTTGCGAGATGAAGAGATTATTTATCCAGGAAATCGCTTTATGATTTATGCCCTTTTCCCTGAAGTAAATATTTCCATTCATGTGCTTTGGGGTGTTCAAAAACAAAATACAGTGTTTGCAACGGGTAAATCAATCATCAATCGTAGCTCAAAAACGAATATTGGTGAATTGATGTTACGCTATGGTGGAGGTGGACATAATGCCGCAGGTACATGCCAAATTGAAAACGAAAAAGCAGAAGCTATTTTAGAAGAGTTAATTACGATTATTACCAACGAAGGATAAGTAAAGAGGGTTTTTCCCTCTTTACTTAAATAAAATACTTCCTAAACGCAACATATTTGAGCCACATTGAACGGCTAATTCATAATCTCCACTCATTCCCATAGAACAATATTTCGCACCTTTAGGTTGAAGGGTTTCAAAGAGACGGTAGGTTGTTTCAAAGCTTTTTTGAATCACGTGTGTATCGTCCGTATGCGCACCAATACTCATCACACCTTTGAGGTGTAGGTTTTTACATGTAAGCGCGATTTGCTCATATGTCTCAAGCGCAGCTTCGGGCAAAACACCTGCTTTTTGCTCTTCATAAGCACTATTGATTTGAAGTAAGACAGACATCGTTTTACCTTTTACATGTAAACGCTTATCTATCTCACATGCTAGTTCAAGTGAGCTTAATGAGTGCATGAGAAAAGGGTTTAGTTCAATAAGTTGGTTGATTTTATTGGTTTGTAAACGACCGATAAAATGCCATTCAAGCGGTAAATATTCTAAAGCATTTACTTTGTCGCCCATATCTTGAATACGATTTTCCCCAAACGCACGTTGACCGATGTTGTACATCGCTTCAATCATGCTGACATCAGCACTTTTACTCGCAGCAACAATTTTAATAATCTGATGTTGATTAACGCGAACGCGAACATTTTCTATTGTGGTTAAAATATCATCGTATCGTGAAATGTAATCCATCACTGTCCGCCTGTAAGTCTGTAAATATCATTGAAAATGGTAAATACCATCAGCGTCAACAACAACACCCAACCACTCAGTGTCATCACATAAACGATGCGCTCACTTGGAGCTCTTCGTGTGAGCATCTCATACGCATTAAACATGATATGCCCACCATCAAGAGCAGGGATAGGTAAAAGATTGAGAACGCCAAGATTGACGGAGATAAGTGCTGTAAGCGCAAATAAAGCTATAAGTCCTGCTTCACTGGCTTCTGAAGTTACTTGAACAATGGAGATAATACCACCTAACTCTTTAGGCGAGACAACACCTTCAACGAGCTTTTGAAGCCCTGTTAGAATCATCGTTGTTGCTTTAATGGTTTGAGCCCACGCAAAGCTTGGAAGTTCACTGAACTCATAAATCACTTCCATCGTTTTACCACTTGGTGCAATGCCTATCATCTTTTTATGCAAGGTTTCGCCAAACATATTTTGATACGGTAAAAGTTTTGGCGTGATAATAAACGTCTCAACACTGCCAGCTCGCTCAACTTTGACTTCAAGCGCATGAGGCGCTTTTTGAATCATATGACTGACATCATCCCATGCTTGAACAAATTCACCGTTAATCATCACAATACGGTCATTACTTTGTAAACCTACTTGTTGGGCAGGGGAGTCAGGGCTTAAATTTCCAATAATAGGAGAGAGTTTTGTAACACCCATCGAGCCGATGGCAATGTAGAGTAAAAATGCCAGCAAAAAATTGGCAAAAGGACCTGCAAATAAAATCACAATGCGTTGCCATGGTTTTTTCATAGTATAGCTGTCATTATCAAAACTTGTCTTTGTAGGGTCACGATCATCTTGCCCTTTCATTTGAACGTATCCGCCCAAAGGAATAAGACTGAGGCAATACTGTGTATTGCCAATGACTTTTGAAAACACTTTTGTACCAAAACCAATACTAAAGACTTCAACACGCACACCAAAAAAACGTGCGGCTAAAAAATGTCCTAGTTCATGAAAAAAAATCAAAAATGAAAGAACCAGTAAAGAGGTTAAAGTACCCATTTACGCATTTCCTTTTTTCGTATAACCGATGATGTACTCATAACCGGAATAGAGTGTTAATGCCACAGAAACCCACAGTAAAAGCTCTCCAAAAGGCCAGTTCATCATCAAAAATCCAATCGCAATCATCTGCAATACAGTCTTCACTTTTCCAGCCATTGAAGCCGCGATATCTTTTCCCTCACTCACTGCCGCTACACGAAGCCCTGTGATAAAAAATTCCCGTGTGAGGATAAGATAAATCGCCCAAGGGTTCGCTCTATCAATAATCATTAATCCTAGAAATGCTGCTAGTGTGAGCATCTTATCAGCCAAAGGGTCTAAAATGGCTCCAAGGGTTGTTTTCTGATTCCAGTTGCGAGCGATATAGCCATCAAAAAAATCAGTTGCACTGGCTATCACAAAAATAAGCGCGGCAAAATAGTCCAACCAGCTTACATGTAAACCTTCAAATAAAGGTAAATCACGGTTCACTAAAAGCACAAACATCAAAGGTGCGAGAGCGATACGTGTTGAGGCTAAGAGATTGGGTAAGTTCATCATTTAAAGGTCGTTCCACCATCAATGAGTAACGTATGCCCAGTAATCCACGATGCTTTTTCAGAACACAAAAACAGACATGCTCCTGCTAAATCTTGTGGTTGTCCCATACGACCAAGCGGTGAAAGCTTTGCCGTGACATCACGCACTTCTTCATAATTAGTAAATGCACGAAGCGCATCGGTCTCAATAGGACCACCACTGACAGCATTCACTCGAATATTCATAGCCCCAAGTTCTGCCGCACCATAACGTACCATCGTTTCAACGGCTGCTTTAGCAGTACCATGTCCTGCATAGTTTTCGATATAAACAAGATTCCCCGTCGATGAAAGAGAGATAATACTTCCGCCACCCACTTTTTCCATGCGTTTTGCAGATTCTTGAGCACCCACGACAAAAGCATTGACGGTTGCAGTAAAGATATTGTTAATTCCACGAGGTTTGAGTTTCATAAACTTGGTGTAACCACCCACAACCGCTCGCCCTGAAATAATCGCATTAGAGATAAAAAAGTCCACTCTATCAAAATCTTTATCAATTTCTAAAAAGAGCTCTTTGTACTTTTCTGGCTCTAAAATATTGAAAGGATACGCTTTAGCTTTGATGCCATAATTGGCTTCTAGATCTTTGACTTGCTCAAGTGCAATTTCTTCATTGGAGTTGTAGGTAAACGCAACATTGACACCCTCACGTGCAAATTCATACACAATCGCTTGTCCAATACCCCGTGTTCCACCACTAATAACCAGTGTTTTACCTCTCATTAAAATCCTTTAATTGTATATTTTTTAAGTGTATTTTCAATACGTTTCATATTTTCATGACTTGGGGCACAAAGCGGTAAGCGGTATTCCAAAGTATCTAAAAGTCCCGCTAAATACATTGCCGCTTTAATAGGAATAGGATTACTCTCACAAAAGAGAATCTTATTGATTTCATAGAGTGAATCATTAATCGCTTTAGCTCCATGATAATCTCCTGCCAATGCCAAGTGTGTCAACTCTGCAATTTGGTCTGGTAAGATGTTAGAAGTTACAGAGATAACACCCGAACCTCCATTGGATAAAATAGGGTAGTTAATCGCATCGTCTCCACTAATCACAGAAAGTTTAGGACAATGCGCTAATAAATCCACACAACGCTCAATCGAACCTGTTGCTTCTTTGACACCAAAAATATTAGAGCAATCATTAAAGAGCCTAAAAATAGTTTCTGGAAGCAAGTCGCAGCCTGTACGCCCTGGAACATTGTATAAAAGCACAGGAATATCCACTGAATTTGCTATCGCTTTATAGTGTTGATACAATCCCTCTTGTGTTGGTTTGTTGTAATAAGGCGTTACCGAGAGAATACCATGTGCTCCATGTGCTTGCGCAAATTTAGCCAATCCAATGGCTTCATGCGTTGCATTGCTTCCTGCACCTGCTAAGACTTTAACATCTGTCTTTGCGCAAATATCCGCTGCGATTTCGATACAGCGACGGTGTTCTTCATGATCTAACGTTGCACTCTCTCCTGTCGTTCCCACAGGAACAACCACGTCAATATTGTTTTTAATCTGTCTTTCTATCAGCTTTGCATACTGTACTTCGTCTAATTTTCCATTTTTAAAAGGGGTAATAAGAGCAGTCATTGCTCCGTGTAAAGATTGGTTCATTCGTCTAATCCTTTCGTAAAATTACGGTTGTTGATGTTTGTGGTACTAAATAGGTCTTAATAACGTTAGCGATATCTTCTTTTTTAAGCTGATTGATACGATCTTCATATTCGATAAGAGGTGTGATGTCCCCTTTGGCAAAGTAACTTCCATAAAGACTGGCAAGTTCACTTGAGCTTTCCAAGGAGTGAATAAAATCTGCTTTTGTATTGATTTTAATTTTTTCAAGTTCTCGTTCACTAATCCCAACTTTGTGAAGATTTTCAATAATAGCTAAAATCTCAGCTTCTACCGTTTCTGCCTTAACACCTGGATTACACACCGCTAAGAAAAGAAAAACGGAAGGATCGCGCGATTGCATTGCATAACCGTAAATTTGATTGACCATCTTTTTTTCATCCACTAACACACGCTGCAAACGACTGCTTTTCCCGCTGCTAAGCAGTTCGCTAAGCGCAGAGAGTGCCACTTGGTCTTTATGTTTAAAATCAGGAATTTTGTAGGCAATGGCTACCATTTCAACCTCACTCTCTTTTTTAAGCATGACACGTTTTGCACCATCTTGGAGAGGCTCAACTTGATGATGAGGCTTTAGAACATCGTGTGTGTTTTTGATAGCGCCAAAGTGCTTTTCTACATTTACAAAAACATCTTCTGCTTTAATATCACCTGCGACAACAACAATAGCATTGTTTGGTTGATAATACTTCGAGTGAAAACTTCTGATATCTTCAATTGTCCAGTTTTTAATATCATCTTTAAAACCAATGGGTGTCCAATGGTAGGGATGGTACATAAAAGCGTTATTAAACAATCTAAAATAGAGATAGCCGATAGGATTGTTATCGGTTCTCCATAAACGCTCTTCTAACACAACATTGCGTTCAGGTTGAAACTCTTCATCACTAAGGCGAAGATTTTGCATGAGTTCTGAAAACAGCTCTAACGATTTTGCTAAATTGCCTGATGAGCTTTTGATGTAATAGTGTGTATAATCAAATCCTGTTGAAGCGTTATTCACGCCACCAAAACCTTTGACAATTTCATCAAATTCACCTGCTTTAAGATTTTTTGTTGATTTGAAATTGAGGTGTTCAAGCATATGAGCAATCCCACTTTTCCCCATAATTTCATTACCACTGCCTACTTTGTAAAAAATATCGGTAGTGATAACATTGCTACCATTGTGCATCGGTATCACAACAATTTGAAGGCCATTATTTAAGGTCTTTGTTTGATAAGAGGGAAGAGAACTAGCCATCAATGCTCCTAAAGTCAGTAAAAAAAATACTAAATAACGTGTCATTTTTCATCTCCTATCGCTTCCTATCACTTCGCTAATGTGGCTAAAACCATCTTTTTCCATAAGTTTCATTATGCCTTCATTGATTTGTTTGTTCAGATATGGACCTTTAAAAATAAAGGCACTGTAAAGTTGTACTAAGCTAGCACCCGCTTTCAATCTTCGATACGCTTCCTCAGCAGAATCGATGCCACCAACAGAAATCAAGGTTGTTTTTCCATAAAATGCTTTTGCCAGTGCTTCAAACATTGCAAAGCTTTTTTCTGTGAGCACTTTACCACTGAGTCCTCCAAAATCTTTTGCACCTTTTAAAAGCGTATAATCGATGGTCGTATTGGTTGCTACGATGCCATCGGCTCCGCTATCAAGTGCGCATTGGCATAAAGAGAGAGCATCATCTATGGTTAAATCAGGAGCGATTTTGAGCAAAACAGGTTTACATGTAAGACTTTTCGCCATGACAAAAAGCTCTTTAATAAAGGCTTCATTTTGTAAATCTCTAAGACCTGGTGTGTTGGGTGAAGAGATATTAATCACTAAAAAGTCTGATAGACTCTCAAAACGACGAATCAGTTTTTCATAATCACCCAGTGCATCTTCGGCTGAAGTTGTTTTATTTTTTCCAATATTTGCACCCAGTGGCGTGGCGTAAGGGTAAAGAGATTCAAGACGCTTTGCGATGACACGCATCCCTTCATTGTTAAAGCCCATGGCATTTTGGATACTCTCTTCTTTAACAAATCGAAATAACCTAGGCTTTGCGTTACCACTTTGAGGTTCAGGTGTCATCGTACCATACTCAATATAGCCAAACCCAAGTGCAGTGAGCATCTTTATCATCGTCGCATTTTTATCAAATCCAGCACCCAGCCCAACGGGATTAAGAAACGTTGTGCCTAAAAGATTTTGCTCTAAACGTTTATCCGCTACAAAATAGCGTTCTGCTAAAAATGAAAGAATAAAAGGTGCATAGGTTGTTGTATGCTTAAAGAAAAACTCTGCAACATTGTGCGCATTTTCAGGGCTAAGTTGAAAAAAAATCTTTTTAAGAGTGCCGTAATCAACCATTCGTTTTTATCCTTTGTAAAAGTACGCGATTATACCAAAGTCAAGATAAAAAATGGTTGATTTAAGCGCTTCTAGGCTTGTAAGTCTTTGAGTTTTAGGTAATCCTCACTTGATGCACGTAAGCTTTCATCATCGCCCATGGCGATAATTGTTCCATGTTTGAGCAAAATAATTTTATCTGCTCTTTTGATGGTGCTAAGTCGGTGTGCAATGACAAAGGTAATTTTGTCTTTAACCAAATGCTCAATGGCTTCTGTGATTTTTTGCTCACTTCCAGAATCCAATGCAGATGTGGCTTCATCTAAAATCAGGATTTGAGGATTGGTATAAATCGCACGTGCGATGGCGATACGTTGACGTTGACCACCTGAAAGATTGGTACCAAATTCATCTAAAGAAGTGAAAATACCTTTGTCTAATGTTTGAACAAATTCATACGCATTGGCTTTTTTAAGGGCATCGATGACTTTTTCTTCATCAATTTCTTTGCCATATGCCACATTGGCGGCAATGGTGTCGTTAAAGATGTAAACACGCTGAGTGACCATTCCGATATTTTGACGCAAATCGTGAAGACTGAAGGCTTTAATGGAGGTATTGTTGATGGTGATATCGCCAGAACTTGGGTCATAAAAGCGCATTAAAAGATTCATCAAAGAGCTTTTTCCGCCACCACTATCACCAATAAGTGCAATCATTTCACCACGTTTTGCTTCAAACGAGATATCGTGCAAGGCACATTTTTCCCCGTAAAAAAGAGAAAGGGTATCAAAAGAAATCGTATTTACATGTAAAGGAAAAGGGGTTTCTCCACCGACAACGCTTGGTTGTTTATCGAGAAGGAAAAAGATGCGCTCACTTGCAACAACGGCATCTTGCATTTGGTTGTACAGTCCTGAGATTTTTTTAATAGGGGTGTAGAGCATAAAAAGAGCGGTTAAAAAAGAGAAGAAGCTCCCCACACTCATCGTTCCATCAATTACTTCACGACCACCAACGATGATAACTACAGCAACACCAATAGACCCTAGTGTCTCCATAAGCGGACTTACCAGTTGAGCAATTTTAACGGATTTCATTGTGAGTTTAAAGTAACGTTCATTTTCACGTTGAAATAAACCATGTTCATAAGCAGAAGCATTATTCGCTTGGATGATTTCAATGTTATTAAAGATTTCACTCAGTTTTGCGGTAATATCAGAGATTTTTTCTTGAGAAGCACGTGAAATTTTTTTCATTCTTTTGGCTAAAGTACTCAGCGGATAAACGGCTAAAGGCATAATGATTAAGGCAAAAAAGGCTAGTTTTGGACTTTGATAAATAACAACTGCCATAAGACCAAAAATAGTTAAAGTCTCACGAATGAGTTCAGGAACAAGGTTAGAGACCACACTTCGTACACGCTCAACATCGTTGGTATTTCGGCTAATCAGCTCTCCTGTTCGATATTCATGGAAAAAAGAGATATCAAGACGAAGCATATTGCCTAAAATATTTTCACGAAATCGTCTGATGATATCTTGGCCAATGTAGGCTGTAAAATAGCTCTGCATATAGCGCCCAAGCTCTTTTGCAACGTAGACGGCGATGATGGCATAAGGAAGGAGCATCAGCATGTCACGATCTTTTGCAATAAAAATCTCATCTAAAAGCGGTTTAACCAAGTAGGCTGAAAAAGCTGTTCCTCCACTTGCCAGTGCCATACCAACAATAGCTAAGATAAAATAGGGAATATAATCTTTAAAAAAAGGAACGAAACGGGACAAAATAGCACCTAAATGACGCATTTAGTTCACCTTTTCCCATTGTGTGCCATTGGACGTATCCATGAGTTGAATCTGCTTAGCTTCTAACTCTTTTCGAATAAGATCAGCGGTTGTAAAATCTTTGGCTTTTTTTGCATCCGCACGTTTTGCAATCAGCTCTTCAATATATGCTTTTTCTTCTTCACTTACACCCATTTGAAAATAAGAAAGCGGTGTATGAAACCCTATACCAAGTACGCTTTGTATCCATATGAGATTGGCAGAGAAAATCCCTTTCATCATTTTATCTTTTGGGTTAGCATCCAAAAATTCGTTAGCAGAACCAATCATCTCATCTAAAAGAGCTAAGGCTTTAGAGATATTCAAATCATCGCTTAAAGCTTCAAGCATCGATGTTTTAAAAGCTTCATCTATCTGAGTGGAAGGTATATCAAAAACACGTTTTTTAAGGCGATAAAGTTTGTCTAAGCGTTTTTTACTCATAAGCAAATCAACTTCTGAGAAGTTAAAATTAGCCCGATAATGTGAGGAAAGAAGATAAAAACGCAGTACTTCGCCATCATAATGTTTCAAGGCATCTTTTAAGAAAAAGCTATTGCCTAAAGATTTACTCATTTTCTCACCGTTAATCGTGACAAAACCATTGTGCATCCAGTACTTTGCTAGTTCTTGATGATGTCCTTTACAACGTGTTTGTGCGGCTTCGTTTTCATGGTGTGGGAAAAGTAAATCTGCTCCACCTGCGTGAATGTCGATTTGATATGCTGTTTGGCTTGAAGCAAGGTATTTTTCGATCATCGCAGAACACTCGATGTGCCATCCAGGTCGTCCTTGTCCAAAAGGAGCTGGGTAGCTTGGCTCACTAGGCTCTTTGGAGAACTTCCAGAGTGCAAAATCTTTTTGGTCACGCTTTGATTCTTTTTGCTCAACACGTGACATGGAAGAGTCTTCTTCGACCAAGCGACCTGAGAGAGACAAATATTTATTATCTTTTGAAGTATCAAAATAGATGCCATCTTCTGCAACATAGCCTACGTCTGAGTGCATCAGTGATTCTATAAATGAGATGATTTCAGTGACACATTCGGTTGCTTTAGGTTCTATGTCAGCATCATTTACATGTAAAGCATGCATATCTTGTTTATAACGGTCAATATAAAAAGAGGTAATCTCTTCTAAAGACTTTCCGCTCTCTTTCATTTTGTGGATGATTTTATCATCAATGTCTGTAAAATTTTTCACAAACGTCACATGATAGCCAAGTGTTGTAAACACTCGTCGAAGCAAATCAAAAGCGATGGCACTGCGCGCATGTCCTAAATGGGCATCATCATACACCGTAGGACCACAGACATAAATTGTCACATGACCCTCTTTTAAGGGTTCAAACATCAGACGTTTTTTTTGAACAGAATCATAAATAACCATGTAAAAGTTCCTTCAACCAGATAAGCACACCCGCTTCAATGAGTAAAACGATGGCCAAAATAATCAATTTTTTATTAAATAGTATAGCTAAAAAGCGCTTGAAGCCAAAAGAGCGTAGCGTGAAAATGAAAAGCACGCACCCTGAGAGTGAGCCTGCAAGTGCAAGTCCTGCTGCTCCCATCGGGGAAATAAGTGCAAATGAAAAAACAAGATTACATGTAAGCGCAACCATCGCAATTTTTGCGGCTTCTTTTTGGCGCATTTGTGCGTAAAGCCAAAGCGAAAAAAGTTTGGATAGACCAAAAGGGAGTAAGCCTATCATATACATCGCAAGGACAAAGCCTGTATTAAAAGTATCTTCTGCAGTAAAAGCACCGCGTTCAAATAAAAGCTTAATAATTTCTTCGCTTAAAAGATATCCTCCAAGTGTTGAAGTACTAAGTAAAAAAGCCAAGATCCAAAAGCCTCTATCGACTAAAGCTAAAGCTTTAGTTTCATCGTTATTTTTTAACAGCCGTGTTATTTGAGGAAAAATCCCTGTCGTGAGTGCAATGGCAAACAAAGCAAGCGGAAGTTGGAAGATGCGGTTCCCATAGTAGAGATAACTTATACTTCCACTGACTAAAAAGCTTGCTAATGTTGTATCGACAAAAGAGACAATTTGAGGTGTTGAATTTCCAATAATGGAGTGAAAAAAGGATCGGTTAAAAGCTTTGTTTGTTTCTTCAATTTTTTTTTCTTTTTTCCCATAAGCTTTGTATCCCACAACAAAGAGTTTAAAAAGTCGGTATTTACCGATGGTGATAAGATGGGAAAGCACTTGCAAAACGCCACCGACTAACACACCATAACTCAGTGCATAAACGATTGTTTTTTTATCCCAATTTTGGAACAAAAGAAGAGCACCTATCATGCCAATATTGAGAAGTGCCGTTGAAAATGCTGTGGTTGCAAAGTGATGTTTGTATTGAAGCAAGGAGCCTAGTAAAGTGACGATAAAAATAAGAGGTAAATAGTAAAAATTGATGGCAACCAAAGGTGCAGCAAGTGCAATAGTTTCTGAATCAAAACCAAGTGCAATAACTTTTGCAAAAAACTCACTAAAAAGTGTAACAATGAGTGAAAAAGCAATAAGAAATGAGAAAAACTGAACACCAACACGGAACGTGAAAAGTCCTTTAAGTGGCGTTTTAATGAAGCTAGGAATAAAACTTTGGGTAAAAGCACCTTCTGCAAAAATACGTCGAAAGAGATTAGGAAATTTGAAGGCGACAAAAAAGATATCACTATAGACATTAGCTCCTAAAATTGAGGCACTAAGTAAGTCTCGAATAAAACCAAAAATTCGTGAGACTAATGTCCCAACACTGTTTGTGAAAAATGATCGTATAAGCATACGAAAGTGTATCAAAAAATCGTTTAAACCAAATTTTTATGAACTTTAGGCTAATATTATTCTCTTGGTTTGCCGATATTAGCTATGAGAGAATTTTATATATAAAGGTATTCACAGTGGGACTATTAGATTCAATAAAGGGTAGTGACACGCCAAAAAGTGTCAAAGAACCTGAATTTAAATCAATTATTGTTGACACGACAAATATCATTAAAGAATTAAAAAATGTTGCTATTGCAAATCATCTTAAACCCAGTGATTTATCATTCAAACTGCTTAAAGTAACAACATTTTATAGTGATGAAAAAAGTGAGAATAATACCGTTGGCGAAGAAGAACAAAAACTTTTTTTAGATGATGCTTTTTTACTCAATCCCAATTTGAAAATCACACAACACTATCGTGTTGAAATCTATAAAATTGATGAACAAGAAGAAGAGGAAGAGTTACCCGAAATCAACCTAAGCGCAAATAAAAATCTCACTAAAATTGTTGCAACAATTTTGAAAAATCATGATGTCAAATACAGCTCTAAACTTGAACAAAGAATCATTGATGATATTGTCATGAAAAAGATACGCGCAGGTGTTCTCATTGGTATACGAGACCAAAATATGTATAAAGAAGTTAAAAAATTGGTCGCTAATATTCGTGTGAATGGTATTATTGATCAAAACCATACATTTGTTGTGTGTCAAGGAATTGACGATGTGGCTCCTATAAATGACGATTTAATTTTTCATTATAAGAAAAAAGTTGACACAAAAAATGGTGAAGGTAAAGTAGATTATTCTAAGAGAGGGTTTGTTTTGGCAGTCGAGCAAGACGAATGTATTATTGAATACATTAAACCCCAATCTGGAACTCCTGGTCGTAATTGTCGAGGTGTTTTTATCGCAGTCAAAGAGCCACGAAAGACAAACGACACGCCAATCGTTACGACGGCAAACATTACTAAAAAAGAGAGTGAAATCAGTACAAAGTATATTGCTAATCGCGGTGGTTATGTGAATGTTGACAAAGGAGCCTACGACATTCAAGAGCAGATGGAAATTAATGAAATTAGTTTTCGATCTACTGGTTCAATTGATGCCAATGTCAATTCTAACATTAAAATTAATATTAAAGAAAAAGACATCCTTAAAGATGCTATTGGTGCAGGGATGAGTGTTGAAATCTCTGAACTTGTTGTCCAAGGCAATGTCGGCAGTGGTGCTAGAATAAAAGCAAAACTCGTTGATATTGGTGGACAAACGCATCAGAGTGCCTACATTGAGTCTGACCAGATCCACATTGCGGTGCATCGTGGTGAAGCGAATGGTCAAGATGTGACCATCGATAGACTTGAAGGTGGCAAAGTTATTGGTGATAAGGTGTACGTCAAGCAAATGATTGGTGGAGAAATTATTGGTAAAATTGTTAAAGTGGATAGCTTAATGTCCAATGCTAAAATTACTGCTTCTGAAATTATTGAGATTACTGAACTCAAAGGTAATAATAACAAGCTTATTATTGACCCAAGTGTGACAAAAGAGTTTAATGAACAAATTGAAGAAATTTCTGAGAAAATTCAAAAACTTGAAGAAGAGTTAAAAGCATATCCAAGACAGTTAAGTGCGAAAAAAGAGTTGATAGAAAAAAATAAACCCATGGCTGAGATGGTGAAAGAAAAAATCTTGGAACTTAAAGAAAACAATGTTGAACCTCCAGTGACTTTGTATGCAAAAATTAAAGATTTTCAAGAAAAAGTTGTTGAATACAATGCTCTTTTACAGACATTTAAAGACAAAAAAGAGTATTTGCATGAACTCTATAATGAGCTTAGTGTGGTACAACGAAAAGTATTTTCAGCCAAAATCATCAACCACTCTGCATGGAAAGAGTTTAATGAAGTTAAATTTCATCTTATCTCTCCTCCTAAAGACATCACCTATAATCCAAAAGAGCGAGAAATTACTCGTGAAATTATGCTAAAAGACTTAGGTGATGGTGAATATAAAATTACCCGCTCAAGTGAGTACAGTGCTCAATGATAGTAGGAATTGAAGGTAAAGTTGTTAAAAAAGAGGTGACAGCGGTTCATTTAAAACTCAGCGGTGGTTTAACGTATAAAGTTTTTATTTCACTTTTTACTCTTGGTAAAATCGTGGAAGAAACTATTTCTTTACATGTAACGCATATTATTAGAGAAGACCAACAGAGTCTGTATGGTTTTTGGGATGAACGCGAAAAAAAAGTGTTTGATACCTTAATCAAACTCAGCGGTATAGGTCCATCCACTGCGCTTGCTGTTTGCTCTACCTTAACGCCTGATGATTTTGCGCAGGCTTTAGTGAGCCAAAATATAGATGCCTTTAAAATGGTTCCAGGTATTGGACCTAAGAGCGCTAAACGTATTTTGGTAGAATTAGGTGATTTTTCATTGCAACTGCACCACGAAGCATCACCGCAAGGAAGTATGTTAGAAGCAAGTATGGCGTTGGAGAGCTTAGGATTTAAAAAAGAAAGTGTTAAAAAAGTTCTCTCTACATGTAAAATGAGTGATACTCAGTCTTTAATCAAAGAAGCCCTACAAAAACTTAGTTAATAACGAAGGAATCAACAGTATGAAATTGGCCATAGTATTCGGTGCGAGAAGTTTTGAACATGAAATTAGCATTGTAAGTGCTATTGCGTTAAAAAAAGTCTTAACGTGTGAATTAATTTATATTTTTTGTGACCATGAACGCAACTTTTATCTTATCCCGACAGATGAGATTAACTCAAAACGTTTTAGCAGTGGTGCATATAAAAAAGATAAACTTTTGTCCCTAAAGCACGGCGGTTTTTATTATAAAAAACTTATGAGTGAAGTGAAAGTAGAATCTGATATGGTTTTAAATCTTATCCACGGTGCAGATGGTGAAGATGGGAAAATCAGTGCTTTATTTGATTTTTTTGCTATTCCTTATATTGGTCCTCGTTTAGAAGCGAGTTGTATTAGTTATAACAAACTTTTCACTAAATTATTTGCTAAAGAAGTTGGTGTTGATGTTTTGAAATATCAACTGCTTTTAAAAGAGAATCCTGAACCAATCACCATTCCTTTTCCTCTGATTATAAAGCCTTTACGACTTGGAAGTTCTATTGGTATCAGTATTGTTAAAGAAGCGAGTGAACTCTCCTATGCACTCGATGTAGCATTTGAATTTGACAATGCTGTGCTTGTTGAGCCTTTCATAAACGGTATCAAAGAGTATAATTTAGCAGGAGCATTGAGTAAAACAGGATTTAATTTTTCGATTATAGAAGAGCCTCAAAAAGAAGAGTTTTTAGATTTTGATAAAAAATATCTTGATTTTTCACGTACAAAACGTGTCAATGAAGCCAATCTATCTTTAGAAACACAAGAAGCAATTAAAACAGCCTTTGCGAAGCTTTATAGCCCACTGTTTCAAGGGGCACTTATACGCTGTGATTTTTTTGTTCTTGATAATCACGTCTATCTCAATGAAATCAATCCCATCCCTGGAAGTATGGCAAATTACCTATTTGATGACTTTGAAGCTGTTATTAAAGCACTCTTTGAAGTTTTGCCATCAGAGGTTGCCATGCCGCCACAAACGTATCGTTACATCAACTCTATACAGTCTGCAAAAGGGAAGTAAAAGAGAAATTTATGTAAAATTTTACATAAATTCATAAAAAGGCCTTTTTGTGATGACGTACAATACAGATGAAATTATGACAGCCACAGATATGGTAAGAAACTTTAGTGCCGTCTTGAATAGTGTCAGTAAAGAAAAAAAGAGAGTGGTTGTTGTCAAAAATAACCGTTTTGAAGCAGTGATGATCCCCATGGAAGCGTATGAAAAAATGAGCGAAGCCGTGACGATTTTGGAAAAAATATACGCAAGTACAAAAAAGAAGAGTGATGGCTAAAAAAGAGATTGTTTATCAAGGTGCTTCCTATGCACTGAGTTATGAAATGCTCAATCTCTCTTCTTCTAAAACCATTCTTTTTTTACATGGATGGGGAAGCAATAAAGAGATTATGAAGCAAGCTTTTGGTGCTTGTTTTAAAGGGTATCGTCATCTTTATCTTGATTTACCAGGCTTTGGTGCATCTTCAGTGCATAGCGTTATTGATACGTTAGCGTACGCCCAAATCGTTTCACATTTTTTACGTGTTCTTGAAATAGAGCCTGATATTATATTCGGTCACTCTTTTGGAGGAAAAGTAGCAACATTGCTTCAACCCAAACAACTTGTTTTACTCTCATCTGCTGGGATTGTTGCCCCAAAATCTTTCAAAGTCAAAGCAAAAATAGCACTGTTTAAACTGCTAAAACCCTTTGCTCCTAAAAAATTTTATAGATTTTTTGCAACAAAAGATGTTGAAGGTATGAGCCAAACGATGTATGAAATCTTAAAAAAAGTGGTCAATGAAGATTGGTCTGAGTATTTTTTGACATGTCAATCCCAAACATTCATCTTTTGGGGAAAAGAAGACAATGCTACGCCATTTCAGAGCGGTAAAAAGATGCATCAGCTTATAAAAAATAGTACTTTTGTTCCACTCGATGGAGACCATTTCTTTTTTGTACGTCGTGCCAAAGAAATCGAAAAATTGCTTTTGGAGTCAGGGTTTTGAAAACGTATCGGTTAATTGTGAGTGGACGTGTACAAGGTGTCAATTATCGTAAATTTGTGCACGAAGTTGCTCTTGCGCTTCAATATAAAGGATGTGTAAGAAATCTTATGGATAAAACGGTGGAAGTCATTGTGAATGCGGAGTTTGAAGAGGATTTAGAGTTTTTTATCAGCAAGCTTTATGAGGGTTCATTGTTCTCAGATGTTCGCGATATTCAGTGTGTTCGCATCGATACGATGCTGTTTGAAACATTTAAGGTTGTGTAGATGATGCTTATTGTTGAACATGTAATGCATCTTCTATTTGTATTAAGTATAAGTTACTATTTTATGAGTGCAATGCAGTGGTATTCTTATCGCTTAGAGCGTGTTGCTTTTCATTTTCACCGTTACGATTGGCATTGTTATTTTTTTCTAATACCTTTATCTTTATATTACATTTTGCCTTCGTTGTTTGTTTATGGACTTTACCTTTTGTATCCGATTGCTCTTTTTGTATGGTCACGTAAATTGGATAAAAAACTTGTTTTCACCGCACGTGTAAAACGATTTTTTCTATTTCTCTTTTTTGTGATTATCTTTCAATCCATCCTTTGTTTATATGCTCAAATTTGCTCAAAACTAGGTGTTATTCTTCCTCTTTTGATAGCCCATTTTGCCTCTGTGATTTTTGAAAAAATGGCTTTTGAAGGCTTTAAAAAAGAAGCACGCACTAAACTTCAAAGTATTCCACAGCTTAAAGTGGTTGCTATTACGGCAAGTTATGGTAAGACCAGTATCAAAAATTTTTTAGCACACATCTTATCTTCCTCTTTTGACGTCTATGCTACACCACGCAGTGTTAACACGCTTGGAGGCATTGTTAAAGATATTAATGAGTCTCTTCCTACCCGTGCGCAGATTTATATTGTAGAAGCAGGAGCACGAGAACGTGGTGATATCGATGAAATAGCACAGCTAGTCAATCCTCATATTGCTATTGTTGGTCGTATTGGGGAACAACACATTGAGTATTTTAAAACATTGGAAAATATTCGCAATACCAAAATGGAACTTTTACACTCCTCTCGTTTAGAAAAAGCGTTTGTCCATGAAAGTGCTCATGTTAAGTCCGATGATAAAACAGTTATTTTTGGCTCTGATATACGAAATATCAATGCAACGCTTGATGGAACATCGTTTGAACTGCTTCTTGATGGAGAATGGATTGGCTTTACATGTAAACTTCTAGGTGATTTTAATGCGATTAATCTTGCAGCAGCCATTCATGTTGCAAAATCACTTGGTGTTAAAATTGAGACGATTCAAGCGTCTCTTTTGGGACTTAAAAGTGTGGAGCATCGGTTACAAAAAATTGAAGCAGGTGGGAAGCTCATCATCGATGATAGTTTTAATGGCAATTTAGAAGGAATGCTAAGTTCATACGAACTCATCGCAACGTATGTCGGACGTAAAGTGATTATCACCCCAGGCATCATTGAAAGCACAGAAGAGGCAAATAGAACATTGGCTCAAAAGATAGATAGCGTTTTTGATGTGGTTATTTTAACAGGAAAAAGCAATGTAGCCCTGTTAGACTCACACATACAACGACCTGAAAAAATCATTTTAGCCGATAAGTCAGAATTACAATCTCTTTTAGCTCAAAAAACAATTCCAGGCGATGTGATACTTTTCTCCAACGACGCACCAAGTTTTATTTAAAAAGTGATACATAACGCCCTTTTTGTTATATGATTATTATATGATTGTACTATTATTAAAAAAAACTTTTAGGGCTGTCATACAAAAAGCTTTTTAAGATAAAACAGGGGGCAACAGATGAAAACAAAGAGTCTGTACATCTCATCGCTTGAACCATCAGCGGGTAGTCTGATTGTAGCAATGGGAATTATGGAGCTATTAAAAGGGCGTCTTGGTAAAGTAGCCTTTTTTAGACCCGTTATAGGTGATGGTAAAGAAATCGATAAAGATATTGATTTTATGCTTGAGCATTATGCGCTAGGCATGGATTATAAAGAGACATACGGATACACCGTAAGCGAGGTAGAGAGTTTAATCGCTGATAATAAATTCCATGAAGTTTTAGAACATCTCATTGAAAAGTTTAAAACCTTAGAAAGTCAATATGACTTTGTCCTCATCGAAGGACTCAATCAATCAAATTTTTCCAATACACTTGATTTTGATATCAATCTTGCTATCGCTAAAAACCTTAGTAGCCCCTTTATTAGTATCTTAAAAGGTAAATCAAAAGGGGTTAAAGAGGTTGTTGATGAAATTCATATCGAAGCAGAAGCGATTAAAGGTGCTGGGTGTCAACACTTTGCAACGTTTGTCAATCGTTTAGGTGAATATGAAGCAGAAGAGCTCAAAGAATTACATGTAAAAGAGCCCATTCAAAATGCTCCTGTTTATTTTTTACCAGAAGTTCCTGAACTTGATACACCAACGGTAGCTGAAATAAAGAAGAAACTTGGCTGTATGCATATTTTTGGAGAAGAAAAAGACTTAAGACGTGTTGTCAAGCAAAGTCGAATCGCTGCTATGAAATTAGAAAACTTTTTAGAGTATATCCAAGATGGTGATTTGGTCATTACGCCAGGAGATCGTTCTGATATTATCGTAGGGTGTCTAAGTACTGTCTTTTCAAAAAACTATCCAAATATTTCAGGTATTTTACTCACGGGTGGTATTTTGCCACATAAATCCATTAACAAAATGTTCGCTGGCTTTAGTGATTTTTCTGTACCTATTTTAAGCGTGGATGCTGATACGTATACAACGGCAGTGAATGTTGCAAGTGTTCCTGCAACGATTACAGCACAAAGTGTTCGAAAAATTGCACTTGCGATGGGGCTTTTTTCGTCCAATGTCAATATTAAAGAGATTGAAACACGCATCAGTACAGAATCATCCTCAAGTGCGGTTACACCTATCATGTTTGAATATGCGCTGTTTGAGCGTGCAAGAAGCAATCGTAAAAAGATTGTTTTACCTGAAAGTAACGATGAGCGCATTTTACGTGCTACAGAGATACTTTTACGAAGAGATGTTGCGGATATTATTTTATTGGGCGTTAAAGAAGAAGTCCTTCATAAAAGTGCGACACTCGGTCTTGATATCTCGAAAGCGACGATTATTGATCCGATGAACTCTTCTTTGATGGAAGAGTATATTGAAGCATTTTATGAGATGCGTAAGGCTAAAGGGCTTTCATTAGATGTAGCACGTGACAGTATGATGATGAAAAACTATTTTGCAACGATGATGGTACAACAAGGTCATGCAGATGGTATGGTCTCAGGTGCTATTCACACCACACAAGAGACGATTCGTCCTGCCCTTCAAATTATTAAAACAAAACCAGGCATTTCTATCGTTTCAAGCCTTTTCTTTATGTGTTTAGACACAAGAGTACTTGTTTATGGAGATTGTGCCGTTAACCAAGACCCAAATGCTGAAGAATTAGCACAAATTGCCATTTCTTCAGCCGATACGGCGATGATGTTTGGCATAGAACCAAAAATTGCTATGCTTTCTTACTCAACAGGTGATTCTGGTAAGGGCGAAGAGGTTGAAAAAGTACGCTTGGCAACTAAGATTGTTAAAGAAAAACGTCCTGATTTACTGGTGGAAGGGCCTATTCAATACGATGCTGCAATTGACCCTGATGTGGCAAAGACAAAACTACCAAATTCTAAAGTAGCAGGACAAGCAACAATTTTCATTTTCCCTGATTTAAATACGGGAAATAACACCTATAAAGCTGTACAAAGAAGTTCAGGTGCTGTTGCGATAGGTCCCGTTTTACAAGGCTTACGAAAACCAGTCAATGATTTAAGTCGAGGCTGTTTGGTTCCAGATATCGTGAATACCGTAGCCATTACCGCCATTCAAGCACAAACTAACAACGGAGAAAATCAGTGAAGATTTTAGTTTTAAATGCAGGAAGCTCTTCTATAAAATACCAACTCTTCGAAATGAATGACAATCGTGTTCTTGCCAGTGGTTTAATTGAAAAAATTGGCGAAAGCGATTCTCTTGCGAAGATAAAATATACAAATGATGCAGGAAGTGAACAAAAAATCGAGCGAGAAGGTAGCATCAAAAATCATGATGTTGCTTTGGGAATTATCAGTGCTTTGCTTATTGAATCAAGTGTTATTCATGATTTAAATGAACTAGGAGGCATAGGGCATCGTGTTGTCCAAGGGGGTTCACTCTTTCGCAAACCCACCCTTGTAACGCCTGAAGTCATTGAAGGGATAGAAAAATTAATCCCCTTAGCTCCTTTACATAACCCTGGTCATTTAGCGGGTATGAAAGTCTCTTTGGAGCAAAGCCCAAGTGTTCCTCAAGTGGCAGTGTTTGATACTGCTTTTCACGCAACACTGCCTGAATATGCTTATTTGTACGCGCTTCCTTATAAACTTTATACAGATGCCAATGTACGTAGATATGGATTTCATGGCACATCGCACCATTTTATTGTGAAAGAAGCGGCAAAATATTTAAATAAGCCTTTAAATGAACTCAATGCTATTACCCTGCATTTAGGCAATGGTGCAAGTATGTGTGCGGTCAAAAATGGTCAAAGTGTTGATACAACGATGGGATTAACACCACTTGAAGGTCTCATCATGGGAACGCGCAGTGGCGATATTGACCCAGCGATTATGTTCTACCTCGCACGAACACAAGGCTACACTATTGATGATTTAGATAAACTCTTAAACAAAGAGAGCGGGCTAAAGGGTATCTGTGGCAATAACGATATGCGAGAAATTGGTAAAATGGCGGAAGAGGGCAATGCACAAGCCAAGTTAGCACTTGAGATGTTTAATTACCGTATTAAAAAATACATCGGCTCTTACAGCGCTGTTTTAGGGCGAGTAGATTGTATTATTTTTACGGGTGGTATCGGTGAAAATGATGCTGATGTAAGGCTAAATAGCTGTAGTGAACTCCAAAACTTAGGCGTTGAAATTGACGCAGTTGTCAATAATCAACGCTGTTCAAAAATCACCAAAATTAGTACAGAAAATTCCCCTGTGAAAGTTTTAGTTATTCCTACCAATGAAGAGTTAGAAATCGCACTTCAAACACAAGACGTGATTCAAGCTCGTTAAATTTTAGTTTTACATGTAGAGATAACTTCTCTACATGTAATCAATCTTTATGCTTCTAAAATCTCTTTTGCAATGCTGTTTATTCGCTTTCCATCCGCAACACCCGCACATTCTGCGAGTACTAAAGGCATAATTTTACCAATCTCTTTAAGACTCGTTGCACCAACTGCTTGAATGTGTTTAGCAATGATGACACGTAGTGCTTCATCGCTAAGTTGTGCAGGAAGATACGTTTTTAAGATAGCCGCTTCTGCCATCTCTTTTTCATACAAATCATCTCTTTGTGCCTCTTTAAAAGCTGTTGCAGCATCTTCGCGTTGCTTGAGTGACTTTTGAATAATTTTGATGATATCCGCATCACTTAGCTCTTTGCGCTCATCGACTTCGATTTGCTTTAAGGCACTCATTAAAAAACGAATGGCATCACGTTTGAAATTGTCTTTTTGTTTCATAGCATCTTTGAGGTCGTTTTGAAGTTGATCTTTTAGTCCAGACATCTTTTTCCCTTGGAATAAATTTTGCTGTCTATTTTATTGTATAATAATAAAAAATCGAATTAAATGGAGTGAGATGAAAAGCTTTACATGTAGCGTTGTCGCGACATTTTTTCTGCTAGGGTGTGCATCCCATCCTGTTGACCCAAAAATAACTATGAAACCTCCTGCGTATGTTGAAGAGATGCCTTCTCGTGTCAATGACAATATGGGAACACGTCCAGGAAGCCTTTTTGGACAAGGAGAAAATCCACTTTTTGCAGATTTAAAAGCAATGCATGTGAATGATGTTGTCACCGTGACGATTACCGAAAAAACAGCACAATCTTCTTCTGGTAAGAAATCTTTAGAGAAAGAGAGCTCAAGCAACCTAGGGGCTGGTATCACAACAGCTACAGGAGGAGGAGTCTTGGGAAGCGTTTCAAAACAACTCAATAAAGTAGGTAATATTGGTTTTGAAGCAGGTTCTAATAACGCATTTGAGGGGACTGGAACCAATACCCGAAATGAAAGTTTTACGACAACCATCTCAGCACGCATTATAAAAGTACTCAATAATGGCAACTATTTTATTGAAGGAAGTAGAGAGCTTTTAATCAATGGTGAGAAACAGCTTGTTCAAATCAGCGGTGTAATTAGACCTTATGATATCGACCAACATAACAATGTTGACTCTAAATATATTGCCGATGCAAAAATATTGTATAAAACAGAAGGCGATATCGACCAATCAACAACACGACCATGGGGTTCCAAATTTATGGAATCTGTTTGGCCATTTTAAAGGAAAAAAACGTGCAAATACAACCACCTGAGTATCTTTTGCGAGATAAAATATTTAAATCTAAAGATGTAATCGTAGGACTTAAATATTTTGGTGCAAGCTTTGATAAAATAAAAACAAACACACCCGAGCGTGCTAGAGCCATTGTTATCGGTTATAAAGCATGGAAGCTGGGTCTTAATGAAGCGCAACTACGCTCTGTGTGCGCAAAAAAGATTGATGATAAAGAAATCATTGAACTTTTAGAGTATAAAGAAAAAAAGAGCATTCGTAGTTGGAGTATTTCGACAAAGATTAAAGAAGCTGATTATGCCGTTAAAATAGGGCGTATGTGGTCTAAAAAATTGGGAGCTATTTGTTTAATCGCTGGGTTAGGGCAAAAAGAGCTGATTGAACTTGCTAAAACTCAATTTAAAGATGAACTTGACTGTACGATTCCCGAAGAATTTTAACATTACATGTAAGAGTGTTTTTTAAAAAAGCACTCTTATGTTTTAACCGCTTTTGCCATATCCCACATAGGCATAAAAATCCCCAAAGCCATTAACAGAACCATTCCTGCAATAAATCCAAGCAAAATAGGCTCAATATAACTTGCGATATTATCAATGATTTGGTTGAAACGCGATTTAAGGTACTGTGTCACTTTTTCAAGCATCTTATCCAGTGTTCCACTTTGTTCACCCGCTTGAATCATCTGAAGTAACATTCCTTCTAAAAGTCCTGTATCTCTAAAGGCTTCCGTGAGTGAAACGCCACGTTGCACAGAAATTTTAATCGCTGAAAGTCTTTTTTTAAGATGGGTATTATCCAAGGTTAAAAGCGACGTATCCAACGCATCAGCGATGGGAATACCTGCTCGTATTAACTCTGTAAAAACTAAGGTGAAGCGACTGAGCGTTGCGTAAAAAATAATATCACCAATGAGATAGACTTTTAAAATGTATTTATCAAACCCTTTTTTAAACTCTTCATTGTTGTTAAGAAGGTATTTTGTAAGAATGATAGAACCAATAATCGCACCAAGCAAATAAAATCCATAATTATTAATAAGGTTTTCCATAAAAAGAAGGATTTTAGTAGGAAGAGGAAGCTCTGCTTTTAATTTCGAAAAAATATCTTTAAACTTAGGAACAACATAGACCATTAAAATAGTAAAAGCAATAGCAATGGCTGTAACAACCGTTATAGGATAACGAAGTGCTTTTTTAAATTTTTGGCGATTTTCCTCAATTTCTTCTAAAATTTCAGCAAGTTTTTCTAAGGATTCAGCCATATTTCCAGTACTCTCTCCTAACTCCACAAGAGCGATGGTTACATCGCCTACTTCATCCCGATATGCCATCAGTGCTTGTGTAAAACTTAGCCCAGAGTTTAGGTCATCATTTACACTATCAAAAATCTCTTTAAGTGTTTTATCAACAGTAGCATTTGCTACTTCTTTAATGCTATCATGAATGGAAATACCTGCATTGGTCATAACACTAAGTTGTCTAATGGCTGCAATAAGACTTGGCATTTTAATTTTTCTATTGGTGATTGCACCAAAGAGTTTTGACTTAAACTCTGAAAACTGCTCTTCAATCGGTGCTGAAATCTCTTTTACCGTTAAAACAATACCTGGTATTTTAATTTTTGCGATAGCAATAGCATCATTTTTATTAGGCGCTTTAAGGATGTTTTTGAGTTTTTTACCTTTCGATAAGTAATTGACTTCAAAATATTTCATCCTTTAGCAACCCTTAAAATTTCATCTAATGTCGTGATGCCTTTAGCGGCACGAGTAATACCATCTTTATACATATCAACAAATCCTTCATGAAGTGCTCTCTCTTTAATAGCTGCTTTACTAGCCCCTTGAGCAATCATACTTGATATGGTTTCGCTAATCACTAAAATTTCAGAAATCATCTCACGACCCAAATAACCTGTTTGCGAACATTTTTCACATCCAATATTTTTATAAAATTGGTACTCTTCTGGAAGTAAATGTTGAATTTCATCATGTGCCGTTTTGGGTAGAATATATTTTGTTTTACAATGTGGACAGAGTTTCCTCACCAAACGTTGTGCTTCAATTGCGATAAGTGAACCGCTAATCAAATAAGGTTCTATACCCATGTCGACAACACGTGTAACAGCGCTGATAGCATCATTAGTGTGCAGTGTTGAAAAAACTAAGTGACCTGTAAGTGCCGCTTGAACAGCAATGCGTAGCGTTTCCGTATCACGAACCTCACCAATCATAATAATATCAGGGTCTTGTCGTAAGATCGATCGAAGAGCTGAAGAAAAGGTTAAATTGGCTTTTTCATTGACTTGAACTTGTTGTGTCAAATTTAGTTGATATTCAACAGGATCTTCAACGGTGATAATTTTTGTTTGAACACTTTTAATCGCATTGAGTGCGGCGTAGAGTGTTGTTGTTTTTCCGCTTCCTGTTGGGCCTGTCACAAAGATAATCCCATAAGGTGTATGC
>JAGOZL010000112.1 GCA_018058685.1 Sulfurospirillum sp.
CGTTCTATCGTTTCAATTAAAGCTTGTTTATCGCTGTTTTCCATGGACTATTCTCGCTGATTTAGAAATTATTATCAAAGTTATTGTACAATACATAGTTATAATTAAACAATACATAAGGATTATAGATGAAAAAAGTGATTTTATTTGTTGCATCTTTTTTTGCTGCTAACCTCTTTGCGGCCACCGATGCACAAATCATCAGCCATTTCAAAGCCACCATTCAAGTACCCAATATTTCCGTAGAAGTTGTTGAGCGTCATAGTGTTGAAGGTGTTGCTGGAATGGACTTTGTAACGCTTAATTTAAGCGATGGCACACGTGCTCAAAAACTGAGTATCTTCACCAAAGATGACCTTATCTTCCCTGATGTCATCAGTATCAAACAAGGTGGAAGCATCAAAGAGATGATGGAGATGGCAGAACTTCAAAAGAAGATGTCCGTTCTGTACAAAAAAGAAGATAAAAAGAACATCCTCTCAATCGGTAACGATGCTAAAAAAGAGACGATTGTTATCTTCACAGACCCAGAATGCCCATACTGCAGACAAGAGCTTGATGGCATTGAAGAGCGTTTAAAAACCAATAACATTAAAATCATCTTCACACCGGTGCATGAGCGTAGTTCTTTGGAAAAATCAGTGTTGATTTACAATGAAGCGGCAAAAGCAAAAAATGACGCTGAAAAAATTAAAATCATGCGCAAATACTACGATGAAAACGTCAAATACGACCAAAAAATCAGTGATGCTGAAGTCGCACGCATTGATGAACTCAAATTAAAATACTTTGGTGCGGGTGTTAAAGGTGTTCCTTTTATCGTTCGTGAAAAAGAGCTTTTAAAATAATCTTTAAACGTACCTCATCGCACGGTGAGGTACACTTCGTTTTTTCATTTAAAGTCCTAACACGCTTTTAGAGCAAAGCTCTAAAAACTACGCTAACGCTAAGTTTTCTTCGGCACAAAGCCCACGCACCTTTGGTGCTTTTTTATAGCGATTAACAAATCGTTCACCTAAGCGCAGTATCATTTTTGAGATGAAACAAGGAGATACATAAAATGCAACCTACCCTTTTGATGATTGAAGATGATGTGGAGCTTGCGCTGATTTTATGTGATTTTTTAAAGCGCTATAATATTCATGTTGACTCTTACGAAGACCCTTTTCTTGGTATCAGTGCTTTAAGCCTTAAAAAATACGACCTCCTCATCCTAGATCTCTCATTGCCAGGCATGGATGGGCTTGAAATTTGCAAAGAAGTACGTGCAAAAAACGATATTCCCATCATCATCTCTTCCGCACGCAGTGATTTGGAAGATAAAATCATAGGTTTAGAGCTAGGAGCGGATGATTATCTACCCAAGCCTTATGAGCCTAAAGAGCTGTACGCACGGATTATGAGTGTACTTAGGCGCTACAAAAAAAGTCATCTCGCCCATGATGAAGCCCTTACATGTAAACTCATTTTAAAAGAAGAGGCTCATTTGATTTTATTTGAAGGAACCCCTTTAACACTCACCCCTGCCGAATACGAAGTACTCGCTCATCTTATCAAGAAAAATAACTGCGTTGTCTCACGCGCGGAACTGTTAAACAATGCCCTAAGCCTTGATGAAGAGAATGAAAGCCGAAGTTTAGATGTTCTCATAAGCCGTATTCGTACCAAGCTTGGAGAAAGCTCTAAAGAGCCTAAAATGATTCACTCGATTCGAGGGATTGGATACAGGCTTCACGCATGAAATGGTATCACTCGCTTATTATTAAAGTAACGCTTATTTTTGCGCTTGCTCTTTTGGGTATCGGAGCGGTTTTTTTCTCTTTTGCAGAGCATGAAAAAAGTAAAGATGTCCGCCAGATGCTTGATTATTCACATATGGCGATGCGTTCAGCCTTTGATAATGCCAATAAAACACTCGATATGGCTAAACTTGAAGAATTAGGCTTTGTTCTCATCACCGATGAGTCCTTAAAAGAAAAACTTCTCTTACTTCCACGACCACCCAAACCTTACCCGATGAAGCATATGCAAGAGCGTTTTCGCTTTGGTATCGATGCGGTGGCACATGGAAGATTTATCTATACCATCTTGACCCGAAAAGAGAGCAACGCCATCATCTTTCAAACCCCTTTTGAAAAAGAGTTCTTTCCGCGCATCCTCTTTCCGCTCATTGTTTTTGGACTTGTGATTGCTCTTTACATAGGTATTATCCGATCTTTACTTCCTCTTAAAAGCCTTCGTGCAAAAATCAAAGAGTTTGCCAATGGCAATTACGACATTACATGTAAAAGTACCAAAAGCGATGAAATTGCCGCCCTTGCCAATGAATTTGACAGTGCGGTTAAAAAAATAAAATCGCTTCGAGATGCCAGACAACTCTTTTTACGCAACATCATGCATGAGCTTAAAACACCGATTACCAAAGGAAAATTAGCCGCAGAGATGATTGAAGAGGGAAGTTATGCGACGATTTTACGCAATTCCTTTAAACGTCAAGAAGCTCTTTTAGAAGAGTTTACCCGCATTGAGAAACTCAGTGCCGATGAGCTAAAACTGGATATTAAACCTTACCATATTGAAGATATCGTGGATTTTGCTTTGGATATTTTAGAAGATAAGAAAGAGCAGATTACATGTAAATTAACACCAACAACCTTAAATGTTGATTTTGAACTCTTTGGTGTGGCACTTAAAAATCTCTTGGACAATGGCATCAACTATGCAAGCGATGGCAAGGTTTGTATTGAAAATGACCTTCATAGCATCACGATATCAAACACCGCCCCCGCTTTAGAGTTTGAGTTAGAACGTTACGCACAACCTTACTTTTTAGAAGGCAAAAAACAAAAAAGCGCAAGAGGACTAGGCTTTGGATTGTTTATCACATGGCATGTCATTCGTTTGCATGGCATGAAAATAGAGTATCAACGTGAAGGTGAGATAAATTGCTTTATCATCTACTTCTCTTCATCTATCATTAAACCTTAATATTATTTTAATACTATTACACTATAATGCGCTCAATTCAAAACTTCTTAAATGAACTTCGACCTAAAACCTACCAGATTTGAGCAACGGACTCAGTGAGTATGTAGGTTTTTACATACGATTTGACGAGTTGTACCCTTAGTAACTCAAAAAATTTTTATGTAGTAAAGTAGTGTCTCCTAAAGAGTCATGCCCTTTACGTTTGTAATTCTTTTCATTTGGTTTTGGAAAATTAAACACATGGAAAAAACACATGCAAACAACCACATTCGAATCTTTTGGTTTACACCAAGATATCCTCAAAGCCGTCGTAGAAGCAGGCTTTACAGAACCAAGTCCCGTCCAAGCCGAAGCCATCCCTTTAGTTTTAGCCGGTCATGACATCGTCGCTCAAGCCCAAACAGGTACGGGTAAAACCGCTGCTTTTGGTTTATCTACGATGAGTATGTTAGACACAGAACAGTACAAAGTTCAGATTTTAGTGATTACCCCAACGCGTGAACTCGCCACTCAAGTCAGTGATGAGCTTTATTCACTCGGACGCTTTCGTGGCATTAAAACCGTAACCATTTACGGTGGAAGTTCTTATTCTCGTCAAATTGGCTTGATTGAAAAAGGTGCCAGCGTTGTTGTAGCAACTCCGGGGCGTATGCTTGATCTTCTTAAAAATGGAAAACTTCCTGGTTTTTCACCAAAAATGGTAGTACTCGATGAAGCCGATGAGATGCTTGATATGGGCTTTTTAGAAGATATCGAAGAGATTTTTACTTACCTTCCAAAAGAGCGTCAAACCCTACTTTTTTCTGCAACGATGCCAGATCCGATCAAACGACTTGCCAGCAAAATTCTCAATGACCCAAAATTTGTGAGCGTTACGCCAAAAGACCACACCACCAACGAAGACATCGAACAACTCTACTACGTTATTAACGAATACGAAAGAGACGACGCGATGGTACGTTTACTAGACGCCCTTGAGCCAGAAAAATCCATCGTATTTTGTCGTACCAAAAAAGAGGTCGATAGACTCTCCACACAACTGATGGCAGTAGGTTACGCGGCTAAAGGACTTCACGGGGATATGGAACAAAACCAACGAGAAAGCGTCATCAAAGCGTTTCGTAGTTCACAAATCGAACTCCTCGTTGCCACAGATGTTGCGGCGCGTGGTCTAAATGTTGCGGACATCAGCCACGTTTTCAACTACCATATGCCTTTTGATCCAGAAAGTTATGTTCATAGAATCGGTCGAACAGGACGTGCAGGTAAAAAAGGAACAGCGATTACACTCGTAACTCCTATCGAATTTCACTCAATGCAGAGAATTGGTAAAAAAGTTGGCTCTAAAATTGAACATAGAATTGTTCCAAGCCTTCGTGATGTTAAAGAAAGCAAACTGGCTAAAATCGCAGATGATATCCGCAATGCTGAGATGAATGAAAGTGCTGTTAAATTGCTTGCCATTTTGGAAGAAGATATGGATATGGCACAAATTGCTCTTAAATTACTTTCAAACCTACTTCAAGAAAATGCACCTGTCGGTCC
>JAGOZL010000113.1 GCA_018058685.1 Sulfurospirillum sp.
TAAAGGGATTTTGGAGTAAGATTCGCGGTGTATTTGAAGGAGAAATGATGAAATTAAAACAGAGCGTGTGCTCATTGATTGCTTTATGTGCTTTTGCGCTACCTCTTAGTGCGAGCGTTGATTTTGAATGGCGCTTAAGCCTCAATAACCGCTACCATGCTGACCCATACGGATACCGTTATGGCTTGGTGGATCGTTTCCGTTTGCCTGAGTCTAGGGTCGTTGTCATCTTGGATAGCGTACGTGACCCTGCCGATGCGTATATGATATTTCGTTTGGCGGAGCTTTCGGGAAAATCGTATAATCATGTTTTGAATGTTTACCGCCAAAATAGGTACGCCTCGTGGTTTGAGATTGCTTCACTGGTGGGAGTTGTGGTGGATTCGCGTGATTTTAATGAGCTAAGACATCGCCATGATTTGAGAGATGACTACCGTTTTGATAGTAGACGACAGGATCGTTATGAAGATAGGCGGGTGATTATAAAGCGTGAGGAGATTTATATTCCTCATGTGTACCAAGAACAGCAACGAATGCACCGTGAGCCTGAGCGTCGTGAACATGCTGACCCACGCGATAGACGAGATCATGATGATAGATATGAGGGGAAAAGGCGCTAAAGCTTGCCTCTTTCGAGGCAGAGACTTCTTGCGAAATAAGCAAGAAGTCTACTCTTTTTTATTTAAAAAGGTTTCGATTTCTTCGATTGCTTTTTTATTGGAGAGGTTGAACTTTATCTCGATACGGCGTGAGGCTTCTTTATCTTCCACACCATTTTTAAAGAGTCTGTCACTGTAAGAACGCCCTGTAGCACTGAGGTATTTTTGAAGAAGTGGGGTTCTTTTTTCATCCCAACTGTAGATAAACGCCATCACCGCATAGGCTCGTTTTTGTGACAAGTCCAAGTTATGCATGTATGAGCCATCCGAATCTGTATGCCCTTCGATGATGATATGGTCGATATTTTCACGAATGGTATCGTCTTTTAACAAGACATCAAGGTAAGGCTCAAGTGTCTCTTTGAGCTGTTTTTTAGCCTCTGGTTTGAGTTCAAACGAGCCAACGGCAAAAAGGACAGAAGAGGGCAGACGAATCGCACCGCTGTTAGGGTCGATGTTGATTTTACGCCCTAGTTTTTCTTTGAGTTCTTGCACCACTTTGATGCGAATGCCCGTGAGGTTTTTGATGCGTGCTTTGGTGATGTTCAAATCTTCTACTAATTGCTGATGCGCGGCAGTACTCTCCAATAACTTTGCACTTAAAAGTGCGATTTCACCTTCTTGAAGCTTGATGGTTTGGGTCGTGGTGCCTAACTCCACTTGGCTTGCCACCAGTTCACCTTTTATCTCATCGCGGGAGAGTTCAGTATCTAAAAGAAGTTTTTTAAGGTTTTCGATTTCTCTGTCGGTGAGTTGAAGTTTTTGGCTTACTTCTTCAAGGCTGGCTTCTTTTTGAACAAGGAGTTCTTGCGCAATGCTTAAAGCAGCACTGGTTTCGTTCATGTCAGAGCGTAAACGTAAAAAGTCGCGTTTTTTTTGCAAAAGTTCTTCTTGACTCAAACGCAACACGCGTGTTTGCTCTTCCAAATTGCTTTTGATGCCTTTTAAGTCCGTTTGCATATAGACATATTTGACCACAATAGCACCGATGAGCAAGATGAAGACAAACAACAGTCCAGCCATCAAGTCAGCATAGGAAACCCAGAAGTTTTGGTCTGCACTTCGTGAACGGTTGTAGCGCATTATTTTAACGCATCCATTTTTTGAATGATCTCTTCGGTTTGAGCGTCGATCATTTTAAGGCTCTCTTTAAGGGAAGCTACTTCGTCATTTTCCTCATGCTCATAACTTGGTGTTGCGTTTTCTTTAAGCGTTTGAAGAAGTTCTTGGTTGGCATCTAGGATTTCTTCGTTACTTCGCATCAGCTTTACATGTAAGTCCGTTGTCTTCTCATTGAAAAGGCTGATTTTTGTCAAAATATCTTCATGCAAAAGGCTCAAATCTCTTTGTTTACCTTGAGATTGTGACAAGATATCCATCGCTTCTTTGATGTGCTCCGCACCTCGTTTAACTGCGGCGGCTTCGAGGTTGAGCATCCTATCGAAGAGTTCAAACTTTGACTCGATATTTTGGCTAAGTTTTTCAGAAAAGTCACTCGCACTGAGTTGTTCAAACATCTTGCCTATCTTTTCAAAATGTTGGAGATTTTCTTGCAAATAGGCTTGTTCTATCTCCTCTTTTGTCCAAAATAAAGATGCTGTTTTTTCTTGCAATAAAGCGATTTGTCTATCGAAACGGCTTAAACCTCTTTTTTCAAAAAATATCCACCAGAGTGAAAGTAAGATACCATAAATAGAAACATAAAAGGCTGTTCCCACACCGCTAAGAAGCAAAGAAATTTCATGTTCAAGTGCACCCGCACTTTGCGAAGAAAAATCAGGCAATGTGAGTGCAATAGAGATAAACGTTCCTAAAATCCCCATCGTTGGAAAAACACCTGCGGCAACTGAGGCGTAGTTGTCATTGCGAATACGCTTGGCATAGGTGTCGATAAAACTTTCAAACGAAGCGTTTGATTTGACGGTAGTGCCTATTTGCATAAGGTTTTTAGAGACGTATTCGTGTAGTTCACGTTCAAACTCTTGAGTGTTTGAGCGAAATGTACATGCCCCAAATTCACCATTGTGTTTTGCAAAAACAAGTGCAACCAGATAGATAAATCCAATAAGCACAATACTGTGAATGCCCACTTTGAAATGCAAAATATCTAAAAAGCCAAGTACAAAGTAAAGATAGGCAAAGGTGGGAAGCAACATCAGTTTAAGATAGACCATAGCACAGCTTTGTTTGGAGGATTCGAGGGTGGCTAAGTTTTGGAGTGTTTCGTTGACATCTTCTTGCATCGATAAAACCTTTGTTTTTTGAACATTATAACAAAGCTATCTATACAGATAATTAACAAACGTGTATAGGGGCAAATGATTAACCCAATATTAATAGTAAAATACTACAATCTTTCTCAACAACACGATGAGCCTTTTAGGCTTTTACATTCCTTTTGTAAAAATACTAAGGTGGTCACATGTCTCAAAAACTCTCCAAACTTAATCGTCACAGTGTCAAATCTTTGCTCAAAGAGACATTGTTAAAAACGCTTGAAGCGATTAGTGAGCAGTTAAATCTTTTTTTAACCACACACGATCCTGAAAACTTGCACCAATACCGCGTGAATATCCGTCTTGCACGCTCTGTCTGCCTTGAATTTGGTGAATTTATGGAAAAAGAGCGTAAAAAAATCTTAGATGAAAAGCTGAAAATCCTTCAAAAACAGACCAATGAACTGCGTGATATTGATGTTTTTTTAGAATCCTTAAACAGCTATAAACCAACAGATGATGCGCTTTCTTATGCAGCTTTTGAGCACATTAAAAAGAAGTTAGAGCATGAAAAAAGTGAGTGCTTAAGGCTTTTTATGAGTGAAAGTGAAGTCCTTTTCAGACAAAAAACGATGGCACAACTTGCAAAAATGCACTTTGATGAAAAGCTTTGTTTACCGATTGCTGAGGGAAAATTGCTAATACATGTGCATGAGATTTTGCATAAACGCCTTAGAAAAATCATCAAACTTTCCAAAAAACTCTCTTTAGAAACCCCTAATGAGCGTTTTCATAAGCTAAGGCTTCATTATAAAAAATTACGCTACACTGCCGACGCTTTAAACCTTGCATCGTTTGCCAAAAGTTTTAAACCGCTTCAGAGCGCTTTTGGGCATGTGCAAGATAAAAACAGCCAAATTGAGCGAATAAAACGTTACAATACAGAGCATAGCTCTTTTTTAAAAGATATCATTGCCCAGCTTGAAGCCAGATTACTTTTGGATAAACAGGCGTGTATTGAGCTATCGAGCAAAGAGAAGATGGAAAATATCCAAGAAAAACTTGAAAAAATATTTACATGTAAAGAAAATAAATCGTGACACATCTGCATTACATCGCCCATTATCCTGAACACCTCAAAGCGCAAATCCGCCAACTCATCGAACAAGAAAAACTTGGAATGTACCTGCGCACCAAATACCCAACCACACACGCCATCACCAGCGATAAAGCGCTTTATGCGTACGTGATGGAGCTACGCGCCGAGTTTTTACGCAAGAGTGAGCCCATCACTAAAGTCCTTTACGATGGAAAAATCAGCGACATCAACGATGCCCTTGGGCTTCATCGTGTCACCATCAAAAACCACGGAGGGCGCTTACGAAGCAAAAGCGAAATCCGTGTGGCTAGCCTTTTTAAAACCACACCAGAGCCTTTTTTAAAAATGATTGTGGTGCATGAACTTGCTCACCTCAAAGAAAAAGCCCACAACAAAGCCTTTTACGCCCTGTGTGAAACGATGGAGCCAAGCTACCATCAGTTGGAGTTTGACGTAAGGGTTTATCTGACGCATTTGGATTTGGTTGGGAAGGTGTATT
>JAGOZL010000037.1 GCA_018058685.1 Sulfurospirillum sp.
TGCCTCTGACATAAGGGATGATACAATAACTGCATCTAAAATTGCATCCCTCTTGGATTTTGATAAAGGCTTTGGTTTTTCCTGCGTACTCTTCGACGATGGTTTCATCAAGAGAGGTTAAATCGCCGATTTGAAAAAAAGGTATCTCATTTTTCAAAAGAGAGTTGATGTGCTCTTTTTCAGAGTGTCCCATGACACCAAAGACTTTATTTTGTGCAAAAAGACTTTCGCCCTTGCTCATCGCTCCACAGCCTGCTACGATAACTTTTGCGCCTCGTTTAGACGCACCATTGATATAGCTTCTCACACCCGTGTCTGCGCCATTGGTAACGGTGCAAGAGTTTATGACGATGATGTCCGCACTCTTTTCATCTTCAGTGATTTCAAAATCACGTATGTTTGCCATCATCACTTGGGTATCGTAGATGTTGGTACGACACCCAAATGTTTTAAAAAAGACTTTTTTCATTGGTGTTCACTGGCTCATTAGGAGGTGTTGATGGCTTTTCTTGTTGCCCAAGATTGATGTTTTGTGTTTGGTAAGCTATTTTAATATCACTTTCCTGATTAAAGGCATCGATGATTTCACAGCCTATTGTTCCTCGAAGGGTTAATGCCGCATACGAATTTGTCATATACCAACAATTCACACAAAAACCTTGACCCTCGACAAATGCAAAAACACGAGGTTCAACATTGGTGTTTTTTAAACTGTACTGATTACGCAATAAGTTGAGTTGTTTTCGTGCGATATCAGTGTATCCTTTAGAATACTTTTTGGTGATTTCACGTGCAATGTGAACGGCTTTTTTGTGATTTGAATCAAAGGTGATGTAAATGTAGATGCCATCCCAAACGGTTCGAATTGTTCCATGGGTGTAGTTGGAAATTAAAGAGGTAAAAATCATATTGTTAGGAACAAAAAAGACTCTGCCTGCACGTACATTTTCAAGGTAGGTCGTCAAAGTCACATCCTCTAAAACCGTCATACGAAGTAACGAAATATCAATAATATCCCCTACATAGGAAAGTCCATCTTTACGTACTTTGATACGATCTCCAACATGAAAGCTTCCACCAAAAACGATGACCATCCATCCTAAAATACTCATAAACCAGTCTTTCATCGCAATAGCGATACCCGCAGAAGCAAACCCTAAAACGGTGACAAGGTAGGAAACATTTTCTAAATATGCAAACAGTAAAACAATGACAATGAGGGTAATGTTTGCAAAATTGATGATTTTATTGGCAAGGTAAAAACGTTCATTGTCTTTGATGTAGCGTTTAGCGGCAAGTTTTAACAAAAGTGTAAAAATGATGACAACAACGATAACAATGCCAATATTAAATGCATGTTTAATTTGCAACGTAATATCTTGTGTTACACGAATCGTCGCTTCTTCTACTTTTTTTACATGTAAAGAGTAACTGGTGTTGGCTATCTCTTGTGCGGCAATAAAAGCGTTGAGCTCTTTTTGTGCTTCATAAAAATGGTCTTCATTCGTAATACTTGGTTCTAAATGTTGAATTTCTTCAAAAAGCTTGAGTTTTTCTTCAAGTTTTGATATCAAAAAGCCAAGTCTATCGATACGTGCTTTGTAATCACTGCTGTCTTGTTTAATTTGTTTAACGTATGAAAGTGCTGAAATAATAGAAATAGGATTTGTGACTTTTGGATAGCTCTCTAGCTCAACAGGCTCGGCTAATTTTGAAAAAGGCGAGTTTTTAAACTCTTGCAATAAAAGAATCTGTTTTTCCAAAGATTCTTGTTTTGAGATAAGTTTTTCATGTTTTTCAATGGTTGCTTTGTCTTTAGTGTTTTTAAACTTTTTTACTTCAGCATCAACGGTTGAAAGCTCTTCTAAAAGCTTTTGATAGGTTAAGTAGTTACCGTAACGTTTGTACCATAAATTGTCTTTAATAGACTCATCAATCGCGACGATTTTTTGTCTTAAGGCTTCAACTCTCATAGCATCTTCAAGTGTTACCGTGCTGTTCGTTTCTGCCAAAAGAAGATTACATGTAAAGAGTATAAAAAGAAAAAACCGATTAAACATTTTCTTCCTTTAAAACGCTTAGGATGATATCTTTAGCGATATCATTGCGGATTTGATGTGCACCGATTGTGTGAGCTAAGATAAATTTGATTTTGTCATTGGTACTTTTTTTATCTAAGAAAAAAGCGTTATAAAACGCTTCGACATCTTCGATACGGTAAGTTGTAGGTAGTGCATAACGCTTCAAAAGCGCTTCGATACGCCCTACTTCTTCTTCACTTAAAAGCCCTAGCTTTTGCGCAAGGCGATTTGCCATCACCATACCAATGGCGACGGCTTCACCGTGCAAATAGGTGCTGTATTTGGTTTGATTTTCAATGACGTGTGCAAACGTATGCCCATAGTTTAAGACCGCTCGAATGCCTTGTTCTGTTTCATCTTGGGAAACAACGTCAGCTTTGATGGCGACACTTTTAGCAATGGCAATTTTTAAGTGTGCCTCATCGTGTAAGTCATGGTTTTCTAACCACTCAAAAAAGGTTTTATCAAAAGTGACTGCCATCTTGATGATTTCAGCCACACCTGCTGCAAATTCGCGTTTGGGAAGGGTTTTTAAAAATGCACTCTCACAGTAAACGGCGCGCGGTTGCCAAAACGCACCGATAAGGTTTTTACCATAAGCGTTGTTGATACCCGTTTTTCCACCCACACTTGCATCAACTTGTGAAAGCAGCGTTGTAGGGATTTGGATGAAGTCTATGCCTCGTTGGTACATGGATGCGGCAAAGCCTGTCATATCACCAATCACACCACCGCCAAGGGCGATAAGAACCGATTTTCTATCCAAACGATGCTCAAAACATGCGTTTAAAATAAGGTTTAAGCTTTCAAAGTTTTTGTACATTTCTCCATCAGGAAGTATCACATGATGAAGCTCTTTAGCACTTAATTTGGATATGAGGGTTTCAAGGTGTAAATCAGCCACGGTGGTATTGGTGACAATCATCACCTTTGTATCGAAAGAAAGTGTAGATAATTCATCAATAAAAACAGTGTAATTGCGTGATGGTGTAGGATTGAGTGTGATGTTGACGTGCATAATATGTCCGTAATTATAGTTTTCCTTTATAGTACTCAAAAAGCTCTTAAAGAAATCCCTTATTATTCGTTTACAGGGATGAATAACTGATAACTATTAGCGAGTTTAAAATGCAATTTATCTAAGTCTGTTGAAAAAATAGAAAAAATAGTGGATTCTAAAACTTTACGATTGAATGGTAAAAATTGTAAGATATTTTCTTTGTTTTTAAGTTTTATCAGAGGGTTTTTTTCACTTTGAATGATGTTGATATCACGTCCAAAGAGTTTTGAGAGACTTTCAAAATGCTCAATTACACTTTGTTTGAGATGTTTTTCATCGGGGTCATAGGTGTAAAGCTTAATTTCTAAAGCGAGCTGTTTTGCGACATCAAAGATGACAGAAGACTCTTTTTCAATCTCCTCAGCATCGTTGCTTAAGACGATAGCCTCACTCAAAGAAGAAAAACCTTTTTTCCCCATCTTAAATACAGGCAATTTTGTATTAAACAAGGCTGCTCGATTTTTTTGGAAGAAAGAGTTCATCACCACAATAAGCCCGATATCAAGTTTTTCTGTATCTTCGCGCAGAGCTTTTCGTGGTTTGGTCTCAAAATAGTCAATCATCACGTTGATGTGGTGGTTGTGATAGCTTTTAATCTTTTCAAACACTTTTGAATAGGTAGGGTTAATGACTTTAATATGAAGTTTTTTACTGTTGAGTTTTGAATGCAAAAGCAATGAGTCGTTGATAAGCTCATCAATCTCTTTTTCTCCCATACTGAGCATATCAATTAAACAGTAAATACTGCTTCCAAAGGGTGAAGGAAACTGTCCTAGTTCTCTTTTGACACTTTTAAAAACATTTTGTAAGACTTGAGGTTCACCGATGGTCAAAAGAAGGTCGTTGGGAAGTATCATCAAGGTTGGGCGTGGTAAGATAAGGGTGTTAGCACGATAAATCGCCGCAATACGCCATTTGCTCTGCTCAATGGAGGCAAGATGACGGTAAGCGTATGAACTTCCCACAGGCACTGAAAACTCCATGATTTCACCGATACCCAAACCAATGTTTTGTGCCACGATAGGTGTGTTTGGAATATGGTCTGTAAAACGAGCAGAGAGAATTTCACGTGAATTGACGGTTAAGAGGCGTTTATCATCGACTTGTAAATTCCATCTATCCATAAGTACAATACGCACTTTGGCGTCCATAGCGCGTATATTTTTATAGGTGGCTATAACATCGAGTTCATTGGAGAGAATAATCATGACTTGGAAAAATTGTTCGTTGAGGATGATGGAGAGTTTTTCAAAGCTTGTTGGGTCAAATTCAAAAAATTTAAAGTTTTCAGGACGTTTTTTAGGCAGAGTATCTTCTTTATAGGTGATGACGGTGTAGCTATTCTCACCTGCCTCCATATCCATAACTCTTTCTAAAAATTGTTTTGCTAAAATGCCATCAGCGATGATTAAGACTTTTTTCATTCACGCTCCTAAAATATGAGAGGATATTATAACTAAAATGGAATTTCAGATAGATAAAACCGATGGAAGTGCACGTGCATGTACCATCAAAACAGCCCACAGTACCATCCAAACACCTGTTTTTATGCCCGTAGGAACGGTAGGAAGTGTTAAGAGTTTGGACGCGGTTGATATGAGCGAAATGTTGGGTGCAAAAATAATTCTAGGGAACACATACCATCTTTATTTACGCCCTAATGATGAAGTGGTGAAGCATTTTGGGGGACTTCATGGCTTTACAAAATTTCCAAACAGTTTTTTAACGGACAGTGGTGGTTTTCAAGCCTTTAGCTTAAGCGATATCTCTAAAGCCGATAGCAATGGCATTATGTTCAAAAGCCATATTGATGGCTCAATGCACTATTTTACCCCTGAAAAAGTTTTAGATATTCAGTACAACTTAAACTCCGACATTATGATGATTTTGGATGATTTGGTCGCCCTCCCCGCAACCAAAGAGCGCATTGCTCTTTCTATCAAACGCACAACTGATTGGGCACAAAGAGCGATTACGTATCATCGCGAACAACAAGCCAAAGGGATTGGTGTGCATCAAAATATTTTTGCGATTATCCAAGGAGGAACCGATAAAGAGTTTCGCCACATCAGTGCAAATGAGCTCTGCGCACTTGATTTTGATGGGTTTGCTATCGGGGGGCTTAGTGTGGGGGAAGCCAATCAAGATATGTACGATACAGTGGAGTTTACCACACCCCTTATGCCTGCCAATAAACCACGTTATTTGATGGGTGTGGGAACGCCTGAGGATTTGGTGGAAAATGTGGAGCGTGGGGTTGATATGTTTGATTGTGTCATGCCAACACGTAACGCGCGCAATGGTTCGCTTTTTACCTCATTTGGCAAAGTAAGCATCAAAAATGCGAAGTTTCAAAAAGATGAAAGTCCGCTTGATCCTGAGTGCGATTGTTTTACATGTAAAAACTATTCACGAGGTTATTTGCATCATCTTTACCGTGCGAAAGAACTGACCTATTTTAGGCTAGCCTCACTGCATAATTTGCATTATTATTTGACGCTTATGAAACAGATGCGAGGGGCAATTTTAGAAGGTAGTTTTAGCACATTTAAACGTGAGTTTTACGCGAAACGAGGTAAATAGTGCGCTACAAGGTGGATGTGAGAGAAGATTTTGAAAAGAGTTTGCTCTTTTGGTATGACAAATTTATCAAATCAAAACTCATCTCTTTATCCAACCGCCACGTCGAAGAAAACGCCAAGCTTTCTGCTATCATTGGTGCACTCAACCACGGCACAAAAGATATAGAAGAACTTAAAAAATTGGCCAAAGAAGCTCGTAATATCGGGCTGATTGGTATCAATCTTTTTATAAGCCCTCTTGAAAAATTTTACTACTATGCTGTGCCAATGAAGATGCAAAGCCTTAAAGAGATCGATGAAGAGTTTTTGAGTGAGTTTTTAGCTTCACAAACAGGTTCTCTCTCCGATGCAACGAAAAAAAACTATCGTATCGCAATGATTGCATTGTTTAAATTTATCGATAAAAATAATGAAGATAATGGAGCAAGCCACCAATTCCGCATAGAGCTTAAAAACTGGAATGGACTAGGTGGGCGCAAAGGTGAAAAATTGCCTGCGCATATGCAAAAAGAGGAAATTTCACGCTTTTTTAAAGCGATTGAAACGACGGAGTTTAAACCTTATGCCCAAGCAAAAAATCGTCTGTTAATTAAGATGATTCTCTACACTGGAATGCGTGTCAGTGAGGCTTTAGGGCTAAAGCTCAAAGATATGGTACGTGAGGAAGGATTTTATGTTTTTTATATTCGTGGTAAAGGGAATAAACCTCGTACAGCGATTATCAAGGTAGAACACATTGAGCATGATTTGCGTGAATGGTTGGAGTATCGAAGCAGTGAAAGTGCACTGTTATTTCAAAGCCGTACGGGTAAGCCTTTGACGCAAGCGTATGTGAGTTACATCATGGAGAAGATGTTATTGGTTGCAGGTATTCGCAAAGAAAAAAATGGAGCGCATATGTTGCGTCATACCTTTGCGACACTTTTGTATCAAAAGAATAGAGATTTGGTGTTGGTGCAAGAAGCGTTAGGGCATGCTGATTTGAATACTTCTAAAATTTATACTCATTTTGACAAAGAACGCCTCAAAATTGCAGCAAACACGATGGATGATATGGCATGAAACACTTGTATGAACAGATAGATCGTTTTCATCTTTTAGATGTAAAAAATCCTACTCATCCTTCGATGTTTGTGGAAGAAGCATCTTATGATATCTTAATTTTAACGCTTCCATGCAAAGAAAAAGAGCTTAAAGTCGATGCTTATGCTTTTGTGTTCGATGCAAACACCTATTACTATTATGACCGCAAAAATGGAGAGTTTAGTGATTTTGAGACGATGCAAAAGGTGTATGAATTTTTAAATGAAAAAGTCAACATCACGATGAAGATGGTGGCATCGTTGCATGAAAGTATTGATTGGATGGAAGAGCGTTTGTATGAGAACGCTTCTTTTGGCTCATTTATGCGCTACTGGTTGGGGCACAAAAAAGACCTCTCGCGTATCCATAGACTTTTAAGTTTAGCAGAAGATGTGTTGGAGCGATTTATAGAGAGCTATCTTAGAGAAGAAGACTTTTTAGTGACACATTTTAAAGATGTCCATGAACATTTGGAACGCACTAACCGCTCGGTTCTTTTAGCCAGTGAAAAACTAGGCAACTTGTATAACTTTTACACCAGTCGAAACAACGAACGGATGAATAAAACCATCTACCTTTTAACAATTTTCTCAGGTATTTTTCTTCCACTCAATCTTATCGTAGGTTATTTTGGTATGAATACGCTGGGTTTACCTTTTGATGGAATCCCCAATGCTTCGATGATAGTTACAAGTATATTAGGCGTATGTGCGATAGGTATGGCTGGAAGTATTTGGTACTATCGAAAAAGAGGTTAGTCCTCTTTTTTCTGATGTTTCTTTGGGTAATCAAAAAAGAGAATATGCCCACTTTCTTCACGAATATCTTTAAAACTTTCCACTTCAAAGGCAATACAAACAATCGCACATGTTGGTATATTGGTCAAAATAGCCCCGCTTAAACGCTCACCCACTTCGGTAATGGTAGGATTGTGTGCGATGATAAAAATAGAGCTGTTTTTATCTTTAGTAGAGTGAATGACATCAAGGTAGTGCTGATAAGAACTCTCATATAAGCTTTCTTCTACTACGATATCTTTTTTATCATAATCAATGGCACGAGCAAGCTCTTTCGCAGTTTTAAAGGCACGTTTTGCCGGAGAGGAGTAAATAACGTGTGGTAAAACGGCGTATTTTTTAAGTCTTTTTCCCATAAAAGCGACATCTTTTTTGCCACGACCATTAAGGGGTCTTGAAAAATCATCTAAGCCCTCTTCTTCCCAGCTTGATTTGGCATGTCGTATTAAATATATCTTTTTCATGATAACCTCTTCGTAAATGCCATATTATAACGACATAACATGATATTAAAATAAAAAATTTTCACTGACCCAGTTTAAGATCAAGCGTCTATTGACGGCAAAAAAAGGCAAATCAGTTCGCAACATCACTTCTAAACGTTTGAGTGCATACTCATCCAATTGCAAATCTGCTCCGATACGGTTCATCATCAGTAACATCTGCTCTGCAGAGCGGTTATCAAAAGGCTCACTTCCCTCTTCTTCAAAATAACGCTTTTCATCATAGATGCGCTCATCCGCATCGTAGTCAAAATGTAAAAAATCTTCTTTTACATGTAAACTCATCTTCCTTCCTTGATAAAAAATGTCAATACAAATGAAAACACTCCAATACCCGCACCCACAAAGAAAACAGCGCTGTGGGAGTACATCCATAAAATACCCAACGTAAACGGTAAACTCACCGCCGCGATATGATTTATGGCAAAACCCACCCCTGATGTGACGGCGATATCTTTAGGATCGGCAATCTTTTGAAAATAGGTTTTTAAAGCAATGGCAATGGTAAAAAAGAGATTGTCTAAGATATAAAGCCCTATTGCCATCTCTTTAGTTTGTACAAAGCCATAGAGAATAAAAATCGTAATAATACTTAAATACTCAAACCTTAATGAGACTTTTTCACCAAAACGCTCAATCAACTTCCCCGCATACGGAGCGCAGAACATATTTACGACGGTATTGGCGATGAGTAAAAGTACCATGTTTTGAACACTAAAGCCAAACTTCTCAACCAATAAAAATCCTGCAAAGACGACAACGATTTGACGACGAGCTCCAGCTAAAAACGTTAAAAGATAAAAAAGCCAATACTTTTGGCGTAAAAAAAGTTTGGTTTCTTGTACTACATCGTCTTTAAAATGCTCAAACCCTCTCCATGCAACAATACCTAAAGTGATGGTGATGCCTCCAAAAAGGATATAAAGCACTTCATAACTTACATGTAAAAATTGCATCAGCACATACACAGCCCCTAAAGTTCCTAGTCCGATGAATGAGCGTAAAGAGGAGAGTTTACCCAAAAAAGAGGGTGCGTTTTTTTTAGGAATCCATTGTAAAGAAAGCGAGTTGTGTAACGTTTCCATATAATGAAAACCAATAGACATAATGAGTGTTGTGGTATAAAGTCCGTAAGTGGAAGGAAAAAAACCTGTAATAAGTGTGCCAAAGCCTAATAAAAATAAAGAAAGGTACGCAGCACTTTGTTGACGAAAGATGAGTAAAATAAAGACAATAGTAAACGCAAGAAGTCCTGGTATCTCACGGATACTTTGAAGCATACCTATCTTTTCACCATCAAACTGAGCCACTTCAACAACAAAATTGTTTAAAAGTGCAGACCATGCAACAAAGGAAAAAGGTACAGCCGCACTTAAAAGATAGAGCAGGTTTTCACGGGAGAGAAAAAATGTTTTAGGAGACATAATGTAACCTATACCCTACCCCGCCTTGGTTTTCTATCGTCTCTTCAGGAAGTTTTTTACGCAAACGTTTAATGAGTGCGCGAATATTTTCCGTGGTTGTTAGTTCTCCCTCCCACACATATTGCTCAATGCGCTCAAACGTGATATTTTTACCTAGGTTTTTTGCAAAAAGGTTGAGCAATAAAATCTCTTTTTTAGCCAGCTTTACTTCTTCATTGTTACCATCTAATAACGTTTCTGTTTCCATAGAATAAGTAAATCCATCCGCAAGTTTGAGCACCATCATTTTTGGTTTACAAAGCTTTTCTATCTTCATCTCTAATTCGTACATGTAAAATGGCTTTTTAAGATACTCATCACAGCCTTTGTGGTAGGCATCTTGAATCGTGTCAAGGTCGATATTCGCACTGATAATGATAGCAGGTGTATGGGCATCCATGCTGCGTATCTCTTTGAGTAAGCTAATACCATCAAGTCCTGGAACATTGATATCTAAAATAAAACAGTCATAGCCATTGTCAATGGATTCTAATGCTTTTTTACCGTCACTAAAAAGGTCAACATGGTATTTTTTTTGCTCTAATGCTTCGACCATCAGGTTAGCAAGGCGTTCGTTATCTTCAAGCACTAAGATTTTCATCTTTTTCCTTTCCTTTGGGTACAGATATCAAAATTAAAGCGCCACCGCTCTTATGATGCTTCGCCATAATTTTACCACCCATCTTATCTTCAATAATCAACCGTGCCATATAGAGTCCAAATCCATCACCATGAGGTTTAGTACTCATAAAAGGATCAAAGATACTTTCTAGTTTTCCCTCTTCTATGCCTGCGCCATCATCACTGATACTAAGATAGACTGTTGTGTCATCACTGTTGAGTGTGATGGTGATAACGCCTTCTGTAGGTAGTGTCTCTCGTTTTTTTAAAATACTATCTTTTGCATTGTTAATGATATTTAAAACACACTGTTTAAATTCATTTGGATAGCCATATGCAAGGAGACGGTGGTGTTCATTGGCTATAATTTTGAGGGTAATGTAATTATACTTTACACTATGGTTAACGACGCTTAAAAGCCGCTCAATCGCCTCTTTCACATCAAAAGAGGTTTTTTTAGACGAAGGTTTGATGAATTTTCTAAAATCATCAATAGTATTGGACATGTATTTGACTTGTGTCATAATATCATCGACAAACTTTTGGGTATCGTCTTCATCCAGTACCTTTTTACGGCGTTTGTAAATCAGTTCTTGGGCAATGGCTGAGATTTCGACCAAGGGTGTTTTCCATTGGTGTGCTATACTGGCTATCATTTCTCCCACTTCGGACTGCTTAGAGCGTTGAATGACGAATTGTTCGTGGCGTTTTCGTTCGGTATCAATACGTTTTTTTTCAGTGATATCAGTCAAAATAGTAACAACACCTGCTTCTTGATTTTTTTCATCGGTATAGTAGGTACGTCTTACCGCGAAGATGACTTTTTCGCCTGAGCCCTTTTCAAGTTCGATTTCTTCACTGGTAGGACAATCGACTGAGATATTCTGAATCTTATCGCAAAACTTTGGCATCACTTCACTGACATGTTTACCAACGATATCCATTTTGTCTTTTTCAAGAATTTTTGACAATAAAGCATTACATCCCACGATGATGCCATCTGTGCTTTTCCAAAAAATAGCACTTTGAATGTTATTAAGAAGAACATTGTCTAAGCGATGTTGACGCAATAACTCTTTTTCCAAAGAGATACGTTTGACAATGTTTAATACCAATATGGTTGTTAAGAGTAATAACAGAGGCATCAAGGCAAAGGCATTTTCTACAAATTTACGGTGTTCTTCATAAAAACTATTGGGACCATTTAAAACGGTGGATTGCTGTGGAATTTCACTGAGTGAAATATTATATTTACGTAAAATGAGGTTGTCAAAATGATAGGCATTTTCTGGAATTTCTATTTTGAGTGAAGTAGGCTTTTTACCATCAATAATTTCAAATGCTTTTTGTGCGGCAATAGTTCCTTGTTCGTAAGGATTGACCATATATCCACCTAATACACCCTCTCCAATGTGGATTTGATTGAGTGCAAAAACAGGAAATTTGGAGCGTTTAAAAAAAGCTCCTAGTTTATGATAAGGAACGTAGGTTCCATACATGTCACGGTAAAAACTTGTAAACAAAATGGCGCTGTGTTTAGGAAGCTTTGCTATTTTTTCATCAATTTTGTCAAAGTCAATTTGATTGTCAAAAACGACACGAAACTTATCTTTAAAGTGGTTAGATTCTTCGATGATTTGCTCTTTAATCGCTAAAGAAGAGTATGCGTCGTCACTGATGATATAAACCATCTTAAGCGCAGGGAAGAGTTGATAGATAAGTTCGAGATTTTTTCGTATGTTTTTATACTCCACAACCCCTGTAACATAAGGTTTTGCCTCTTCGGGAATACTTTGTGGTGTAAAGTTTTCAACCCCACAAAAAACAATTGGTGTTTTTTCAAACAACCGTTCATGGTATTTTAAAGCAAATTCATACGCATAGTTATCGGCTGCAATGATGGCTTTGTATTGGCGGTTGCTAAATTTTTTCTCATAGAGTACGAGCAGTTCTTCTTCATATTGTTCAGATTCAATCTTTTTACTATCCATATATTCTGTTGTGAGTTCATAATGAGGATATTTTTTCATCACTTCTTCAATTCCAGATGAAATGCCATCGCTCCATTTGAGTCCCTTATTGTAAGAGTGAAGGAGTAAAATTTCATTTGAATATGAAAAAGAGATATAAAAAGACAAAATAACTATATATTTTAAGATTTTCATAAGAATAATATCCATTTTTTTCGTAATTCTAGCAAAAAAGTCTCATTTATATCTCTTTTATCGTCTTATAATTTCAGCATCTTGATTTAATTGTTGAGTTAAATTTCATAACGGAGGTTTTACATGTCGAAACAAGCAATCTCGATGCTGATTCCAGTATTGGTCTTGTTAGTCGTTTGGTTTATCCCTGCTCCTGCGGGATTAAGTGTAGAAGCATGGCGCTTTATGGCTATCTTCTTAGCAGTAGTTGTTGGGCTTATTATTGAGCCAGTACCTGCAGCACTCGTAGGTTTGGTGGGTGTTTCTTTAGTTGCTCTTTTAGGGCTTGTAGGAAAAACACCTGCGGCAAACGTTAAATGGGCACTTTCAGGTTTTTCAAACTCTATCATTTGGTTGATTTTTGCAGCGTTTATGTTTGCGATGGGTTACCAAAAAACAGGTTTGGGTAAACGAATTTCACTCATCATGGTTAAATACATGGGTAAAAGCTCACTCGGCCTTGGTTATGCGGTAGCATTTGCAGACCTCGTTCTTGCGCCATTTATGCCTTCTAACACAGCAAGAAGTGGTGGAACTATCTTCCCAATCGCTATTAACATTCCACAAATCTTTAACTCCCTACCAGATAATGAGCCACGAAAACTTGGTGCGTATATCTCATGGGTAGCGATGGCTGCAACATGTGTGACAAGTTCTATGTTCCTAACGGCTCTTGCTCCAAACCTTTTAGCGGTTGATTTAATTGGTAAAGGTGCCAATGTTGCTATTTCATGGGGTGCTTGGGCTTCAATCATGGTTCCTTTAATGTTACCACTTTTCTTACTAACTCCATTGTTGGCGTATATTGTTTATCCTCCAACACAAAAACATTCTCCTGAGGCTCCTATTTGGGCTAAAGCTGAACTTCAAAAAATGGGTTCAATCACATTTAAAGAGATTTTAATGGCTCTTTTTGCTGTCCTTGCACTTGTTCTTTGGATTTTTGGTAAAGAGTGGAAAGTGGATGCAACGATGGCTGCGATTTCTATCGTTTCTTTGATGGCGCTTACTAAAGTTATCTCTTGGGATGATATTATTGGTAACAAAGGTGCTTGGAACGTTCTTGTATGGTTCTCTACTCTTGTAGCGTTAGCGTCTGGTCTTAAAGATGTTGGTATCTTAACATGGATTGGTAAATTAGCTGAAACATCATTAACTGGACTTAGTCCTGTAATGTTGATGGTTTCTATGTTAATCATCTTCTTCTTATTACACTACTTCTTCGCAAGTGTTACGGCTCACGTGACTGCATTGTTGCCAGTGTTTATTGTTATCGCTGTTAAATTCATTGCTCCTGAACAATTACCTTCATTTATGATTTTGGTTGCAGGAACACTTGGTATCATGGGAATTATCACTCCATACGGTACAGGACCTTCTCCAATTTGGTACGGTGCTGGTTATATTTCTCAAGCACGTTGGTGGGCACTTGGTGCGATCTTCGGTGCAATTTACCTAGCTGTTCTTTTGGTAGGTGCTTTTGTTTTTGTTTGATAAATAGACGTACATCCCCCTTTTTTTGGGGATGTACACTTTTGCAAATCTTTACATGTAAAGATTTGTAGAGGTGCCCTCCTTTTAAATGTTAACTCAACATCGCACCTCTACCACTTAGTACTATGTGTGTGTCAAAAAACCAACTTTTTCGGAGAGAAAAATGAGAGAGATAGCTTACGGTGAGATAGTAAAGAGTATAAAGGATATGATCCTTTTTAGTGCGACGAACTTGCCAACGGATGCGTATAAGGCATTGGAAGATGCGTATGCGAATGAGAAGAGTGAA
>JAGOZL010000008.1:0-31439 GCA_018058685.1 Sulfurospirillum sp.
GAATCAATTCAGCTCTTGCTTCAACACTTGCCCATGCCGTGTGAGGGCTCATCGCCAATCGGTGTGGATACTTTACATGTAAAAGAGGATTGCTTTCTTCCATGGGTTCAATGGCAACCACGTCAATACCTGCATACAAACCTTGTACGTCAATGGCGTGCGCTAAAGCATGCTCATCAATAATGCCCCCTCGTCCCATATTCACAATCATCGCACCCGTTTTCATCCACGCAAGCTGTTGTTCACCTATCAAACCTTTAGTCTTATCATTCAAGGGAGAGTGTATTGAAACAATATCACACGTACGAAGCATTGATTCTAACTCCAAACGCTCATAGACCGCATCGTTGTTGGCGCCACTTGTGGAATAGTAAAAGACCTGTGCTCCAAAAGCTGTTGCTACTTTTGCAACCTCTTTACCAATATTTCCCAAACCAATAATTCCCCACTTTTTGCCCTTAATTTCAGTAATTGGGCGATCTAGATGCGTAAAGATTGGACTTTTAACCCAAGCACCTGATTTGACATACGTATCGTAATAAGCAGCTTTTCCCAATAAATACAACACTAACGTAAATGTTGCTTGCGTGACAGAAGCAGTGGAATAACCTGCCACGTTTTTAACACTTATCCCTTTTTCTTTGGCATATGCTAAATCAATATTATTCATTCCCGTTGCCGTGACACAGATAAGTCCAAGATTAGGACATGCATCTATTACTTCTTTATCAATAACCACTTTATTTGTCAAAATAATTTTTGCATCTCCAATATGTTCAATACGTTGATGCAATGCAGTCGTATCAAACGCTTCAAAATGCCCAAACTGCTTAAAAACACTCAAATCAGCATCATTACCAAGTGTTTTTGCATCTAATAGTACAATCTTCATATTAGTCCTTTATCCTATGTCCTACAAATTTTGAGAAGTTTTCCATAATAAGCCCTCCTCGTCTAAAGCCAAGCCCGCATCCTTCGTAGGCAAAAAAGATACCTGCTTGGTATGACTCACCTTTACTGTCTTTTGGAAGCTCTGTATACTCTTGATAAATGGCTTTAAAATTACCATACTCACCCTCAACTTTTGCTAACACGGACATATCGTTATCGTAAATAATGGTGTTAGCACCTTCTCGCCCAAAAGCGCGTTTTTCAACCTGTTTTTTGCCTTTTAAGGGCTCAAATGATGTTTCTAAAAGCAAAGGATGGTTGGGGAATAAATCCCATAAAATTTTCATGAAAGCCTTGCTTTGAAATATTAAAGTATACGCAGGATTAAGGATAATCGCTTTTTGCTCACGAATGATTTCATCCAATAAAAGCGCTAAATCGCCCTCTTCAATAGCAATATTTTCCCAAGGAATAAGCTTAAACCAAAACTCAAAGTTTTCATCTCCTTTGAAAATACCTTCTTGCGCATGAAACCCTACCTCATCGACATAAGCAAAATCGGTGTGAAAACCCGCTTCATTCGCAGCGATTTGAAGTAAGCGCGTGGTGTTCTCATCTTCGATACTCCCTCGAATTGAGGAAAAAAGAATCTTCCAGCCATCATAGTATTTTTCAAAATCCGCTGTATCTCCACCCAAAACCACAAGGCGTTTAAAGTTTTCTTTTAAGGCTTCAAAAACGGTATTAAACTGTTTAGCTTCATCCATGCCGTTGGCTTTAAGCATTGCCCATTGAATAATCGCTGTTTCATACAAAGACGTTGGCGTATCGGCATTGAATTCTATCAGTTTGATAGGTTTGCCATCAATGCCACCTGCAAAATCAAACCGTCCATACAAATGCCAATGCACATCATTTTCCCATGAGTTTTTAATTAATTCGACTAAATTAAACGGGATATTGAGTTCATGAAAGAGATTGTTATCAATAACATATTGCCCTGCTTCAGCAAACATATCGTAAAGTTCATTGGCGGCTTCATAGTACGCTTCTACTTCCGTATTACTCACCAAAACCAACTCATCGGCAACGTACGATGTGTTATCGTTATCGGTGTGCCAATAAAACCCAATAGATTCTAAAAACTCTTTTGTTAAAGGTTTAATTTTTTCTACATGTAACATCATCAACCTCCTGAACTAACAGGCGCACTCGATGGTGCTTTGGAAGCAGACGATGATGTCCCCGTGTTGGACGAACCAAAAAAACCACTGCTTTTAGAAGCACTGCTTGCCGCACTTGTTCCAGATGGCTTATTAAAACTACTGGTACTTCGGCTATACGCTTGAGGGCTTTTATATGTTGTTGCTCGTTGATTTTGATAGTTTTGATTGTTGAAAAGTTTATTTCCAATCCAACTTCCTATCATCGCACCAGCAATACTAGAGAGTAAAATACCGCCTAATCCCATTTGCCCTGAACTTAAACTCGGGTTTGTCAGAGCAGAGGTGTTGTTATCAATTTTTTTAGCTTCATCTTTAACTAACTTGTCAACCTCTTCTTGACTTAAAATACGCTCTGTTCCATCGACACTGCGCACAATAATACGGGTTGTAGAACTTGGATATTCTTCGGCTATCTTGTACTCACCCGGCGCTATTTCATCAACAATGACTAAAGCACCTTGCGTTTTAGCAGCTTCTTTTAAAACGTTTTCTTGGTTATCTTTTTGTTCACATCCTTGCATCGAAGCAATAACCATCACACCAATTCCACCGGCAATCATATAATCTGAAATTTTACGTACGTATTTCATAATGGCTTTATTCTCCTAATATTTCTTTGAGTTTTTTACCTTTTTTGATGAATAATTTTCCATTTTTATCCATAACATCATTCACGTGTCCTACTTTTTTACCTAACGTATCACTGATATGTTGTTTCTCTTTTTTAGAAAATCCTTTTTCTTTAAGATAACTTCTCAAATCTCGCCAATCACTGTAAGACTCAAAAATATCTTCTTCCTTTTCATCGTTCTCTTCTTCTAGCAAATCCGCCTCTTCAACATATTCACTCAAAGAAGACACGCTCTCTTCATGGGCACTTGTTTCAACCGTAGAAGGGGATGGAGGAGTTACTTCGGAAGAGGTAAATGTAATTTGTCTGTTAGCTAACGATAAAATCGTTTTTAGTTGTTCATCTCGTTCTTTATAGATAGCTTCGATTTTATCTTTTGATTCGATTAAAAGTCTCTCTTTATCGGCAATTAAACGTTCTTTATCGGCTTCTAAACGCTCATTTTTAAGCTTCATTTCCTCTAACTGTGTTTTCAAGAGTTCTATATAGGCACTGTCTACGGTACTCTCTACTTTACGAGATATCACATGGGTCTCTTTGTGTGTATTTTTAGAAAAAAGAATGTACTTAACACCTTCTTCAACCACACACTGCAAGGTTCCTCTGCGTAAACGATTGTAAATTGCCTCTTTACTAACGTTCATTAATTTGGCTGCTTCGATAACCGTAAGCTTTTTATCCATGCTACGTCCTTTATGACTAACGATGAAGAGATCTAGGGTGTTATGTTATCACAGATTTAATTAGTTTTGTTTGAGAAGATATTTAGGAGAAAAGTAAAAGAAGCCAAGAAGCTAACTTCTTGGCTATGTGTTGTTAGAGTCTTGACTCGTAACGGCGAAGCATATACAAACGTTTAAGCTGTTTTTTGCGAGCACTAATTTTATCTTTTTTGCGTTTTTCCGTTGCTGTTTCATAGAAACGTCTAGCACGCACTTCAGTGACAACTAGGTTACGATCAACTTGCTTTTTAAACTTGCGATACGCTTCGTCAAACGATTCATTGGGGTGTACTTTAATCCCTGGCATACTCTATCCACCACCTTTCTGAATGAATTTAGGGGATAAGTATAGCTAAACAGCTTTACATGTAAGCTTAAAAAACATAGTTAAGAAGCAGACTGACGATAAAACAATAATATATCTTGACTTTCTACGTCATTCAATGTATACTTTCATCAAACAAATGATAAAAAGGTGACAATTTCATGAATATTGTACTCTTAAAAAACCGTGTTGATGAGCCAAATATCACTGTTCAGCAAAAACAGATTATGAAATATGCGCACCATCACAATCTTAAAATCGATACCACAGAAATAGAAAACTCTAACCCTTTGTTAGAACTTGAAGAACGAAAAGAATTTAAAGGCTTTTTACGTTCTTTAGAAACAGGCGATCATCTTCTTATTTTTGATGTAACAACATTTTCAGAATCTGTAGAAGAACTGGTTAAAGTTTTTGAGTGTCTTCTCAAGCGTTCCATTTCCGTCCATCTTGCTGAGTGCAATACGCTTATCGAAATCAATACAAAACCCCTTGTTTTGTTAGAACTTCTTTGTAAACAACGTGAACTTAACAAACAACTTGAAAAAGAAAAAGCACAAGGAAGACCCAAAGGAAGAATGTCTAAATCTAAATTTGATATTTATAGACCACGTGTGATTGAACTCTTAGAAGCAAAAACATCTGTCAGTGAAATCGCTAAAATTTTAGGTGTTAGCCGCACCTCATTAAAAGATTATATTAATTCGCGAGGTCTTAAAGATTTGGTTAAAGCCAAAATGTCTCTTTTAAAATCACCTAAAAAACAAACCATATCTATTAAATCAAAACCTCAAAAAGAGTGCTCTTTAATCAAAGATATTGCTCTTCAACCACAAGGAACTTCACATGCAATGTAGTACAACTACCTCTATTTATTACCGTAAAAAGCGCTATTTTACGTTTGGTATCATCACTCTTATTTCATTAATTCTCCCTTTTATTCGTATTGAAGGAAATCACTTTTTTTTACTGAGCTTTGATAAAAAACAGTTGCATCTCTTGTTTACTACTTTTGATATGCAAGAGCTCTATTTGATGCCTTTTATTCTGATGCTTCTCTTTTTAGGCATCTTTTTTATGACTACTTTAGGAGGTCGTGTTTGGTGTGGATGGTCTTGTCCTCAAACGATCTTTCGTGTCATTTATCGTGACCTTATTGAAACAGCACTTCTTGGTATTCATAAAAGTATTAAAAATAAACAAAAAGATGATGATGCAGGTAATTCATTTAAAAAGATAATTGCTATTCTCATTTGGTCAATGTTGGCTTTTGTGGCAGCGTCGAACTTTTTATGGTATTTTATACCGCCTGAGGATTTTTTCCAGTATCTAAAAGAACCTACCGAACACAGTGTCATGTATGGATTTTTGTTTGGCGTTGCGCTCTTTTTAATTTACGATATTGTCTCTTTGAAAGAAAATTTTTGTGTCTACATTTGCCCTTATGCGCGTATACAATCTGTCTTATTTGATGAAAACACCCTTCAAACGATTTATGATGAAAAACGTGGTGGTAAAATTTTTGATGCAAAAGGAACAAAACTTGGCTCTAAACCGCCACTAGAAACAGATGATTGTACAGGATGTGAAGCGTGTGTTCGTGTCTGCCCAACACACATTGATATTCGAAAAGGTATGCAATTAGAATGTATCAATTGTTTAGAATGTGCTGATGCTTGTACACCTGTTATGGAAAAATTAGGTAAACCGTCCTTAATTACATGGACAAGTTCTAACGCCATTGAAAAAAATGCCAAAACACAATACTTACGATTTAGAACCATCGCTTACGGCATAGCATTAACTTTGGCACTCATTGGTCTTTTTATCATGGGTAGCAAAAAAGAGTACATGCTCTTAAATATCAACCGCCCAAGTCAGCTTTACAAAATCTTAGATGATGGTAAAACCGTTGAAAATGCTTATACGTTTTTATTTCAAAATACCGACACTAAAGACCATATGTATTATTTTGATATTTCAAATAACGATATCATCATTGATAAACCAAGTGAGCCTTTCTTGCTCAAAGCGGGTGAAAAAATGAAAAAAATCGTTCTTTTAACTTCTGTTCCTAAAGAGATTAAAGCGGAAGGTGAAGCTCTTCCAATTGAAATCAAAGCATATGCAACAGATGACAAAGAAAAAATTGTCATTACGCGTAAAACTATCTTTATTTACCCTAAAAAAACTGACTACACCCACTAAGCTAATTTAAATTAGGATAGGGAGTTTCCTCTATCCTAATTTAGACTTCAATCATACCCCTTTACAGGAGATTCGATGATACATTCAACACGATTACAACATTTTCCTATTATGATGTTTGCTATCACGATGGGACTTTCAGGACTCACCATTGTTTATCAAAAAGCCACTTTATGGCTAGGCGTACCTTCTTTTATCAGTATAGCTCTAACCATCCTTGTTACGATTATTTTTTCTATAATTGCATCATTATATGTTCTTAAAATACTCTTCTATTTAGACGCTGTACGTAATGAATTCAACCATCCTGTTCGTATTAATTTTTTTGCTGCTGTTTCAATTTCGTTGCTTCTTCTCTCTATTGTCTACCATGAAATTTCAATCACTTTTTCTTGTATTTTATGGTATGTTGGTGCCAGTTTACAAACTTTTTTTACGTTTTATACTATCAATTTTTGGATTACAAAAAATATGGAAATCACACATTCAAATCCTGCATGGTTTATTCCCATTGTAGGCAATGTTATTGTGCCTATTGGAGGTGAAGGTTTTGCTCCCTTAGCTATACTCATCTATTTTTTTGCTGTGGGTATCTTTTTTTGGATTGTTTTAATGCCTATTATAATTAATCGTATCATTTTCCATCATCAATTAGCGCAAAAGTTCATCCCTACTTTATTTATACTCATAGCACCACCATCGGTCAGTGTTATTAGCTATATTAAGCTCACAGGAAACTTTGACTTTTTTGCTTCATTTCTTTACAGTATAGGGCTCTTTTTTACGCTTCTATTGCTCTTCAGAATTAAAGATTTTATTAAGCTTCCATTTTTTATCTCGTGGTGGGCTTTTACATTTCCTCTGGCGGCTATGACTATTGCTTCACTGATTGTATATCATATAACTCATACTCTTTTTTATAGCTATATTGCGCATTTTTTGATTCTAGCAACAACGCTTATTATTTTTATTGTGGGGTATAAAACACTTTATCATATGACTAAGAAAGAGATTTGTATTGCGGAATAAAAGGAAGAAGATGGCTTCTACACCATCTTCTTTTAAAAAGTAGTATTAAAGGGCAGCTTTTGCTTGTTTTACAACAGTTGCAAATGCTTCAGGGTCATTCATCGCCATATCTGCAAGAATTTTTCTATCTAAATCAATATTGGCTTTATTAAGAGCGTTAATAAAACGTGAGTAGCTGATGTCGTTTAGTCTACATGCTGCATTGATACGTGTAATCCAGAGTCTTCTAAAATCTCTTTTCTTCTGTCTTCTGTCTCTGAATGCATAGACCATACTTCTTTCAAGTTGCTCTTTCGCTTTTCTAAAGTGTTTTCTTCTTCCACTAAAGAAACCTCTTGCCAACTTTAAAATCTTCTTGTGACGTCTTCTTCTGACGATACCTGTTTTTACTCTTGCCATGGTGTCTCCTTGACCAAATAAATCAATGTCGGTGTCCCAACGGGGGAACTTGCCCTCATAACGAGGGGAACATTACATGTAGGGTGAATGACTCTTGTCAAAAACTTAAATATTCTAAATTATGCTTTACAAAGCATTAATTTAACGGACTTCTCATCGCGTGCATCGACTGTTTTAGCGACTTTCAAACCACGCATTCTTTTCGTTGGTTTTTTAGTAAGAATATGACTTCTAAAGGCTGCGCCTCTTTTAATCTTATTCTTTGCGCATCTAAAACGCTTGGCTGCACCGCGTACCGTTTTCATTTTCGGCATGCTTACTCCTTGTGATTATTCTAAAATCCAAATGAGAAAATATCCCCTCTAGCATTAGAAAACGCTTATAATAGCTTATTTTTCCTTAGAGGGGATTAAAATGAGTGTTAAATGAGGTTACTTTTTTGGAGTGACCAGCATATTGATGTATCGACCTTCAAGCTTAGGTGTTTTTTCTCTCTCTGCAATATCTTCTAACATTGGCCACAGTGCTTCTAACACTTGCTCACCAATCTCAGGGTTTGCCATTTCTCGCCCTTTAAGAAAAACTCTAAATTTCACATGTTTGCCATCTTCTAGAAATTCACGAGCATGTTTAACTTTATAGTTCACATCATTTTGAGCGATTTTGACAGAGAGTTTAATCTCCTTAACCTCGATAATTTTCTGATTTTTGCGTGCTTCTTTAAGCTTTTTTTCCTGTTGATATTTGAACTTTCCATAGTTCATAATCTTAGCGACAGGAGGGGTTGCATCTGGTGCAATAAGCACGAGATCAAGACCTAGTTCATCAGCTTTGGCTAAAGCCTCTTTTCGAGTAATGATGCCATATTGTGTTCCATCATCTCCGATACATCTTACTTCTGCTGCTCTGATTTCATCATTAAGCATGACCTCTTTGTCTTTACTCAAAAGTGTACCTCACTCAATTTCTCCTTTAGGGTTTTTAGTAGTTCTATCTTACTCAAATTATACTGTGTTCTTTCTCGTCTGTCACGTACTGCAACGCTTTGGTTTTCAACCTCAGCATCCCCGATAACCAAAATCATCGGAACTCTCATCGTTTCTGCGTTTCGAATACGTTTGTTGAGACTCTCATTTTTAGAGGAAACCTCTACATCAATGCCTTCAGCCATCAACGCATTGGCTAATTTTTTTGCATAATCCAAATGAGCATCCGAAATTGGAATTAATACCGCTTGTGTTGGCGCAATAAAGAACGGAAATTCACCCGATGTATGCTCAATCAAGATACCAATAAAACGCTCAAATGAGCCTAAAATGGCACGGTGCAACATCACAGGACGCGCATGTTCGTTGTTGGCATCTACATAAGAGATATCAAAGCGCTCTGGCAAGTTAAAGTCAACTTGAATCGTTCCACACTGCCATTTTCGCTTCAACGCATCGGTAATTTTGATGTCAATTTTTGGACCGTAAAACGCTCCGCCACCTTCATCAATGCCGTACTTGATGCCATTTTCGTCTAAAGCCTTCTTCAAGCCTTCCGTTGCAGCTATCCAATACGCCTCATCCCCAATCGATTTTTCAGGTCTTGTGGAGATTTCCATCTCATACTTAAATCCAAAAGCACTCATAATAGAATCGACAAAACTTAAAATTTCTATAACATTTTCTTTAATTTGATCCGGCGTACAGAAAATATGGGCATCATCTTGAGTAAATTCGCGCACACGAAAAAGTCCATGAAGTACGCCACTTTTTTCATGACGATGGACAACGCCGTATTCAAAAAACTTCAGTGGCAAATCACGATAACTTCGTACTTCATTTTGGAACACTTTAATGTGTCCTAAGCAGTTCATTGGCTTAATGCCATACTCTGCTTCATCAATGACCGTAAAATACATGTTTTCGCCATAATTTTGGTAGTGGCCACTGACTTTCCATGCATCAGATTTTAAAAGCTCCGGTCCACGAACAGGTTGATAGCCTCGTTGTCGATGTGCTTTAAATAAAAGTTGTTCGAGCTTTGAACGCAGTCTCCCGCCATTTGGCAACCAAATTGGAAGCCCCGCTCCGACTTCTTCATCAAAGGTAAAGAGCTTAAGTTCATTACCAATTTTACGATGATCTCGTTTTTTAGCCTCTTCAATCATGGTCACATAATCTTTAAGACTCTCTTTATCGGCAAATGCAATACCATAAATACGTGTCAGCATCTCACGTTTTTCATCACCGCCAAGGTAAGCGCCTGCTACTTTTGTCAGTTTGAAAAATCGAAGATATTTTGTATTAGGAACATGAGGGCCACGGCACAAATCTTCAAAATCTCCTTGTTTATAGATGGAGACTTCACCATCAGGTATACGTAAAAGTACCTCTTGTTTTAAATCATCATTAGCAAAATGTTGGGTAACCACACTTTTTGTTGTACAGTTTTTTTCAATGGGGAGTTTTGCGTTAGCAAGCTCACTCATTTTCTGCTCAATTGCTTTTAAATCAGCATCACCAATTTTTACATCCACACGAAAATCATAATAAAAGCCATCTTCAATCACAGGACCCACGAAAAACTTTGCATCAGGATACAAGGCTTTGATGGCTTGAGCCATTAAGTGCGCACATGAGTGGCGAATCACCTCAAGAGACTCTTTAGAGTTGTTAAACAAAAGTGTATCGGGATAAGTTGAAGAAGAAGCGGCTGCGGTTTGCGTATCGATGATTTGTCCACCTACTTTGTAGGCTATCACATCATTCATCATAGTATAATCCTTTACTTGTATGAACTCCCACACCAACGGGAGAACAAAAAATGGTGGCCACGAGAGGATTCGAACCTCCGACCACTACCATGTCAAGGTAGTGCTCTACCAACTGAGCTACGCGACCACATCATTTGGGAGCTGAGATTATACCAAAAAAAATGAAAAATGCAACTTTTTTTGAGAGAAAATTTTTACATGTGAATCTAAATAGCTTTTTTTGAACCTTTCCATGAATACCATAAGATTAAAACAACGCCAAAATTTATCATGACATCTGCAAAATTAAACACGGCAAATTCAAACCCATAGTGCCAAAAGAAATAATCTACCACACCGCCATGAATAAACCTATCGTAAACATTACTTAAAGCTGCCCCTGCAACAATTCCAATAGCAAGTGTATGGTCTTTAAAGAAGAGCTTTTCAAAACTAAGATAAATCCCGACACCTACAATTAAAAGTAATTGAAGGTATTTCAAATACTCTTCTAAAAAAGCGAAGAGTGAAAAAGCAACCCCTTTATTGTAAGTCAAAATCAATGAAAAATAATCACCGTACCAACGAAACCCATCTAAAAATAGAGCTTTTAAATTTTGGTCGATAACAAAAACACCAACCAATGCACTTAAAAAAACGATTAAAATTCTATTCATTTAAAGCACTTTTGAAAAACTTGACGGCTTTTTCCATGTACTCTTCAAGCTCTTTTTCATCTCGCCCTTCTAATAAAATACGCAATAAGTTTTCTGTACCTGAATAACGAATTAAGACACGAATTTTTTTAGCTTCACATGCTTCAACAAGTTCTGTATATCCTTTGAGCTCAGAAAGAGGAATTTTATTGTCTATTTTCATATTGTGTAAAAGTTGCGGATAAAGCTCAAATGCATTGAAGAGTTTACTCACTTTTTGCTTCTCTGTGAGCACACAGTTCATAACAGCAAGTGCTGCTACTAACGCATCCCCCGTTTTGGCAAAATCAGAGAGAATGATATGCCCACTTTGTTCACCACCAAAGGCTATTTTTTCGCGATATAAGCACTCTAAAACATTCTTATCACCCACGTCACAACGGTAGGTCTTAATCTTAGCTTTTTCCAAATAATCTTCTAACGCTTGATTGCTCATAACAGTCACACAAACACCTTGGTTTGTGAGTCTGTTTTGACTTTGTAAAAATGTTGCCAGCTTACCTAAAAGTTTATCGCCGTGTATTGGATTACCCTTTTCATCCACAACGACTAGTCTATCAGCGTCCCCATCAAAAGCAAAACCAACATCCGCTCTGAGCCTTCGTACTTCTTCACCTAATTCTTCAGGATGCAATGCCCCACAATTAAGATTGATATTGCTTCCATTGGGCTCATTATTGATAATAATAACATCCGCGCCTAGCTCACTAAAAATCGTTGGAGCTACTTTATAAGCGGCACCATTGGCCGTGTCAAGCACAATACGAAGCCCTTTAAGTGTCAATGTTTTTGGAAATGAATTTTTAATCTGGACAATATAGCGTCCTATAACATCGTCAACACGTTTTGAACGACCAATATCGAACTCCATCTTTTGATTTTTCTCAATCAACACATCATCATAATAAATCTTCTCAATCTCCGCTTCTTGCTCTTCTCCGAGTTTATTACCAAATGAGTCAAAAAATTTGATGCCATTATCAAAATAGGGATTGTGCGAAGCACTAATCATAATACCCGCATCACACCGCATATCTTCTGTTAAAAAAGCAATTGCGGGGGTCGGCATAGGACCAATTTGTCTAACATCATACCCAACCGCTGTTAAGCCTGAAACGATAGCATTTTCAATCATATAACCACTGCGTCTGGTATCTTTTCCCACTAAAATTTTATTGGTAATGGAATTTTTACGAAAATAGATGCCCGCGGCCATTGCTAGACGCATCGCCATAAAAGCACTGAGCTTCTTACCCGCTTTGCCCCTTACACCATCAGTTCCAAAAAGTTTCATTCTTATTTCTCGCTTTACATGTAAAGATTTATCTGAATTGTAACAAAACTTTTTTAATCTTTACATGTAAAGTGTATAATACGTCTTATGCACTTTTGTTAAAAGGAAAACCGATGAATTTAGACAAGGTTATCTCAGGATTTTTTATCATTCTTGCCATGACACTAAACTTTGGCTTTTTTTATGGTGATTTGAGTGATATTGAACTTCACAGTAAGTACGAGCTTTTTGCAGCTTTAGTGGTTAATATTATTGCAACAACGCTGAAAATTGGTGATAAAACACAATTAGGCTCTGTCCTTTTAGCGACCAGTTTGGTTGCAGACATTCAACTCATCGCTTCTGCGACGATTTGGACAATTGCAGCGTATGCATATACTGTTGATAGAGAAATTGCTTCTATCATTATTAGTCTCAGCGGAGGTGCTTTAATGGCAAATATCATTAGCGTGTTACTTTATATTGGTGATACCCTCAAATCTAAGCGCTAGGAAACCTCGTGAAACATAGCTCTTTGTGGCTTATTTTACAGCGTATGCGTACACCTTTTTTGGTGATTATTTGTACCTATACCCTTTCTATCGTCGGCCTTTTACTCATTGATGGTGTCGACAGCGATGGGAATACTTATAAACTTACTATTTTTGATGCTTTTTATTTTATAAGTTATACCGCAACCACCATCGGTTTTGGTGAAACACCTTACGCATTTACGTATCCTCAGCGCATTTGGGTCTCTATGTGTGTGTTTTTTAGTGTAACAGGTTGGTTTTATAGCCTTGGTAGCCTTGTAGCACTTTTACAAGATAAACTTTTTTTGCAAGAGTTTCAAAAAGCCAAATTTATACGCAATGTCGGCTCTTTAAAAGAACGCTTTATTATTATTTTAGGCTACAACGCTATTACGAGTGAAATCATTAAACAAGCTAATGAATACGGTCTGCGCTCTGTGGTTATTGAGAAAGATGAAAGTAAGCGAGATGCTCTACTTTTGGAAAACTTTACACCAACTGTTTACTGCCTTAATGCTGATGCTCACAATTCGGACGCATTAGAGATGGCTGGCATCAAGTCAGCCTATTGTAAAGCAATTGTGAGTCTTTTTGAAAATGATGCACTGAATCTTCGGATAGCACTCACGGCAAAAGTCCTCAACCCAAACATTACGATGGCCATTAAATCGACTACTAAAAACCATACGGAAAATTTACTCGATTTAGGGGTTCAAATCATTGAAAACCCCTTTGAAATTATTGCCAATCAAATTCACATGTCCATTAACACACCCTATACACTTAGGCTCGCACGTTGGATTTATGGTTTGTGCAATCTCTATGACCCATTGGTCAATCTTCCTAAAGGACGATACATCGTGTGTGGTTATGGACGCATGGGAAAAAGTATTTATGAAGTACTGAGACAAAATGATTTTGATATAGGTTTTGCAGAAATTGATGTTGAGAAAGCAAAACAACTCTCTTTTGTTGAAAGGAAGATGGTTCATATCGGCGATGGTGATGATCGAGACTTACTTAAAGGCTTAGGTATTGAGTCCTGTGTTGGTATTATCGCAGGAACCAACGATGATACAACCAACCTTTCCATACTCGCAACCGCTCGTAAACTCAATCCTACAATTATTACGATTGCACGAGAAAATGAACTCGAAGATTTCTCTATTTTTGAAAATTCTCGTATTGATATGGTTTTTATTCCAGCAAAAGTACTCATCACAAAAACAGTTCATGCTATCATTAATCCTGCCCTTGATTTATTTATAAAGCATATTAGAACTCTGAGTGAAGAGCGTGTTATTACGCTGACTAAAGAGCTTTTGGCCCTTGATTTACACCCGCTTTTATTTACATGTAAAATAGATGAAGCCTCAGCACCAATGATTTTGCATCATGATAAACCTATTTCGTTAAAGCTTTTAAAAACCTCATTAAAAAATCGTTCTTTAGAAAACAATTTAATTCCTCTGATGCACGTACGCCATAAAGAAGTAAGACTCCTGCCTTCATGGGATACGCCTATGGAAAAAAATGATCTCTTTTTATTTGCGGGAGACGCTAATGCTCAAAATCATTTAGAGTATATTGTTCTAAATCCGCATGAGTTTCATTATGCGCTTTATGGGAGTGAAAAAGGGTTTTTAAATCAATTTTTTATAAAATCAACCGTTTTAAAGGCGAAATAGCCAAAATCTGCTCCTTTTTATTTTAAAACACCCTTAAAATAAGTTCTATTTAAACTTACTTTATATATAATCTACGCCTAAATTTAAAAATGAAAGGCTTATCTATGGCAAATCACAAGTCAGCAGAAAAGCGTATTAGACAAACGAAAAAGCGCACTGAAAGAAATAGATTTTATAAAACTAGAATCAAAAATCTCACACGTGCTGTAAGAGAAGCCGTTGAAGCAGGTGATCAAGCAGCAGCAGAAGTAGCACTTAAAAATGTCAACAAAAACTTCCACTCTTATGCAGGTAAAGGTATTTTAACAAAAAATACAGCTGCACGTCGTGTAAGTAGATTGTCACAACTTGTCAATACACTCGGATCTGTTGCTGCATAACGCAGCAACATCCTCTTCCTTTTAGTTTCCTTTCATGTTAAAAGAAAAATTACTTCCTTTCCTTGAGCGTTACAACGAGCTTACAAACCTTCTAAGTGATCCTAATGTCGCTAATGACATTAAAAAAATGACTTCACTCTCAAAAGAGCAGTCTAACTTAGAAGCAATTAAAGATAAGACATTGGAGTATTTTTCAACCCTAGAACAAATCGATGAAAACAAACAACTTCTTGATGATGATGAACTAGGGGAATTGGCGAAGGATGAGCTTAAAACATTAGAGCCTCGTGTGGGTGAACTAGAAGAGGAAATTAAGCTACTACTTCTTCCTACTGACCCCAATGATGACCGGAATATCTTTTTAGAAATTCGTGCAGGAACGGGAGGAGATGAAGCAGCCATTTTTGCATCAGATCTTTTTAAATCCTATCTTCGCTATGCTGAAAATCGTGGCTGGAAAGTTGAAGTAGTCTCTTTAAGTGAAGGTGTTTTAAACGGCTATAAAGAAGTTATCGCTTTAATTAAAGGGCAGGGTGCTTTTTCACGCCTTAAATATGAAGGTGGTGTACACAGAGTTCAACGTGTACCTCTAACGGAGTCTCAAGGACGTGTGCACACTTCTGCTGTCACCGTTGCCGTTATGCCAGAAGTCGATGATGTGGAAATTGAGATTAATGCTAATGATCTTAAAATCGATGTTATGCGTTCAGGCGGAAACGGTGGACAATCGGTCAATACAACTGACAGTGCCGTGCGCATCACTCACTTACCTACAGGCATTGTTGTTGTGAACCAAGATGGAAAATCTCAACATAAAAATAAAGATGCTGCGATGAAAATTCTCAAAGCCAAACTCTATGATTTAGAGCTTCAAGAGCGCAATGCTAAAGAGAGTGAAGCACGAAAAATGCAAGTAGGCTCAGGCGATAGAAGTGCTCGTATTCGTACCTACAATTACCCACAAAACCGAATCACAGACCATCGTATTGGACTGACATTGTATCGTTTAGATGCGATTATGGAGGGTGGATTGTATGATGAAGTGATTGATCCCATCATTACCCATTACCAAGCAGAACTCATGAAAGAGGCAAATTTCTAATTTTGCCTGCTATCGTAAATCGCTAAGTTATTCTGTTCTATCATTTCTTGCACCATTTTGATGTACTCTCCTTTTAGCTCAGAGTAGTGAATCATCGTTTTGGCAGCTTCCATTCCCGTATAGTTTTTACCTTCATTGCGAGCTTTTAAGCGTCTATTTCTAAAATCTTCATACGCGATATTCGTATTTAAATTAAGCATATACCCATTAACTGATTTTTGTAAAGAGCTAAAAATACGAATCATATGGGTCTTACCCGGTAATCTATTTTGAGGCATCAACCCGACACCTGAGTAAGTCCAGTGTCCAAAAAGATTATTGGCTTCTCGTGCAAACCGACTTTTACCCCAACCACTCTCTAGTGCCGCTTGTGCAATTGCCAGTGACACAGGAACCACATCAATACGTTTGTAATACTCATCGCGGTCGAAGAGATTTTCAACTCCGTATTTATTGCGTAATGCAATCAAATAGCCCACATTTTGCTGATTGAGTCCGCGAAAAGCATCAGGAACGGCTTTGGTGAAAAATCCCGTGATAAACTCTCTGTCTTTACGGATCTCTTCATTGCTTTTATCCACTAAAACTTTCATGTATCGGATAAATTCTTCTTTTTGCTTGGTATTGTCATCCATCTGATAATAAGCACTTGGAAGCCCAGCACCGTATAAAAGTGCTTGGCTAAAGAAGAGGGCAACGATAAAAAGAAGTTTGGATTTTTGCACGTGTACTTAGCGTTTCCACTGCGTTTCAAAGACGTGTTCTACCTTGCCTTTGAAAAAAAGTCGCTCATTCTCAATGCGTAAAAAGAGCTCTTCACCGCTTGTCGGATAGACCGTAACACTCTTTTCAACCATTTTTTCACAATATGCCGCGTAAAAAGAAGCTGCCATGCCCGTTCCACAGGCAAGTGTTTCATCCTCAACACCACGCTCATACGTCCTTACATGTAACGTTCCCTTACATAACGCAACATAGTTGACATTGGCATTATACGCATAGCGCATTTGACGTGCAATAGCCTTATCAAATACAGATACATCTTCTACAAAACAGACTAAATGAGGCACACCTGTATCATAAAAATACCATCTATGCCCATGTTCTTCAAAAGAATCACTTAATTTTTTAGGGGAGGTGAGTTCCGTCTCAACGATATCGTCTGCAACGGTTGAGTGAATAACGCCAGCTCCTGTTAAAAAGCGCATAGAGGAGGGGGCTAAATCATTCATAAATGCATAATGTGCACACGCGCGCGTGCCATTGCCACACATCGAGGCTACGGAACCATCACTGTTATAAAACTGCCAAGCAAAATCATAGGTTGCATGAGGAAGTAAGACGATAAGCCCATCCGCCCCAATGCCTTTTTGCCTATCGCATAATGTTTTAGCTAAAGCACTTCTATCTTCTTCTTTGAAGGTGTGAAAGATGACAAAATCATTTCCACTGGCATTGTACTTAGCTATCTGCATATTTTCCTCTTACAAATTTGATAAACTTTTCAATCTCTTCATCTAAAAACTTGCGGTCAAACGAATTGTTAATCAGAAAATCGGCCATCACCTTTTTCTCTTCAATCGAAATCTGCGCATCAATACGCTTTTGCGCCTCTTCTTTGGTAAAATTTTCTCGTATCATGAGACGTTTTCGTTGCACTTCAATCGGGGCATAGACCACAACAACGACCTTACAATGATACCCATCACTCTCAAAGTAGAGTGGAATATCAATAATATAAGGCTTTTTCTTCTCTTCTAGCATTTGGGAGCGTTTAAAAATCTCTTCGCGAATCAACGGATGTAAAAAAGCGTTAAGTTTTTCACGCTCAGATTTATCATTAAAAATAATCGCACCCAATGCCTTACGGTCTATCGCACCCTCTCTTACGACACGCTCGCCAAAAATTTTTTGTACTTCTTTTACATGTAAAGGCAAAATCTCTTTGGCAATACTATCAGCATCAATCACTTCAAACCCATGGGTTTTAAGAATATTTGAAACCGTACTTTTGCCTGTTGCGATGCCACCGGTTAGCACAATTGCGTGTTCATATGCCATAAAAATTAAGGTACCTTTTCATTGTTTTTATCGCGATTTTAACATAAGTTTGTTAAAATCCATCTATTATTCCCTAAAGGCACATCCATGAGTACGGTCAGTTATAAAGACGCAGGCGTTGATATCGACGCAGGTAACCAATTTGTTGAGAATATCAAACCTCTTGTCAAATCCACATTCGATAAAAATGTCATCGGAGGGATTGGCTCTTTTGCAGGCGCTTACGAGCTACCAGAGGGTTACAAAAAACCTGTGATTTTGGGTGCAACCGATGGTGTTGGAACCAAACTCAAGTTGGCGATTGATTCGGGTATTTATGATACCGTAGGTATCGATTTGGTAGCGATGTGTGCCAATGACTTAATTTGTAACTTCGGAACACCACTGTTTTTCTTAGATTATTATGCGATGAGTAAGCTGGAAATTGATGCTGCGGTAAATATCGTTAAAGGTATTGCAGAGGGCTGTAAAGAAGCAGAGTGTTCACTCATTGGTGGTGAAACGGCTGAAATGCCTGGCATGTATCATGGAAAAGATTTTGACCTTGCAGGTTTTGCGGTGGGTATCGCTGAAAAAGACGAGATGAACCGACTTCCACATGTAAAAGCGGGCGATATCCTCATAGCACTTCCAAGCTCAGGCGTTCATTCAAACGGCTTCTCACTCGTTCGTAAACTCTTCTTTGACAAGCTTGGCTACACGTTTGAAACAGAGTTCAATGGCAAACCCCTTATTGAAACTCTTCTAACCCCAACACGTATTTATGTCAAGCTCTTTAAAGCATTGAAATCACACATTAATGCCCTTGCACACATTACAGGTGGCGGTATTGTCGAAAACTTGCCACGTGTGCTTCCTGAGGGATTGAAAGCACAGGTTTACAAGTCTAAGATTAAAACCTTGCCAGTTTTTGATTTTATGAGCCAATACGTTGAAGAGAGTGAAATGCACCGCACCTTCAACATGGGTGTAGGGATGATTTTAGTGGTCAGTCCTGAAAATGTGGATGCGGTTCTTGCAAATAGTGATGGTTATGTTATCGGTGAGCTCGTAGAGGGCGAGCGTAGTGCTGTCATGCTTTAATGAGCACGATTTATATTCTCTCAAAAATCTTCACATACTCGGTCTTACCGCCGGGTATGTTCATCGTCTTGCTTCTTCTTGCTTCTTTTTATGTAAAAAAATTTCGACTCTTTTTTCTCGGTGGAACACTCTTTTTTTATGCGCTTTGCACGAGTTATGTCGCGGATACTCTGCTCTCCCCTCTTGAAAAACCCTATAACACATCTTTACATGTAAATGATAAAGCTAACGCTGTGGTTATTTTAGGTGGAGGCAATATCAAAGGCTCTGCCAATCTCCCTCTCAGTGATGAAGCCTATAAACGCGCTATGTGGGGCATTATGGTTGCTAAATCGCATAATCTTCCTGTGCTTTTTAGTGGTGCTGGCATAGAGCAAGGGTATTCGGAAAGCGATGCTTTTTTGGAGAGTGCTGAGGCACTAAAAATATTTTTAAACCTTGAAATTCCTACCCATCTTCCTTTACATGTAAAAACGTTTTCACTACACATTGAAGATAAAAGTCTTGATACCTTTGAAAATGCAAAACTCAGCAAAGCGCTCTTTTTAGAAGCTGGGGTTGAAAAACCCACCATTTATCTGGTCACCTCCGCCTATCATATGCGCCGTTCTATAAAGCTTTACGAGCACTTTGGCTTTAACGTCATTCCTACAGCAACAGCATTTAAAATCAGCTCTCGAGAAAAGAACGGTTGGGATTTACTTCCTAATATTTGGGCATTTGAGAAAAGTTATATTGCTTTGCACGAATACGCAGGCTTACTCAGTTTAAAACTGCGTGGCATTCACTAACTTCGTTTGTCGTTTGTTATTTTATAGATAAAACTAAACACTTCTGCTACGGCTTTGTAAAGCATCGGGGGGATTTCTTTATTAAGCTCTATTTTTGAGAGAAGTTCTACCAAGTCAGCATCTTTTTTAATAAAAATATCGTGCTCTTGGGCGAGCTTGATGATATTATTGGCAACTTCACCGGCACCTTTAGCGACTACTTTGGGTGCGCCCTCTTTTTTCTCTCTATCGTATTTGAGCGCGACGGCTTTTTGAGGTTTTGGAGGAGGATTCATATCGTTATATTAATTCCAAAATTAAGTGTATCATCCGCAAAATACTCTTTTTTCTTCAGACTCTCTTCTTTGTATTCCATAAGCCTCACACTTTGAGTAATAATCCCTACCTCATTCAGTGCTTTTTTTAAATCACTCACATGCTCACTCACTTTGTCACGCAATTCACTCTTTTGCGTTGCTATGGTCATATCAATGATGTTTTCATGACTTAGCAAAAGCATCATATTGATTTTGCCGTACTGTTCCAAATCAAGGTCGATTTGACAATGAAACGCATCGTCTTTGGTCTGCTTCATCATCATAGAACCCTCTTTAAGCCCATCCCACGTAAAAGGAATATACAGATGTGTCGAACTGCCAACATAGGAGACTAACTGATGATATTCTATCTGTGTGAGTAGTTTTTGCGTTGTCTCTAAAGCATTGGTCGCATTGGGATTTGCAGATGCCACTAATTTATCGCCTAAAGAAGTTAAAACCCCTTTGATATCACCTAAAATTTGCGCATCGGAGGGGTTAATGGAGAGCTTTTGCATCACTTCAGGTGCTAAAAAAACTTCAGGTTTAAGCAATGAAAGAATTTTATGTTCTATCTGCACACTTTTTTCCACAAAAGTAGCTAATTTTGGTGTTTGAGGCTCACGCTGTGTAATCTCTTGCTTCAAGCGATTTGTCAATAATAGCAACTGTTCTTCAAGCGATAAATCACTTATTGCTGTTGTTAATGAAGGTTGTTGAGTTTGAGTACTTGTCATTTGAGGGTTTTGCAAAAGAGATTCTATCATCGGAATCATTTTTGTCACCATCTCAGCAGGTGCATTTTTTAAAAGTTCTGTTTTAAGAGTGTTCACAAGCTCTTTAAACTCTGTTGTCACTTTTTGGCGTATAGGCTCTGTTAGGGTTTCCATTTTAGAAGCCATTGGTGGAAGGCTAGAGAGTAAAGTTTCAAGTTTTTGGCTCAGGGCATAACTTGTTTTAAGTGGTGCAGGCGCTTCAAAGAAGAGATGCTCTTTAACACTTTGCCTTACAAGCTCTAAAGTGGCTTTTAATGCGGTGTCCACTTGGGTGGCAGAGAGAGATTTTGGTTCACTCAAACGTTGCAATAACGCATTGATCTCTTTGTTAAATATCGGCGTTTTTTGAGTTTGCGCTAAATGCTCTTTTAGCTCTGAAACCAAAGACTTTAACGTAGCTGTCATCTCCTCTTTTGTCGCACGCTTTGCTAACGTTGATTCAAAAAAAATCCCTGAGGTTTGTACTTGTGTTTTGAGAAGTTTGGGATCAATCGTTTCAATATTTTTTTGAAAGTTTTGCAATAATAAAAGAGGTTTCTCAAACGTAGGGTCTGCTTTAAGAAGATTCATGAGACTTTTCACATCATTTTGAAAATGCCCTAAATTTTTAAAAACGGGACTTTGCTGTAAAAATTCTAAAACAGCCCCTTTAGATTTGGCTTCTGACGCTAAAGATCCCATAAGCCCAGTGACAATCTCTTTTACGCTGTTTGAGTGTGTTGGTGTTGCACTGGGAGGCTCTAAACTTTGCGATACGACTTTAGCCACCGCATCTTTGGAGACTTTTTTTTCGCTTTGTACCCCTTGTGTCTGCAAAAAAAGTGCGGTGGATATATGCATTATTTTTTTCCCTAGTGTTTAAGTGCTTCAACCACTCTTTGAGCACATTTTTTAGAGTTGCTTACACAGTCATTGAGCCCAACACCAAAATAGGCATTTGAATTGAGATAAAGCCCTTGGTGTTTTTCTAAATGCCTAAACAACTCTGTCATTTTAGCACCATGCCCCACTACATAGCTTGGAATCCCTTTTTCATAACGTTCAACAAACACAACATTAGGAGGTGTATCCACCCCCATCGTCTCTTTGATGCCTTTTCGAGCCATTTCGATGAGCTTTTCATCGCTTTGAAGCGCTAAGGTTGGATTTCGCTGTCCTCCTATCATCACGCGTACAGATTTTTTACCTTGAGGTGCTCTATCGTTAAAAATAGAGCTATCCCATAAAACGCCTAAAATCTCTTTCTGTGCTGAGGTGGTAGTAAGTAAGCCAAAACCGTCTAAATCATGTTCTAAATCATTGTATCCAAAGCCTATAATGCTGATAGGTGAATAATCTATTGAGGAAAGAAGAGCAGAGAGTTCTGTATCCATAACATTAATAAGCGCAGCACTTTCATAGGAGGGTATACTTAAGATGACGTTATCAAAATGCATCGCCTCATCATTCATCGTTAAAAGATACCCCTGAGCATCTTTTTGCAAACGTTCAATAGAAGCATTTTTATGGATTTCAATCTTAGAAGCAAGAGAAAGTCGTTCGATAAAAGAGCTTACCCCTTTTGTGAAACTCATCAGCACACCACCTGGGCCTGCTTCTTTTTTCTTTTTAGCGAGCATTCCTCGGAAAAGCCCGCCATACTCTTTTTCTAACTTTACAACCGCAGGAAAGGCAGCATTAACAGAGATATTATTAGGGATGGAAGCAAAAATTCCTGCGACCATCGCATCTAAAAAAACATCGGTCATCTCTTTACCAACACGTCTGTAACCAAAAGATTGTAATGTTTCATCAGCATCTTCTTTACGTGCAGGTACAAAAAGCTCACCCGCAACACGTAATTTTCCAGAGAGTGAAAGAAGCGGGGTTTGCAAAAAGGCTTTTGCAGATTCAGGAAGAGGGCAAAGATATTCTTTGTAGATAAAGCGTTTTCGTGCCGCATCATTGCTTCTTACTAAGATATCATCACATCCACTGAGTTTAACAAGCTCTAAAGTATCGGGTTTGTTTGATAAAAAGCCATTGCTTCCTGCTTCAAAGAAGAAGCCTTCAACTTCTTTGGTCAGCATTTTACCACCAAGTGTTGACTCTTTTTCAAACAAAACAATGTGCGCATCAGGTAATGACTGACGTAGATAAAACGCTGTGGCTAAACCGCTAATTCCACCACCAACAATCGCTATTTTCATACGTTACTCCTAAAGTGATGCGACTATTCTATGCCTTTTTATCTTTAGTTTTGATTTTACTCATCCACTCGTCAAGGGTTTTTTCATAGCCAATAGAAGAACTATCATAAAAATGCAAAGGCTTTTCAAGGTATGTTTGTTCAACCCAACCTCCAAAATCATGTGGATAGAGATAGCCCTTAGGGGAGGGGCTTTTGAGATGCTCTGGTACATTTAAGGCTTTTTGATTTCTCACATATGCTAACGCTGCATTAATAGCGTTATAGGCACTGTTAGATTTTGGACTGCAGGCAAGATAAACTAAACATTGTGAGAGGATAATACGCGCTTCGGGATAACCTATTTTGCTGACACTTTGAAGGGTACTAGAAGCTAGATTGAGTGCATTTGGGTTAGCATTACCAATATCTTCACTGGCTAAAATCACTAAACGTCTTGCTATAAAATCAGGACTTTCACCCCCATCAATCAACCGTGCAAGATAATACAGTGCCGCGTCCACATCACTTCCTCGTACACTTTTAATCATCGCACTGATTAAGTTATAGTGCGTGTTATCTGAACTCACACCGTCTTTAAGCGCACTTGGACGAAGCGTTTTAAGGGTTTCAAAGCTTACATGTAAATCCACTTTGAGCGCAAATTCAAGTAAATTCAGTAGAGCTCTACTATCTCCCGCACTTGAACTCACCAGATAATTTAGCGCATCCTCATCAATCTCAAAAAGAACTATTTTACGCACCCGTTCAATAATTTCCAACAAATCACTCTGTGCAAGAGGATAAAACTCAAAAAGCATCATTCGTGAGCGGATACCCGAGCTTAAGACAAAATAGGGATTCTCTGTCGATGCTCCAATGATAATCGCTTCGTGATTTTCCATTGGAAGTAAAAGGACTTCTTGCTGTGTTTTTGAAAGGCGATGAATTTCATCGATAAAAATAAGCGGTTTTTGAAGGGCGCCTCGATGGTGTGAGAGAATCTTCCGAATCTCTTCCACTTTAACACTCGTCGCGTCGAGTTCATAAAAAGGTAGTTGGAGTTCATTCGCTACAATACGTGCCAGTGTTGTTTTTCCAACACCCGCAGGACCAAAAAAGAGAGAATGGCTCATAGAGCCAGACTTTAGAAGCTTACGAAAAGGGCTATTTTCTGCACTTAAATGTTTTTGCCCTGAAAGCTCCTCAATCACTTTAGGGCGAAAAAAGAGGGCGAAGTTATTGATCATCGACCTTTTCTTTCTTGACGTACTCTAAGTAATCTTTCAAGGCACTGTATTCACTTGCACTAAAGAAACGACTTCTTCCTGGTTTTAACATGCCTAAATCAATTTTTCCATAACTCACACGTTTTAAATCCACAACGTCCACATCAAAATAGCCAAAAAAGCGTCTAAGTTCTCTATTCTTTCCTTCATTAATCATCACTTTTATGGTTGAAAAGGTTGGGCTATTTTTGATGATGCGATAACTTAGAAATGGTGCAAAATCCATCGAATGAATTTCACTTTTAGCATGTCCACCTTTTCTAGCATCGTCCAATGAAAGTCCTTCTTGCATCGCTTTTTCCATTGCTTGTGTGACCATGCCATTTATTTTTACGTAATAGACACGCTCCAAATCAGAGTGCATCAATGCAGAAACAACTTCAGGAGAATCTGAGAGTAACAATAAGCCCTCACTCGCAAAATCCAATCTTCCAACACTTAAGTAATGCCCGAATTTTGAAGGCAATGTATCGTAAATCGTTTTTCGACCACGATCATCTTTCTTGCTCACTAACTCACCTTTTTGTTTGTGATACACAATTACCGAGTAACCATGTTTTTCAAAAAGAAGTTTTCCATTGAGCTCAATTTTATTCTTAAAACTCACCTGTGTAGATAGGTCAGTAACCACTTTGCTATCTACTTTTACAACACCCGATTTTATAAGCTCATCCGCTTCACGCCTTGAATAGTGCGTGTTGTGCGAAATCATTTTATTTAGTCTTACTAATTCCATTATTTTATTCCTGCTTCCACGACATCGTGGATATGTAACACACCTTCTAACCGACCCACTTTATCCGTGATAGCTAGAAGTTGTATTTTATATGTTTCAATGAGTGCTAACGCATCACTGGCTAACAGCGTTGCATCATCAAGTTTTTTTGGATTTTTTGTCGCATATTCATAGGCAACTGTATCCATTGAAAAATCTTCTCGCATAAGCGCTCTGCGTAAATCCCCATCACTTAAAATGGCTAAGAGTTTTTGCCCTTCATCCACAATCAGCACATTGCCCAAACGCCCTTCACTCATGCTCACAATCGCTTCTTTAAGCTTTGTCTTTTGACTGACAATTGGTAAGTTTTCTGTCTGCATTAAATCTTTGACTTTCACAAACAATCGCTTACCTAAACTTCCACCTGGATGAAAAGAGGCAAAATCTTCTTTTTGAAAATCTCTCTTTTTCATTAAGCACACTGCTAACGCATCACCTAGCGCTAATGTCAGCGTTGTAGAACACGTAGGTGCCGCGTCAAGTGGGCATGCCTCTTTTTCTACATGTAAAGGTAAAAAAATGTCGCTGTATCTTCCCAATGATGAATTTTTTGTCTTTGCCATGCCAATGAGAGGTATATCAAAACGCTTAATGTGTGGCAAAATTTTGATGAGCTCTTCACTTTCACCACTATAACTAATCGCTAATACCGCATCATCTTTCCCTATCATTCCCAAATCACCGTGCAGGGCTTCTGTTGGATGCAAAAAGAAACTACTGGTGCCAGTACTCGCTAACGTTGCCGCAATCTTTGCACCAATGAGCCCACTCTTGCCGACACCTGTGATAATGAGTTTTCCCTTAAGACTAGCAACTAATTCCGTTGCTTCTCGCATCTCATCGCCAATTAAGGCTGCTGCATTTAATAACTCTTTGGCCTCTAGCTCTAAAACTTCTTTTGCAATTATCTTAAAATCATGCATTATTTTGCCTACATCATAAAGATGGTTGGGACGATGGTTGGGTATTTTTTCATCGTACGGTAAATATGCTTTCGCACAACTTGTCTTACTTCATTTTCAAGAGCTCTGGCATTTTCTAAAAGCTCTTTTTTAGCATTGACAATAAATTGATCAATCACCCCTTCCATCTCAACGGAAAAAGCCTTGTCATCTTTATCAGGTACCAATCCATAACTAATAATTTTTGGTTTTGTAATGAGTTTATGCTCACTCTTATCTAACTGTATAACTAACATAACAAGGCCCGCATCTGCTAGTTTTTGACGGTCAATAACAACATCATCTGCAATTTGTTCGTTAATTTGGTTATCGATAAAGACTTTACCCGTTTTTACGGTTTTGATTTTTTTCATATACTTTGAGCATAATTCTACTTGATCGCCATCACTCATTAAAACAATATTTTTTTCTGGTATTCCACATTGCATTGCTGTTTCTTTGTGTTTATTGATATGGTTGTACTCTCCATGCACAGGGAGAAAAAACTTTGGCTTTGTAAGACGAAGGATAAGTTTTTGTTCTTCTTGTGCCGCGTGTCCGCTCACATGAATTTCACTAAAATCTTGATACGCGACATTGGCACCACTTTTAAGTAAAAAATTCAAGACTTTCGAAACACTACCTTCATTTCCTGGAATGGCTTTAGCGGAAATAATAATTTGATCGGTTGGTTTAATCTTAACATGTCGATGTTCATCGGTTGCCATTCTATAAAGCGCACTCATCGTTTCACCTTGACTTCCCGTTGTAACAATCAAAACATCCTTGTCAGGATGTTTATTGACCTCATGTGGATCGATAAAGATACTTTTATCCAGTTTGATGTAGCCTAAATCAATGGCCGTGAAAAGGTTTCTTTCCATTGAACGACCAATAACACACACTCTTCGTCCGTACTTTAATCCATAATCAATCGCTTGGTAAACCCTATGAATATTAGAAGAGAACGTTGACATAATCACACGTCCTTTCGATTTTGCAAAAATAGAATCAAACGTTTTCCCAACCGTACTTTCTGAGCGCGTAATACCCTCTTTATACGAATTGGTACTATCACTCATCAAACATAAAACCCCTTTTTCACCATAATGTGAAAAGCGATTTAAATCACTTACAAAACCATCAATAGGGGTATGGTCAATCTTAAAATCGCCCGTATGAATAATCGTTCCCGCTTCTGTGCTAATCGCCAAAGAAGAGGCATCAATAATAGAGTGTGTGATGTGAATCCACTCGACTTCAAACTCACCAATCTTGTACACTTTACGCTTTTCAACGGGTCTAAAATATTTCTTATGGGATTTAAGACCGTGCTCATCAAACTTGTTAGCAATCATTCCTAAAGGAAGAGGGGTAGCATAAAGAGGAAATTGCATCTCTTTAAACATATATGCAAGTGCGCCAATATGGTCTTCGTGAGCATGAGAGATAATCACACCTGCAATTTTTTTCTTGATTTGTCGTAAATAGTTAAAATCGGGGATTAAAATATCAACTCCATGCATATCTTCACTCGGAAAACTCATACCAACATCAAGAACAATCGCTGAGGTCTCTGTTTCAAAGACACAGATATTGCCACCAATTTCACCCAAACCACCAAGCGGTGTTATTTTAATCTTTCCTTTACTGTTTTGGTCAATCTGATACGAACGGTCTAAGCGTTCTTTGTGCATTTTTTCATTAGCATCAATCGCTTTTTTCATATCGCGCTGCCATGCTTCATTTCCTTCTATAGAAGGACCACCTTGTTGCGGTTTGTTGCCTCTTCGTCTTCTGTTATTGTTTGGTTTGTTTGGCTTAGTTGCAGAATCTTCTGGTGTAGAACTACTTTGCGGATTTTCACTCACATTTTTTTTTGCGTGAGTGTGAGTATTTTGTTTGTTATGTTGAGGCTTTTGGGCACTCGCTTCTGGTTTTGGACTCGTTTCTTGTATCGTGTTTTCTTGCATCATTCGACCTTAGTGTTTTAAATAGTAGATGATGAGACAAGACGCTAAGTTCATGAGGACGAATCGTTATGGGAAGCTCAAAGTCACGCATGATACCACATACGATTTCTTTGTTAAACTCGGAAGTGATATTCTTCAACCAAGTTTTACGAGGATTTTGAAAAGAACTTCGCAAATATTTTTTAAACGCTTGCAACTGTTCTTTACTTTCAAACAATCCTTCCATTGAGCCTTGAACAAACATTTTTTGTTTGTCAATTTTGAGAATAGACGACACTACTTTTGGCTGAGGATCAAAGCATTCTGGTCCTACATCAAAGAGTATCTGTGCAACACCGATACTTTGTGCCAAAATAGCTAAAGAGGTAAACTCTTTAGTTTTTGGAACTGCTGCAAATTTTTCGGCAACTTCTTTTTGAATCATGACTTCTATTGTATGACAATAGGGATCATCCAAAGCTTCCAAAATAATCGTTGTTGCAATGTAATAAGGCAAATTAGCTACCAAATCATAGGGTTCACTAAGAAGTGATCCTTTGGTAAACACATCTAAAACATCGGTATGAACCAATGTCAGTTTGCCTTCGTCTATCTCTTTTGAGAATTTTTTTCTCAAATAAACGCACAAGTCTTCATCGACCTCATAGGCTACAACAGGTTTAATCCTGAGTAGTTCTTGCGTCAAATCACCTAAGCCAGGCCCTATTTCAACGAGTTTACGCTCATTTTGGGGCATCGCTTGGATGATTTTTGTTAAGACATTACCATCTTTTAAAAAATTTTGGCCAAATTTCTTTTTTGCTACTACCAATTTGCACTCTATTTTTTAAAATTTGTCCGATTATAGCTAAAGTTTACTTATAGAAGAGTTATGTTCCATCTTTCAGAAGTTTTTTTTAATTATTTTGCTATCATCTAGCTCAATATTTATCTAAAAAAGAGAGCTTAATGGAGCATTTTGCTAAGCGTATTATCCCTTGTTTGGATGTTAAAAATGGGCGTGTTGTTAAAGGTGTTAATTTTGTTGGACTCAAGGATGCGGGCGATCCTGTTGAAATAGCCAAACGCTACAACGAAGAGGGTGCTGATGAGCTTACTTTTTTAGATATCACAGCGAGTCATGAAGGGCGAGGAACGATTGTTGATATTGTTGAAAAAGTTGCACGTGAAGTTTTTATTCCTCTTACAGTCGGTGGGGGTATTCGAACACTCGATGATATTTATAGACTTTTACATGTAGGATGCGACAAAGTCAGTATCAACTCTCCTGCCATTGCAAATCCTCATTTTATAGATGAAGCATCCAAACGTTTTGGTTCTCAATGTATTGTTGTGGCGATTGATGCTAAACGCACAGGTGATTCATGGCACGTATTTGTTAATGGTGGACGCATTGACACAGGGTTGGATGCACTTGCATGGGCAAAAGAGGCAGCTGAGCGTGGTGCGGGTGAAATCCTTTTAACGTCTATGGATTGTGATGGTGCAAAAAATGGTTATGACATTCCACTCACGTCACAAATGAGTGCGATGCTTGATATTCCTGTGATTGCCAGCGGTGGAGCAGGTACGATGGATCATATTAAAGAAGCATTTTTAAATGGAGCAGATGCAGCATTGGCGGCTTCTATCTTTCACTTCAAAGAAATTGATATTATGGACTTAAAGCGCTACCTCGCAAATGAGGGGATTGCAGTAAGATTATGATTCTCTGTGCTGGAAGAAATGAAACATTTGATTTTGCAAAACCCATTGGTGTTGGGTTAATCGAAAGTGCTATCAACCTTACAAAGCTTGTCCTAGAAGAAAAACCAGCTTTTTTATTCTTTGTTGGTACGGCAGGAAGTTATGGTCGCTATAAGATTTTTGATGTTGTACAGAGTCATAAAGCTTCCAATATTGAGATTGGATTTTTGAACCACCTTTGTTACACACCTTTAACATCGTATATTGAAACGATACTGCCACATGTTTCACGTGGAACAAATAATATTTTCCCTATTGTCAATTCTAGCAATTACATCACAACCGATAGTTCTTTAGCTGAAAAAATGTTATCACACAATATCGAACTTGAAAATATGGAATTTTTTTCTGTTTTACATGTAGCAAAAAAATTTAACATTCCTTGTTCTGGTTTATTTGTCATCACGAATTATTGCAATGAACATGCCCATCGTGATTTTATGCAAAACCATCAAAAAGCAAAAGAACTTATTATCTTACATGTAGAAAAAAATATGAAAATTTGAGGCATTATGGAAAAACAAAGTATATTAGATCTATCCAAAGAAGAACTCTCAGAAGTTATCAAACCTTCTTTTAGAGCAAAACAAATTTACCAGTGGTTATACCAAAAGTATGTTACCTCATTTGATGAGATGAAGAACTTGCCTAAAGAGCTTAAAGCACAACTTGAAGAAAATTACTATCTGGATCCACTCTCTATCGTCAAAATTGAAGAGAGTAGGGATGGAAGTAAAAAATACCTTTTTGCACTAAAAGATGGTAACACTGTCGAATCTGTTTTACTTCCCATGAAACAAGAACAAACGGATGAAGAGGGTAACCTTGTTCATCATACACGCTTTACCATTTGCATCTCTTCTCAAGTTGGATGTAAGATAGGGTGTGCTTTTTGTCTTACGGGCAAAAGTGGTTTTAAACGAAACCTAACAGCAGGCGAGATAACATCCCAAGTTTTAATGATCAAACGAGATAACGCTATTGCAGAAAATAGACGTGTCAACATCGTTTATATGGGTATGGGTGAGCCATTGGATAATCTTACTAACGTGAGCAAAGCTGTCCGTATTTTCAATGATATTGATGGGCTTTCTATCTCTCCTCGCAGACAAACCATTTCTACCAGTGGACTTAGCTCTCAAATCGAAAAATTGGGCAAGATGGATTTAGGTGTGTTATTGGCTATCTCTTTACATGCAGTAGATGACGAGCTAAGACAAACCCTTATGCCAATCAATAAAGCATATAATATTGAGTCCATCATCAACGCGGTCAAAGCATTCCCCATAGACGCACGTAAACGCGTCATGTTTGAGTACTTAGTGATGAAAGGCGTCAACGATGACCAGAAGAGTGCAAAGAAGCTGGTGAAGCTTCTACATGGTATAAAAGCGAAAGTCAACCTTATCTATTTTAATCCGCACCCTGGAAGTGAATTTGGGCGACCATTGGAAAAAGATATGGTGGCTTTTCAACAATACTTAGTCGATCATGGTGTACTGTGTACCATTCGCCAATCAAAAGGCTTAGATATCAGCGCCGCATGCGGTCAGCTAAAAGATAAGGAGCAAAATAATGACCATGCTTGATTTGTTTCAAATTGGATTTTTAATTATTGTAGTCATTGTTGGAGTAGGAGGACTTATCACTGTTCTTTTTAAAAAAGAGAAGTAAA
>JAGOZL010000008.1:31539-38581 GCA_018058685.1 Sulfurospirillum sp.
GCTATCCACTCTTGAGAAAGAATTTCTTTTTTATCGATAAATATCTTACCTACAAAGACGTCACCTTTAACATAACTTCCTACGCCTTTTGGTGTACCACTCATCACAATATCATTCTCCATAAGAGTCGAAAAGGAGTTTATCTCCTCAACAATCGCTAATGGCTTGTATATCATCAGCTCAACGCCACCTTCTTGAACTAACACACCATTAATCCATAACTGCAATGAGAGTTTATCAATATCGTTAGTTTCAATGCTTACAAACGAACTCATAACAGCAGCACCATCAAAAGCTTTTGCACGCTCCCATGGTAAGCCTTTTGCCTTTAGCTCACTTTGGAGTTCACGGTGAGTCAAATCGAGTCCAAATCCAACAGCACAGATTTTTCCTTGTTTGATCAAAAAGCAGATTTCTCCTTCATAATGAAGCGGTGTTTGTTTGCCTGTTATGAGCTTGTGACTCACAGCAGAATTTGGTTTCATAAAAACGACCATTGATGTCGGAACTTCATTATGAAGCTCTTTAATATGCTCCACATAATTACGCCCCACACAGACTATTTTATTGGGAACGATATTTTGATTATCTACTATAACTGTATTCATCTCTACCCTTTCATGAGTTTATAAAATTCTGTTTTTGCATCATACGTGGATTCTATATTATACGAAACTCCTTTATACTCAAATGCTAAACTTTGTGCATGTAAAAGTAATCTTGAGCTCTGGGTAATTTCCAATTGTTCATCGGGACTCATCGTCCCATCTAAAAAACGTTCAGCATCTTCTTCGCTGATACCATAGATAGGATCACCAACAATATGATGTTTCACGTGGAACAAATGTGCTCTGATTTGATGTTGTCTTCCCGTGTAAGGAATCGCTTCAACAAGCGTAGCATGTTTGTCAACAAAATAGTGCAGGGGAGTAATTTTAGTTTGTGACGCTTTTCCTCTCTCGTCCACATGCACTTTAAGACGAATTTGACTCGTCTCAACATCCCGTTTAAGTTTTTCATCTATGAGCATAACATCATTCACTTTACCGTGAGCCAATGCCAAATAACTTTTTTGAACCTGCCTACTTGCAAAAATATATTTGAGTTCAATTTCGGCTTGCTTGTGTTTTCCAACTAATACAAGTCCACTGGTACTTTTATCAATACGATGAGCGGCATTGGCATCTTTTCCATACAATGATTTAATTTCATCATTCAGTGTATAGCCATCACTTCGCTTTCTAGGATGAATCATCACGCCACTTGGTTTTTCAAATACAGCAAAGTCTTCCGTTTCAAAAACAGGTTTCAACCCTCTTGAATCCCCTTCAAAAACAACAACACCAATATTGCCAACAATCAATGCAGATTTTTTCAACAGCTGTTCTTCTTCAACAAAAAGACGTCTTCTGTCAATTATTTTTTGTGCTTCACCCATACTAACACCAAAGGTATCCATTAAAAACCGAAACGCAGGTGTTGGTTTTTCAAGCACGAATTTTTTCAAAGTATACGCCAAAATTCAACCCTTTTTTAGTCCTGTTTTGTTAAAATCAACTCTTTATTAAAGTACCTATTTATTGGATAGATACGTCGTATTTTATCACAAAAAAATCACAAAACAGACAAGGATGAAAAAGATGGTAGAGCGCTACGCCAGAGAAGAGATGAAGCAACATTGGACGATTAAAGCAAAATACGATGCTTGGCTCAAAGTAGAAATTGCCGCAACAAAAGCGTGGAACAAACTCGGACTCATCCCTGATAGTGATTGTGAAAAAATTGTTAAAAATGCTAAATTTGATATTGACCGCATTGATGAAATTGAAAAAGTAACACGTCATGACGTTATAGCTTTTTTAACCAGCGTAGCAGACAGCTTGGGTGAAGAAAGCCGTTGGGTACACTATGGCATGACCAGCTCTGATTGTATTGACACAGCCGTTGCACTTCAAATGCGTGATTCTTTACATGTAATTATTGAAGATGTAAAAATGTTAATGGAATCCCTCAAGACAAGAGCACAAGAACACAAAATGACTTTGATGGTTGGACGAAGCCATGGAATTCACGGTGAGCCTATTACCTTTGGTTTGGTTCTTGCTATTTGGTACGAAGAAATCAAACGAAGTCTAAAGAATCTTGAAAACGTTATGGAAGTCATCTCTGTGGGACAAATCAGTGGTGCGATGGGAAATATGGCTCACTCACCTATTGAACTTGAAGAATTGGTGTGTGAAGATTTAGGATTAAAACCAGCACCCGTTTCAAATCAAATCATCCAACGCGACCGCTATGCAGCGCTCATGAATGCACTTGCACTTTTAGCATCAAGTTGTGAAAAAATTGCAGTCGCTATTCGTCACTATCAACGTACCGAAGTGTATGAGTGCGAAGAGTTCTTTGAAAAAGGACAAAAAGGAAGCTCCGCAATGCCTCATAAACGCAATCCTGTTTTAAGTGAAAACATCACTGGGCTTTGCCGCATGATAAGAGCCTACGCAATGCCTGCAATGGAAAATGTTGCATTGTGGCATGAGCGTGATATCAGCCATAGCTCTGTTGAGCGTTTTATCTTACCTGATGGTTTTATTACCACCGATTTTATGCTCAACCGTCTTAATAGTGTTATCTCAAAACTCGTCGTTTATCCAGAAAACATGATGAAAAATCTCAACCTCACTGGTGGACTTGTTTTTTCTCAACGCATTTTGCTCGAACTCCCACTTAAAAATGTATCACGTGAAGATGCCTATAAAATTGTTCAACGCAATGCGATGAAAGTATGGGAAGACTTACAACAAGGAAAACCAGCACTCAATACACAAGGAGAGAGTTTATACCTTCAAAATCTTCTTGCCGATGAAGAGTTAAGAGCAAGTCTAAGTGAATCCGAAATTCGAGAGTGTTTTGACTATAGCTACTACACAAAAAATGTTGATAAAATCTTCCAAAGGGTGTTCAAATAATGTTAACCGTCCAAAAACGCAATGGCCGTATTGAGCCACTCGATATCTCAAAAATTCAAAAATATACCTCTTCTGCTGTTAAAGGTTTGGATAACGTCTCTCAGAGTGAACTTGAAGTAGATGCTAAAATTCAATTTAGAGATAAAATCACCACAGAAGAGATTCAAAAAACACTCATTAAAACAGCGGTTGATAAAATTGACATCGACAGACCGAATTGGACCTATGTTGCCGCACGTCTCTTTTTGTATGACCTCTATCACAAAGTCAATGCCTACACCGGATATGGAAGTTTTGCCGAATACTTAGAGCGTGGCGAAAAAGAGGGAAGAATTGTTTTAGGGCTAAAAGAAAAGTATGACCTAAAAGACTTAGAAGCACACATCAAACCAGAACGTGATTTGCAGTTTAATTACCTTGGAATTAAAACTTTGCATGATCGTTATTTAATTAAAAATAGACAAGGTAAACCTATCGAATTGCCTCAGCATATGTTTATGGCGATTGCGATGTTTTTAGCACAAAATGAACTTAACTCTCAAGACTGGGCGAAGAAATTTTACGATGTCATTAGTAAATTTGAAGTGATGCTTGCTACTCCAACACTGTCCAATGCACGAACCACACGTCATCAACTCAGCTCTTGCTACATCGGAAGTACCCCTGATAATATCGAGGGTATTTTTGACTCGTATAAAGAGATGTCACTTTTAAGCAAATTTGGTGGTGGCATTGGTTGGGATTGGAACTTGGTTCGCTCAATGGGCGGTATGATAGACGGACATAAAAACGCGGCAGGTGGCGTTATACCGTTTCTTAAAATCACCAACGATATTGCCGTTGCGGTTGATCAGCTAGGAACAAGAAAAGGTGCTATTGCTGTTTATTTAGAGCCTTGGCATATGGATATCTCCGACTTTTTAGATTTGAAGAAAAACTCTGGTGAAGAAAGACGCCGTGCTCATGAACTTTTCCCAGCCCTTTGGATTAATGATTTGTTTATGAAGCGTATTGAAGAAAATGCCATCTGGACACTGTTTGATCCTGCAGAAACTGGGGACTTATGTGAAGTGTTTGGCGAAGAGTTTGAGAGACGCTACATTGCCTATGAGCAAAATGACTCAGTTGCTAAAGAACATGTCCCTGCAAAAGAGCTCTGGAAAAAAATCCTCACCAGCTACTTTGAGAGTGGAAGTCCTTTCTTGTGTTTCAAAGACAATGCCAACAAAGCCAATCCAAATGACCATACAGGACTTATCCGAAGTTCAAACTTATGCACTGAGATTTTTCAAAATACGGAACCAAATCATTATAAAATCAAAATTGTTTACAATGACCAAAGTGTTGATACCTATGAAGAGCATGATTTGGTCAAAGTTGATAGTGGCATCGTAAAAGAGGCTAAAAAAGTCACAGCACTCGATAGCATCAATGGAAAAGATATTTTCATTGTCGAAAAAGAGATGATTGAAGGTAAAACAGCCGTCTGTAATCTTGCCAGCGTGAATCTTTCAAAAATTAACACAAAAGAAGATATCGAGCGTGTTGTGCCTATTGCGATTCGTATGCTTGATAATGTAATTGATTTGAACTTCTACCCACATGCTAAGGTTAAACACACGAACCTCAAATCACGCGCCATTGGCTTAGGTGTCATGGGTGAAGCGCAAATGCTAGCAGAACAACATATTGCATGGGGAAGTTATGAGCATTTTAATAAAATTGACGAAGTGATGGAAGCGGTCAGCTACAATGCCATTTTAGCATCTTCCAATCTTGCCATTGAAAAAGGAGCTTATCCAGAATTTGAAGGCTCAAAATGGAGCCGAGGCATTTTCCCCATAGACACTGCCAATGAAGATGCAAAGCGCTTGGTTGAACGTGGTGGGTTATTTGACTTTATGTTTGACTGGGAAAGCTTACGTGAAAAAGTGAAGAAAAATGGTATGCGTAATGGCTATTTGATGGCTATTGCACCGACCAGTTCTATCTCTATTTTAGTCGGAACCACGCAAACGATAGAGCCTGTGTATAAACGAAAATGGTTTGAAGAAAACCTCTCAGGGATGATTCCTGTGGTCGTACCAAACTTAAGCCCAGATACATGGAATTTCTACACCCCAGCGTATGACCTTGACCAGCGTGTGCTTATCAAAGCCGGTGCTATTCGTCAAAAGTGGATTGACCAAGGACAAAGCCTCAACATCTTTATCACACTCGATAAAGCCAGCGGGAAGTACCTCAATGATATCTATATGCTGGCATGGAAGCTGGGTGTAAAATCAACCTATTATTTACGCTCACAATCGCCTGAGAATAAACTCGAAGTAGCAGATAGAAGCATTGAGTGTGAGGGTTGTCAATAAGCTTTACATGTAAAGGAATTTCATGAAAACCATTGGACTCATTGGTGGTATGAGCTGGGAATCCACCCAAAGTTATTATAGACTTCTCAATCTTGGAGTCAAGGAGCATTTGGGTGGACTGCATAGTGCTAAGATTATTTTGTACTCTGTTGACTTTGCGCCCATTGAAGCGATGCAGCGAGATGGAAAGTGGGATGAAGCAGGGAAGGTTTTAGAAGATGCGGCACTCTCTTTGGAAAAAGCAGGAGCCAACCTTCTTTTACTCTGCACCAATACGATGCATAAAGTTGCACCTATCATCACACAAGCTTTACATATTCCTTTTATTCATATCGCTCAAGCCACAGCAAAAGCGTTGCAAAAAGCCAATAAACGTCACGCCATTTTATTAGGAACAAAGTTTACTATGCAAGAAGATTTCTATACATCTATCTTAGAAAATGAAGGTATTCAAGTGACAATTCCAGATGCAAAAGGAATTGAAACAATTAACCGCATCATTTTTGATGAACTCTGCCTTGGATTATGCCAAGAGAGCTCAAAACTCTCTTTCTTAGATATCATTCATCAACTCTGCCGTAATGATGAAACCATTGATTCTGTCATACTAGGATGCACCGAAATCGGACTTTTGATTGAGCAAAAAGACTCTTTTTTGCCTTTTTTTGACACCACTCTTTTACATGTAAAAGAAGCTTTACATCAAGCATTGTAAAGATTTTTACACTTTATTTATTAAAATTTAAATTACTTATTTTTTTTAATATTACGCTATTAAAAATGCGGAAAACCTCCTGTATATAAGTATTTTATAAGTTAAGAAAAAATTGTATTTTCAGCCATTTTCAGCTCTGTGACATATTTGTTTCACCTTAATCATTAAGTTTAATTAAATTTTAGTAGCACTATAATCTTCACTACTTTTCAATCTAGGACTACCATGATAACAAAAATACTCAAGCGTGATGGAACAACAGAAGAATTCTTTGCCTATAAAATCGAAGATGCGATTAAAAAAGCTTTTAAAAGCGAAGGTGTCATGTATGATGAAACTGTTTTTCAAGAAGTTTTAAAACGCATCGAGAAAAAAAGAGTTGCCGCGGTTGAAGATATTCAAGATATGATTGAACAAGAGTTATATAAATCTCGTTATTTTGATGTCATGCGTTCTTTCATTCTCTATCGCCATACGCACAAAATGCAACGTGAACACATCTATGGACTGAGTGAAGATACCACCTACATCAACTCCACGCAAACGATTGAAGAGTACATTGGCAAAAGTGACTGGAGAATTAAAGCAAACTCAAATACCGGTTACTCCAATGCCGGTTTAGTGAACAATACCGCAGGAAAAGTGATTGCCAATTACTGGCTTGATAAGATTTATTCCAAAGAAGAGGGTTTAGCGCACCGAAATGGAGACTACCATATCCATGATTTGGACTGTTTAACCGCGTATTGTGCAGGCTGGAGCTTACGTGTTTTGTTAGATGAAGGATTTAACGGAGTTAGAGGTCGCGTGGAGAGTCGTCCACCACAACATTTCCGTGAAGCATTGGGGCAGATGGCTAACTTTTTAGGTATTTTGCAAAGCGAATGGGCAGGAGCCCAAGCGTTTAGCTCGTTTGACACCTATCTAGCACCGTATGCGTTTAAAGATAAGATTTCCTACAAAGAGATTAAAAAAGCGATTCGTAGCTTTAT
>JAGOZL010000038.1 GCA_018058685.1 Sulfurospirillum sp.
CAATGATGGGATACGATGCACAGTATCCCATTTTTTCCGCTAAAATACCCGCTCCAAAAATCTTTACATGTAAAACCAAGAAAGAAGCATTGATGAACCCATTGATTCCCATTTTAGTTCAAAAAACTGGCATTGCCAAAGAGCATATTATTAATATTTTAAAGTTGTTAGACGAGGGCTCAACTATTCCTTTTATCGCGCGGTATCGCAAGGAGATGACGGGTGGGGCGAGTGATGAAGCGCTTCGTGAGTTTGAGAACATTTATGCGTATGCGAAAAAACTGCAGACCCGAAAAGAAGAGGTGTTGCGCCTGATTGAAGAGAAAGCGACCCTAACACCTGAGATAAAAAGTGCGGTTGAAAAAGCGCAGACGCTTCAAGCCGTGGAAGACATTTACCGTCCATACAAAGAGAAGAAAAATAGCCGTGCCGCTGTGGCGATTGCGTCAGGGCTCACCCCTTTGGCAGATAGTTTAGAAAAAGCCGAGCTTGAAGCTGAAGCGTTTGAGAAAAAGGCGCAAAGTTTTGTGAACGAGAAGATTGGAAGTGTCAAAGAGGCGATTGCTGGGGCGCAAGATATCATTGCGGAGCGTTACAGCGATGATGCCAAAGAGCGTGAATATTGGCGTGCTCAGTTGCATGATTACGCCTCGTTTGAGATAAAAGCTTCTAAAACGTTACAGCCTGATGGACTTTACGCCAAGCTTGCGGGTAAGAGTGAACGCATCGCATCTATCCCTTCTCACCGTTACCTTGCGATGATGCGTGGAGTTTCGGAAAAAGAGTTACATGTAAAAATCAGTTACGAGATGGAGCGTGTGCAAAGTGCGATAGAGCGGTATCGCATTCCTAGAAACGCGAAGAGTTCTAAAACGTATCTTTTAGAAGCGTATATGGATGGATTTAAGCGTCTTTTGTTTCCCTCCATTGAGCGTGAAATTCATGGGCTTATCAAAGAAAAAGCCGACACTGGGGCGATTGCGACCTTTGGGAAAAACCTCTCACAGCTGCTCAACACACCGCCTGTCACCAAGCGTGTCATCTTAGGCGTTGACCCAGCGTATCGCACGGGGTGCAAACTCGCCGTCGTGGATGAGCATGGTACGTACGTCACACATGCAGTCATCTACCCAACCCCACCGCAAAGTGACTATGAGGCTTCGGCTAACGTTATCAAAACATTGACTCAAAAGTATCACATTACCGCTGTGGCGATTGGCAATGGAACGGGTTCGCGTGAGAGTCAAGAGTTTTTTGCACGAATAAACCGTGAAGAGGGGTTAAATCTTGCCTATACAGTGGTTTCCGAAGCGGGCGCTTCCATCTACTCAGCGTCCAAAATCGCTTCAGAAGAGTATCCAAACCTTGATGTCACCATACGTGGAGCGATTTCCATCGCACAACGTCTGCGTGACCCGATGGCAGCACTGGTGAAAATCGACCCAAAATCGCTAGGTATCGGGCAGTACCAACACGATGTTGACCAAAAATTGTTAGAGAAAAAACTCCACGAAGTGACCGAAGACTTGGTCAATCGCATCGGCGTTGACCCTAACAGTGCTTCCATTTCGCTACTTTCCTATGTGGCAGGTGTGGGTGCGAAAATCGCCAAAGCGATTGTGGAGCATCGTGAGAGTAAAGGGGCGTTTACATGTAAAAGTGAATTGCTCAAAGTTAAGGGGTTAGGAGCAAAAGCTTACGAGCAGTGTGCGGGATTTTTCCGTATTCGTGAGGGAAAAAGTGTGCTGGATAACACAGGCGTGCATCCTGAGAGTTATGCCATAGCGCAAAAGCTTTTAACACGTCCCGATTTGGCAACGCTTGGTAAAGAGCAGATTATATCTTTAGCGAAAGAACAAGGCATCGGTGAGGCAACGCTGTGCGACATCATCAACGAGCTTTTAAAACCAGGGTTTGACCCACGAGAAGAACTGCCTCCTATTGCGTTTCGTTCAGACCTCACGGATATTAGCGAACTAAGTGTTGGCTCCATCGTCTCTGGTGTGGTGCGTAACATCGCGGATTTTGGGGCGTTTGTGGATATTGGGCTTAAAAACGATGGGCTCATTCATATCTCGCAGATGAGCGAAAAACGCATCGCTCATCCTTTGGAAGTCTTAAGCATCAACCAGCAGTTAACCCGCATTCGAGTGCTTGAAGTGGACAAAGAAAAAGGCAAAGTGAGCCTAAGTCTCAAAGAGATTTAGGCGTTACATGTAAAAGCACTACACCTTGAAAAATTCTTTGAGATGCGCGATGCTGGCGTATCCCATCGCTAAAATGCTCTCTTTGGAATTGCCTCCAACGTGTGGGAGGCACATGAGATTGGGAAGGTCGATGAGCTCCCAGTCTTGTACGGGTTCTTGAGCAAAAGCTTCAAGTCCTGCTCCTGCGATTTGACCTGTTTTGAGTGCGACTTTGAGGGCTTCTTCGTCGATGATGCCTCCACGTGCGGTATTGATGATAAACGCACTGGACTTCATCGCTTCAAACTCAGCGCGTGAGAAAAGATTTTTGCTCTGTGGTGTGAGAGGCAGGTGGATAGAGATGATATCGGCGACTTCCAAGATGCGCTCTTTGCTAGCAAAAGTGATGCCATAGCTCTTCGCTTCCGCTTCGTCTTGCGTGCGGTTGCAGACCAAAATCGTGCATGAAAAAGGTTTTAACAGCTCAACAACACGCTTGGCAATATGCCCAAACCCAAAAAGACCGATGGTCTTTCCCGTAAGCTCACTTCCTCCGTTGACTTTCCATGTGTGCTGTTTAAGAAGCGTTGCGGTTGTGTAGGTGTTGCGCATCAAAGAGAGCATAAAATAAAGGGTGATTTCAGCGACTGAATTGCAGTTCGTTCCGCCCGTCCAGCCTAAGTGGATGTTGCGTTTTTTGAGCGCTTCCACATCGACGTTGTCAAGTCCTACGCCATAACGCGAGAGGATTTTGAGTTTGGGACATGCTTGTAAAATCTCATCGTCTATCTCTTCTCTTCCCACAATCGCCCCATCCATCTCTTGCAGATAAGCGATGATATCTTCTTTGGTTTTTAAGGTATTGTCCGCGTTGATTGTGGTGTCGGGGAAGTGTGAACGAAGGGTTGTGACAAGCTCGTTTGAGCGGGAAAAAAGAGGTGAAATCACAGCGATTTTCATAGCAAATCCTTGATATTTTATCACAGAAGTGTGTTGAAAAAGTATACCATGCTTTGTTGAAAGTTTGGATATTGCAAGGGAATTAGTCTCAAATGCTTATTTTTTAGAGACGAAAAAAAGAAATTGTTTACCGAAAAAGGGTAGAATGCGCACCAAAATATTATTTGAGAAGGAAAATCATGAAATATATCTTCACTGCCTTTATGCTCTTTTTACCCTTTGGGCTCTTTGCGCAAACTTTAAATGAGGGTGAAAACATCAAAGCCATCAGCATAAAAGACCAATTTGAAAAAAACCTCACCGTAAGTACTGAGACCAAGCAAATCATCGTGGCGTTCACGAAAGACCAAGGTGCGCAAGTCAAGACTTTTTTGGACGCAAACCCTAATTACCTTGCCGAGCAAAAAGCGCTTTATTTTATGGATGTTACAAGTGTCCCTGGTATGGTGATGAGCATGTTTATGTTGCCAAAGTTCAAAAACTACACCTATCCTGTGGGGCTTATTGAAGAGAAAGAGGCATTGGCATATTTTCCAAAAAAAGAGGGAAATATTACGTTGATTACGCTTGATAACCTCAAAGTTACGGCGATTACCTTTAAAGAGAGTTTATAAGCTACCACACTTTTGTCTGACGGATTTTGATATCCGTCAGAATATTTTTACATGTAAAACCTACTGCGCCACCTCAAACCCCGCCAATGCTGCACCTACTGCACCCATAAGTTGAGGGTGTTGTGGGATGAGAATGGTTCGCTCTAATTTGCGCTCTAGTATATGGTGCAAGAACGGATTGAGAGCGCCTCCGCCCGTGAAAACGATGCAGTCGTTCTCTTTGACGACAAATTTTTTAGCCATGGAAGCCAAACGTGAGGCGATGGATTCGTGTACGCCGTAGCAGATGTTCGCAAGGCTTTCTTTTTTTGCGATAAGCGAGATAACTTCAGACTCGGCAAAAACGGCGCACATGCTTGAGATGGTGAGTTCTTTGTCGTAGCCAAAGCCTGCATTGGCGAAGGTTTGCATGTCTAAGCCCAAACGATTGGCGGCGATTTCGAGAAATTTCCCTGTACCTGCGGCACATTTGTCGTTCATGCGAAAGTCGGTGAAACTGCCATACTCACCCATTTTGATGACTTTGCTATCTTGTCCACCCAAATCAATCACCGTAGCGACACTGGGCTCAAAAAAGTACGCCCCTTTGGCGTGGGCTTTGATTTCACTGATGACGGGTGCTCCGTGAGAATCTTCTAACATATAACGCCCATAACCCGTGGCGACGAGCATTTTGACCTCTTTATCCGCCAAATACTCGCCCACGATGGCATCTTGATTGAAGATGGTTGGGATGACTGCCGAATCGACAATCTCCCGCTCTCTTCCGATACCGATGATTTTTGTATAGGTCGAGCCTATATCCACACCCCAAAACATCTATTTGTTAGCGAAGGCTTGCGCTTTTTGTTTAAAGCTAATGCTCTCTAAAAAGGCTTCCACACGGGTTTTAATCTGTCCAGCATCTTCTGGCGAGTAGTCAGATTCGATGACAAGACATGGAATGTTCTCTTTGGCGAGTGATTCGGTGACTAGGTGGGCTTCCACATTGTACGTGTGGCAAAAAGAGAGGGTGTAGTAGATGACACCATCGGCTTTGCGCTCTTTATACATCTGAATGATTTTCTCCGTTCTTCCCGTGTTAGGGGTGAAACAGGCACAATCAATCTTCGAGTAACGCTCCATCAAACGCCCATAGAGTTCATCTTCACTTGTCACACCCTCAATGTTCACACTGTCTTTGTAGTAACGATGCCCGATGCAGCTCTCTTCGTTGATAATCGCCCCACCCGTGCTCTCAACGGCGGTGTGGATTTTCCAGTTTGGCGGAGCCAAGGGTGTGCCTAAAATCATGATGCGAGGTGTGTTAGAGGGAAAAACACTTACACTATTTTTCATACGCTCTTCTAATTCATCGCAAAGCTCGTTGACTTTTTCAGTGTAGCGAATCGGGTCGTCCAAAAAGCCCATTTGCGTGACAAACAGCGCATCTTTTCCGCTAATAGGCATGACTTCAGGGTTCATTCCACGAAGTGCGTCTAAGCGTTGAAGTGCGGCACGTTTGGCGTTGATGACTTTGACACCGTGCAGCATCTCTTCTAAAGAGAGTTTTTTCTCACTGACCTCTTCAATGTGTTCTTTAAACTCTTTAATCTCTTCAGTCCACATTTTGAGGTCTTTCTCACGCTTCATATGGGGAATGTTCATCACATGCACAGGATGGTGTTTGTTCAAAATCTCCCATGTCTTTTTCTTCGCTTCACAGGTGGTTTCACCGTAGATAAAATCTGAGGATTGCGTGTAGGCACAGGTGCGTTGCAATTTGAAGCCATGTGCGGATTTAATCAGTGGACAGATGTTGCGAGGAAGTTCTGTTTCCGCATCAGCGATGGTTGCGTTTGAACCACCACACAGTCCATAACAGGCTCCACCAGCTCCTACGACGATCTCTTCAGGAACGAAGATACAAAACGTACCCACAGCAGGCTTTTTTTGTGCACGAAGCGCGTTAATCTCAGCGATACGCTGCGCTTGAATCTCACTCATAAACCAGTCAAAATACGCCATCGCACGAGGGCGGTTAGGTTGGCTCATAAACTGCGTTTTATACGCCTCCAAGCCCATACCCATCATCTTTGCGTGACGCTCGACGTCCACACCAATACTTCCTAATAAATCTTTATGGAGTTCAACACCCATTCTGTTTCCTTGTATGAAAATGTGTGCTGTGTTGTTTTTACATGTAAAGAAGATGAGCAGAAAAAGCAGTGCTACTTCATGTATGTCTAAGCCTTAGACCAACAGCATTTGGGGTATTGTAAACTACCAAAGATTAAAAAGAGGTAAAAAGTTTTTGACCAAATTAGGAGACAATTTCTCCGTTTATCAAAAATTTTGACCCCACACGTCCTACGTTGTTAAGCTTTACATGTAAAGCCGTGTCGATGATGTCATCGGCGTAATAGGCGTGTTCTATACGCAAGACGCATGGATCAAAACGACTGTTTTCCAGTTCAATGGTTTTGACAAAGGTGCAAAACAAAGCGGCTTTTGTGCCCTCGACCATGGGAGGAAAATCTTCCAAAATCTTTTGTTGTGGAATGTGAAAGGTTTCAAATTCGCTCTGTGTTTTGGGAAGTTCTTGCGCACTTTGCACCATGAACTCTTTGAGTGCAACATCGACAAAGCTAATCGTAGCAATGCCATTTTTCATAAGATTGGCACGGGTGTCTTTGGGTGAGCCATCTTCTTTGCCACCGATGGAGACGATGAGCATGGGAGGCTTTGACGAGAGGGGAATAAAGTAGCTAAAAGGCGCAAGATTGGTGATGCCATCGTGTTCGGTACTTATCCACGCAATGGGACGGGGTGTCACGGTGTTAGAGATGAGTTTGTAGATGTCATTTTCATTGAGCTGTGAGAAGTCTAAAAGCATGATTTTTCCTTTACATGTAAAGCATTATTGTACCCCTTTTTGGAATAGTTTTTGCTTTGATTTTTCAAAGGATGAGGAGGCAAAAATGTACGTGCATGAAAGTGGTGTGGGTTATTGGCTTTATATTCAAAATGACAAATATGCCAATCAAGTGCTTGAGGATCGTGAAGCGGAAGCTTCGGGTACCATTAGCGATAAGCCTTATGATTCAAGTTTGCATGATTACCTTGAAAAAGTGATTGCCAGTATCCCAGAGCTAAAAGAGTATGAAGCAAACGGTGGGGGTATAGGCGTTGTTATCTTGCCTGAAAGTGCTTCTTCTACACTCAAAGAATCCGTGAGTCGAACCTCCGATAAAATGCTCGATGAGGGAACAGATGAGAACATTCTTAAAGGTGTTTTGGGAATCATCAAATACAATTATTCAGGTGACGTTGAGTACGGCGATGGTGTGGCAACCAGTAAGAATGATGTTTTTACTTATGACCTTGAATCAGTCAATAATGTGTTAAATAAATTCAAAGATATTTATGCCTCAAATGGTGCTTTATCAGCGGGTCTTGGAAGGTTCTCAGAGTATTTAAGTGAAATCTACGCGATGTTGCAAAAAGAAGCCAATCCCACAAGTGAAGCCAAGACAACAACCAGTGACACAAAAAATGACCTCGTCGATACGTTAGTGCAAGAGATGGAAAAAAGCGAAGAAGATACCGCCCCAAGCTCAGAACAACTGAATAAAAAACTCTACAAAAACTACATCAAGTCGCTGACAAGCAACCTCACAAGCGGATTATTGCAACAACACGGCTAACTTTTTCTTTACATGTAAAGTTATGCTAAAATCTCATTTTTATCTTTACATGTAGGATTTTTTGTGGATATTTTTCAGTCTATTATCATGGGAATTGTCGAGGGTTTTACCGAGTTTTTGCCTATTTCTTCAACGGGGCATATGATTGTGGTGGGAGATTGGCTTGGGTTGAAGCAAGATAATGTGACCAAAGCGTATGAGATTATCATTCAGTTTGCGGCGATTTTAGCGGTCGTTTTAGTCTATAAAGAGAAATTTTCACCTAAAAAGATAGACCTTTGGACAAAATTAGCGGTGGCATTTTTCCCTATCGGGGCGGTAGGATTTTTGTTTGCGAAGCAGATTAAAGCGCTTTTTAGCGTGGATATTGTGGCAGTGATGTTTATTGTTGGGGGTGTTATCTTTTTAATCGCCGAAAAGTACTATAAGCCTCAAGAGCATTTTATCGATGATGTCGAAAAGGTAAGCTATAGGCAAGCACTTTGGATTGGTATTGCACAGGTTTTTGCTTTGATTCCAGGTACAAGCAGAGCAGGGGCGACCATCATCGGAGCGATGTTTGTGGGACTTACACGAAAAGCCAGTGCGGAGTTTTCGTTTTTATTGGCATTTCCAGTAATGTGTGCGACCACAGGGTATGACATCGTAAAGCACTACCACGAATTTACAAGTGAAAACTTAGTTGTGTTGGGTGTGGGTTTTGTGGTATCATTTTTAGTGGCGTATCTGACGATAAAACTTTTCTTGAAATTTTTAGAGAGATTTACCTTTGTGACGTTTGGAATTTACCGTATCCTCTTTGGTCTTTTTTTACTGGCTATTTATTAAAAAGTAATTAAAATGTTATTTGGACAAGATATAATAATACACATATTATATGAGAAAGGTTACTACATACGATGTTTTTCCAAAAGAAAGAGCCTGAGGCACTAGGCATATTGCGAGAAGAGGTCGCTTCGTTAAAAGCTGAGAATGAACTTTTGCAAACACTTTTACGCTTTTCGCAAGAAGAGATGATCGTGGTTGTGGATGCGAAAGGGAGCATTGTCATGCAAAATGACAAAGCCAAAGAGACCATTAAATCCCCTGAACTTTTAGGAAAAATGCTCAAACCAGACCTTGAAGTTATCACGATGGAAGGGTGTAGTGGCACACTCAAAAGTAAGCGTTTAAATGATGATTTGACCGCTTACAGTATCATCAAAGTGGATGTTCGTAATGCCAAAGAGAGTCGCATCCTCTCGTTTCATCAAAAATCGATTGCTACCGCTTTAAAAAACTCTCAAGAAACCTTTTCTCAAATGCTGAGTGACTTAAAACTGATGAAAGAAGAGTCTACGCATATCTCCAATGAATCACGCGAAGGATTATTATTGGTCAATGACTCGTCAAAAGCGATGGAACAATTGAGTGTTTTAATGGAAGATGTTTTACACAATGCACGCTCTTTACTTGGTCGCTCCAAAGAAATTTCACAAGTAGTACAACTTATTGAAGACATCGCGGACCAGACCAATCTTTTAGCGCTCAATGCCGCTATTGAGGCTGCACGTGCAGGAGAACATGGGCGAGGCTTTGCGGTTGTTGCCGATGAGGTTCGTAACTTAGCAGAACGTACCCAAAAAGCAACCAAAGAGATAGCTATGGTGGTACAAACCATGCAACAAGAATCCTCTCAAAGTGAACAAAGTACCGAAAAAGTAAGTACGATAGCCTATGCAACAAAAACTTCGACCGACGCGTTACAATCTAAAATTATTTCATTTGAAAAAAATGCTTCGCGGTCGGTGTTTGAAGTGGAGTATTTGAGTGATAAAATTTTTGCGAGCCTTGCAAAAATCGACCATGTGATTTATAAAAACAATATGTATGCCCTTATTTTTGGAGAAGAAAACAGCTTCAAATCACTCTCTCACCATGAGTGTCGTTTGGGACAATGGTATGAAAAAGGGATTGGGAAAATAGAGTTTTTTGGCACAACGGCGTATGGTAAACTTGAAAAACCTCACGCAACGGTGCACGAAAAAGCCAATCGTCTTGTGGCAGAGTGTGGTAGCGGTAAAGCGACGTGCTCGAAAGAAGAGATTGAGGCGATGGTACAAGAGATTGAAAAAGCCAGTGAAGAGGTATTTGCTGCGTTGGATGGCATGGTGGAAGAAAAAGCTACCGCTACCATGTTACGTGCAAAAGAGCATTTGTTTGACCGTAAAGGAGAGAAAAAGTGAGTTCAAATCCTATTAAAGTCGCTATTGTCGATGACGAACAAGATATTTTAGAGATGATTGAAAAGTTTTTAAAGCGTGGGGGAAACTTTGAGGTGACATCTTTTACAAATCCTTTAAATGCGCTCTCTACGATTAGCGATAGGTACGATGTCGTTCTATTGGATATCATGATGCCACAGATGAATGGTTTAGATGTGTTAAAAGAGCTCCGAACAAAATACCCTAAACTTAAAGTGATTATGATGACAGCGTATTCAACGCTGGATAAAGTGCTTAATTCACATCGAGAAGGAGCTATTCACTATGTTATGAAGCCTTTTTTCTCGATGAAGTCCTTAGAAGAAAAAATTTACGAAATTGTAAAGTAAACGGATGCTGTCCATGGAAGAAGAGATAGCGCATTTAAGAGCATCTCTTGAAGAGCTACGTGAAGAAAATCGATGGATAAAAGAGCGTTCACGTGTCTATTTTAACAATTCCGATTTAAGCTATGTGGTTTTGGATGCACATCAGTGTATCGTAGATGTCAACGAGACTTTTGAGGGGCTTTTAGGATACAGTAAAGAAGAGATTCTCTCTTTACATGTAAGTGTGCTCTTTACCTCGTCTGCGTTTTATGAGGTGTGGCATGCTGAGAATGTGTACGCTTCTAAAAGTATCAGTGGCTTAGAAGTGCGTCTGAAAAAAAAGAGTGAAATTTCTTTTTGGGCAGAGCTTTTTGGGCGAAATTATGAGGACAATGGAGAACAGTTTAGTATTTGGAGTATTCGGGATATCTCGTTGCGTGTTTATTCTCGTGCGACCATTCGCAACCTCAATGTCAAATTGCAAAAACAGTTTGAGGAGCTTCAAGAAATTTTAGATGTGATTCCTTTGCCTATTTTTATCAAAGACAAGCAGTTTCGCTACATAGGATGTAACACGGCGATGTGTTCTTTTTGTGGATTGAGTAAAAGTCGTATGCTTGGTAAAACGGTCTTTGACCTTTTCTCTGAATCTTTGGCAGCGATCTATCACCAAAAAGATGAAGAGATGCTTACTATTCCTTATCAAACCTATAAAATCAATATCGAATCATACACAGAAAAAAAAGAAATCACTCTTGAAATTCATAAAAAACGTATTTTACGTGAAGAGGAGTTTGATGGTTTCGTAGGTGTCATCATCGATGTCACTGAAAAAGAGAAGCAAGAACAGTATTTACAACGACGCATCGAAGAGGAAGTCGCGCGCAACCTTTCCATTCAAGCGCTCCATCAAGAAGAGATGATACGTAATGCCAAATTTAGCTCCATTGGCCAGATGGCTGCGGGTATCACACACGAAATCAACACGCCACTCACCTATGTCAAAGGAAACTTTGAGATGCTTTTAGAAGATATCGCTCGCTTTGCCCCTGCAAAGGCAAAAGAGGGAATGTTGCATGATGGACAGGTGATTCAAGAAGGTTTAGAGCGTATTGAGAGCATCATCAAAACGATGCGAGAAGCCTCTCAAAAGAGTACGGAAAAACAAGAAAATGTAAACCTATACGAAACAATTCTCTCCGCACTCATTCTTTCACACAACAGAGCTAAGCAGATTGTTCAAGTGTTAATCAATGGCAAACCTTTTCATATGGGGATGGCAAAAGATGAGTTTAAAGTGATGGTGATAGGGCAAAAACAACGCATTGAGCAGGTGTGGATTATTATTTTAAATAACGCTTTGGATGCTTTAGTGAAACTAGAAGCTTTTCATGAGCGGACATTACATGTAAATGTCTGGGTAGATGAGGATGAGGCGTGTGTCTCTTTTTGGGATAATGCTGGGGGTATTGATGCCAAGATATTGCCTCGTATTTTTGAGCCTTTTGAGAGCACGAAAGAGAGTTCAGGTATTGGTATTGGGCTTAATATCGCGCATGGTATCATCAGCCAAAATCTAGGTGTGATAAAAGCGTCTAACACAAAAGGTGGTGCGTTGTTTGAAATACGCTTTCCTTTGATGGCACGAGCACATATGCGTTGAAACACTTATTTTTAAACGCATAGGCAAAATGCTAGAGTGTTAATTTCTCTTTTGGCAAAGGGGGTGCGATGTAATAGCCTTGCGCATAATCAATACCCAAAGCGCAAATAGTATCAAAGATAGCCTCAGAAGCCACAAATTCCGCAATCGTTTTCATCCCTCGTGCTTTAGCAAACATCACGATAGCCTTAACAACATCACTTGCTCCAGAGTTAGGATTGGTGATTTCTTTAATCATAGAGCCATCAATTTTGATCGTATGGGCTTGTAATTTAATCAGATAGTTAAAATTAGAATAACCTGTCCCAAAGTCATCAATGGAGAGGTGACAGTCGTAGTGTTTCATGCGCTCTAAAAAAGGCTCCATTCCTTTAAAGTTTTCGATGCCTTCTGATTCAACAATCTCTAAAATAACTTTTCCTTGCATTTGGTAACGCTCTAGGGCATTCCATAAAAAATCCATCGTATAGCGGTTTTTGATATCTTCAACGGTGAGGTTAATGGAACATTTTAAAGAGCTATGGGTGAAAAGTGCAAAGCTTTTTTCAATCATCGTCTGGGTGATTTGAGAGTATTGATTGGTTTTTTTGGAGATTTCTAAGAACTGAAAAGGAGAGACGACTTCATCAGCACTGACCATTCGCACTAAGGCTTCATACTTCTCAATCACACGGGTTTTTGTGTTCATAATAGGCTGAAAATAGGGCACAATAGCATCGTTTTCCAAAGCGATTTTAAGACGCTTTTGCCAATAAATATTGCGCTCATACTCTTTTGCTAGTTCAATATTTTTATGATACACACAAAAATCAAGGTGTGTCATTTTGGCGTGATTTTTAGTGAGGTCGGCTGTTGTGAGAAGCAATTCAGGGGATTCAAAAGAGAGAACACACATCAAGTTGACATGGACTTCTTCATCGCCTACATGTAAAGGTGTTTGTCTTAAGTAAAGATGCCATTTTCGCATCGTTTCTTCAAAGGCTTCATGCACACTTTGATCGCCTAAAACAGCAAATTGGTCGGCATACATTCGGTAAAATCCATAACTTTCATCTCCAAGTTTAGCCAGATTTGCACCCAGTTCTTGAATGAGTTTATCTCCGATAAAATAGCCATAAAAGTCGTTGATTTCATTGAAATTGGCAATATCAAAAATAGCCAGACACGGCGCACCTAACTTGTCTTTGTCCAAAAGAAGTTTAAAACGATTTCCAAGCTGGGTGAGTGGGTCGGTGATGGCTTGAAGCTTGAGCTCATCACTTTTTTGAATGAGGTCTGTGATATTGTGCCTGACGCTGATGTATTTCTCAATATTTTTATCTTCATCCAACAAAGGGGCTATTGTCACATTGACGTAAAAAGCTGAGCCATCTTTTCGTCTATTTTTCAAAAAACCTTTCCAGATTTTTTTATTTTGGATGGTCTCCCACATGTTTTGAAAAACACGTTTAGGAGTATCAGGGTGGCGTAAGATATTATGGGGTTGCCCCATAATTTCATCTTTGGTATAGCCCGAAGTTTGTAAAAATGCATCGTTACAATAGGTGATATTACCCTCCAAATCACTCATCGAGACGATATTGGTTTCATCCAACACATTTTTATAGGCTTGAAGATTGTTGATGGTGCGAATGAGCTCTTTATTGCTATTTTCAATGGAATGAAGGTACTTTAAGCGCTCTTCTTCTGCGAGTTTAAGCTTACTAATGTCGGTGATATAACCAAAAAAGTAGTCAATTTCACCATAAAGATTACGGTTAACAAAGGTTTTGTCTTCGACCCAAACGGGCTCATTATCTGCCTTAATCAAGCGATAAGGAGTGTGGGTGAAAACAGGAGAAAGCGCTTCGATGTGGTACTTCATCTCTTTCGTAATTTGTTGAATATCATCAGGATGAATAATGTCTTGATAAGCTAAGTTGCCTTTGAGAAAGGTATCAGCGTCGTATCCTAAAAACTCTTTGATATTTTCACTTACATGTAAGATAGGCCAATTCTGATCATTTGACCATTTGAAAAACAGGACAGGTGAATGGTCAAGATAGGTACAAAATTCATTTTTCATTCAACACTCCCTATTATTAGCATTAGAATTGATGTTGAGTATAGAAAAAAAATTATTTAAAAGTGCTTATTTTGAAAGAAAAATAGAGATAAATAGGTATTTTAAGCCAAAATGTGACGAAAAAATTCTTCTTTTTAAGCTAAAAAAATTCTTAAATGTCACAGATAAAATGAGAATACAACATTCTTAATAATTTTTATTGAGTAATATTACTTTACAGTTATGTATAAGATGCTCTTATAACAGGTGGAGTCCCGA
>JAGOZL010000039.1 GCA_018058685.1 Sulfurospirillum sp.
CTGTACCCACATTCGTGCCTGTATTGACCTCGTCAAACACTTCCACGGCATTAAGACGCAGTGGAGCACTCTTGGTTGCACGGATGGTCGCTTCTCGCAAAATGGCTCGTAACTCTCCAAGGTAAGGAAACTTTGCACCCGTTCTTACAAAAAACTGTATCACCCCTGTATCTTGACAGGTAGGACGACTAAGCTTCTTTGCTTTATCCATGTTTTCAAACATCACATCATAAATTGCTTTGGCTAAAGGCTTTTCTTCTTTAGCGCGAAGCTCCGTAAGCTTTGCCATCACATCATCGGGTAACTCTTTGGATGTCATATCCACAAATTTCCCCAATGTCTGTATCATCATCTCTTTTTTATCGAGCTTAAACATCTGTCTTATCCTTCTCTAAATTTAGACGAAAATCACTACCCCAAGTATGAGTACTGACATAAAAATAAGGGCAAAAATAGCTCCTAATGCCCACCAGCGTCCTTGTGAAATATACCCAGCACCATACCAAATTGGTGAGGGACCTGTGCCATACGGTGTGATAATACCCATAAGCCCTATCGTACTGGTTAACAAAATCATAAAAGTCATTAACTGTTCAGGCGCAATCAATTTTGCCGCAATTACTACAAAAATTGGAAGTAGTGCTGTCGTATGTGCTGTCAAACTCGCAAAAAAGTAGTGCAATATAAAGAAAAAGACAATCATCGAAATCATCAACAGTGTAGGTGTAAGGCTTGAAAGATAACTTTCTGTCCCTTTACCAATCCACTTTAAAACACCCACATCATTCAGACCAGAAGCGAGTGCAACAAGGGTTGCAAACCATACTAAAATATTCCAAGCGGGCTTATTACCAATGACATCATCCCATGAAATAACACGGGTTAAAACCATCACCGCAACAATAGAAATTGCCGCCATCGTAGCATCCACTTTAAGCTCTTTTCCAAAAATCCAAAGCACCAATGCAAGTAAAGCAAATGATGCCATCAAAATCTCTTTAAAGCTAATTTTTCCCATTTTTTGAAGCTCTTGTGTTGCCCAAGCGGGTGCTTCTGGAGAACTTTTTTGTGTGGGCGGATAAATCCAATAAACCAACAATGGTGTCACTAAAAAAAGCGGTAACATCAAGGGAACCATCACCTTTGCCCAAGCTCCCCATTCGATAGTGATGTTTGCCCCTTTTGCAATCAAATCCACCGCAAGAAGATTCGGTGCTAAGGCTGTTAAAAACATCGAACTGGTCACACACGTTGCGGTCATCGCAATCCATGTAATGTATGCACCCATTTTACGTGGTTCATGCTCTGGGGTTGAGCCAAAAATAATCGGAATATTAATCGCAATAGGATAAATGGTACCTCCGCCGCGCGCTGTGTTGGAAGGCATAAATGGCGCTAAAACCAAATCTGCAAACGCAACTGCATAGCCAAGTCCTAGAGAGCTTTTTCCCATGTATTTAATCATTACAAGAGAGATACGCTTACCAAGACCCGTTTTTTGGTAGCCCATCGCAAACATAAACGCTGCAAAAATCAACCATATAATTGAGTTTGAAAAACCAGAAAGTGCCCATTTTACATTGGCTGCGGGTGTTTTTCCCGCCAAACCTATCAAAGAAATCACAGAAACACCCACTAAACCAACCAATGCCGAAGGAATAGGCTCGATAACAAGCCCTACAATCACGGCTAAAAAAATAGCTAAAAAGTGCCAAGCATCGACACTTAACCCTTGAGGAGCAGGTAAAAACCAAAGAACAAAAAGCACAGCAAGGGGAATCATCATCCCAATCATTTGCTTTGACATCCAATACCTCCTTAATATTTAATATTTTATCACATATTACATTTGAATGATTGTAGGTCTTTAAATCTTAAAAATACATTAAACAATCATTCATTTTTGCTTATATTTTTTGTGTGTATCAAAAATAGCCATCTAATTAACGGTGGATTTAATCTATTACTTTATAATACACCTATCCAAACTCTGAAAGAATGTTTTATGTCATCACTCACTGAACGTCAAATTGTCTTAACCCTTGCATCACTTTCTGCCATTACACCACTGGCAATCGATATGTACTTACCCGCACTTCCTTTGATAGCGAGTAATTTACAAACAACCATTGCTCAAGTCGAATTTAGTTTAAGCCTCTATTTTTTTGGTATGGCGATGGGTCAGCTTTTTGGAGGACCTATCTCAGATGCGTACGGAAGACGCCCAATGGTCAGTTTTGGTCTTATCCTTTTTGGCATCAGCAGTTTTTTACTGGCAATAACGGATGATATTCAGACTTTTTGGATGTTGCGTGCCATCCAGTCTTTTGGTGGAGGCATCGCTACAGTCAATGTTTCTGCAACCGTACGTGACCGTTTTAGTGGAAAAGAAGGTGCGCGTATCTTCTCGCTTATCAGCATGGTGATGCTTATGGCGCCACTCATTGCACCAGGCATTGGCTCGCTTATTTTGAAGTTTTTTGAATGGAAGGTTATTTTTATTGTTTTAGGTATCTATGCCTGTGTTGCTTTGGGATTTTATCTTACGCGTTTTACGGCTACAACGCATGAGAAAAAACGTATTACTCCTTTGAAAAATTATCTGAGTGTTATCACGCATAAACAAGCGATGCTGTTTGTCATCTCTCTTATTTTATGCACCTCTGGTATGTACACGTTTATCACCTCCTCATCGTTTATCTATATGGAGCATTTTAAAGTAACTCCTTCGTGGTTTGCCCTCTTTTTTGGAGCCAATGTTTTGATGATGATGCTTTTTGGTAGACTCAATGCGTCACTGGTCAAGCGTTACGAGCCTTTGGTTTTATTGCGTTTTGGGATGCTCATGCAAACAAGCTTTGGTGTGATACTCTTTATGCTTCATAAAGAAGCCAGTATCGCACTTTTCTTCCCTTTTATGGGGCTTTATGTTGGGATGTTAGGATTTATCTACTCGAACGCACTTTCTTTGACACTGGAGTTTTTCCCTACCATTAGCGCGTCTGCCAATGCTATCGTGGGTGTTTTACAGTACAGTACGGGAGCACTTATGGGATTTATCGCTAGCTCTTTGCATGATGGTACACTCTTTCCCATCACAGCTGTGATGCTCTTGGTAAGTCTCTCAGGAACCGCTCTTTTACTTTTTGGAAGCAGAGGGTTTATCACGCACCATCACAAAGAGGTGTAAGACTTTTTTATCCACACTGGAGAGTGCTAACCTAGAGATGTGTTCTTGTGAAAAATAGCCATCCACTTTTACATGTAAATCGCATTTCACCACGTCAAGCTCAAGTTTGAAGTGGCTGTACGTGTGTGTCACATGCCCTAAACTCTGGGTATTTTCTGGTTTTTCATCCACTTGCACAAATCCCCAAAGCCCATGAAGAAGTTTCTCTTGACGCTGAATCAGCCCTAGTTTTCCCTCACGCTCAATCACCAGAGCAAAGCGTTTTTTGATAGGAACTTTAGCTTTTTTAAGGGGCTTTGGATAATCTTGAGGGGTTCTTTTACCTTTACATGTAAAGCTCAAAGGACACGCTTCACACTGCGGGTTTTTGGGTGTACAAATAAGCGCGCCAATATCCATCATCGCTTGGTTATGCTCATAAGGGTGTTTTACATGTAAAAGCTCCCACGCTCTTTTCCACAGCACTTTTTCATCTTTTATACTTATTGCAAAGTAGCGACACAACACACGTTTCACATTGGCATCCAAAATCGGAAGCGCTTGATGGTAGGCAAAGGCACAAATCGCATGTGCGGTACTTTTTCCAATGCCCTTTAGTCCACCTAGCTCTTCAGGACGCGTGGGTAAAACACCTTTACATGTAAAAGCCGTATGGTGCAAATTTTTAGCCCTCGTGTAGTAGCCTAAACCCTCCCACATCTTGAGCACATCATCCAAAGGAGCCTCAGCAACACTTTTTAAAGTTGGAAAACGTTTCAGAAAAGGGAAGTAAAAACGCTCCAAGACGGTTTTAACTTGCGTTTGCTGAAGCATAATTTCACTAAGGTAGATTTTATAAGCGTCCTGCGTTTGTCGCCAAGGTAGATCATGGCGACCATTTTTTTGATACCACGCATAAATTGCCTCTTTTACATTCAAGCCAAGCACCAATCAATGGGTTTCTTACCTTTAGCAACAAGGTAGTCATTACTTTTTGAAAATGGCTTTGAACCAAAAAAACCACGATAAGAAGAAAGAGGTGAGGGGTGAGGTGCACGCAAAATGAGATGCTTTTTGCCATCAATGAGACTTGCTTTTGCTCCCGCAGGACTTCCCCAAAGAATGAAAACCAGATGTTCTTTTTGAGTGCTTAACGTCTTAATCACAGCATCGGTAAAGTTTTCCCAACCCTGATTGCGGTGTGAATTGGCCTCACTTGCACGTACCGTTAAAACCGTGTTGAGTAAAAAGACCCCTTGCTTTGCCCATGCGGTTAAGTTGCCACTTTTTGGAATGTTACACCCTAAATCGTCTTTAAGTTCTTTAAAAATATTTTGTAACGAAGGAGGGTGAGGCACACCATCTTGTACTGAAAACGAAAGCCCATGCGCTTGTCCCACTCCATGATAAGGGTCTTGCCCCAAAATGACTACTTCAACGTTTTCAAACGGCGTATGCTCAAATGCCGCAAAGATATTGGCTCCACTAGGATAAATCGTATGCGATTTTTTTTCTTCGACTAAAAACGTTTTGAGTGTTTCAAAATAGAGCTTTTGAAACTCCTCTTTTAACACCATTTTCCAACTCTCTTCAATTTTAGGATTAACCATTTGTCTCTTCTTTAAGAATTTTTGGGTAAAATACGCTTCGCCTTCTTCTAGACCTGTGCAACGCTTGCTAAGAGCATCGCTTCAGGGTGGGAACACAGCAGAGCACTTTTTTTAGGTGTGTGCCGCAGTCATCTGGAGGAGGGTTTTATACTCCAAAATAATTTTCAATCTCCAACGCCAACTCATAAAAATCAGCACTACCCATCTTCCCTTTTTCTTTTAACTTACCACGAATATGCTCTTTACCTTGAATAAGCTCTTTAGACTTCACGCCATGCGATATCGAAAGCGTTGCCTCGATAAATGCCGCTAAATTATCGCAATTTTTAAGGGCTTTTCCATCAATGGCATTAAATCTATCTTCATTATAAGCCGATACATCTTCCACTGGAGTGATTTCATTCTCATTAATGCGGTTTAAAAACTCATTTTTTTGGTTATCCCCATAAAGTCCAAGCAAATACTTAAACTCTTTAACAAGTCCCTCAGGAAGGTAGGGCAGTATCTCTTCTTCAATCATTTTGATTTCAAACTCACTGATAATATCATCCAAGCCACTCACCGAATACTTAACAGGGGAGATGATGTCACGTGTGAGAGCTTCTGGAAAATCATGAAAGAGGGCGCAAAAGAAGTTATTGACCAGTCGCCCATCACATGCTTTGATGGAGAGAGAGTAAAAATAGCCTAAAATCGCCACAATCAGCATATGTCCTAACACTGAGGTTTCAGGGATGCGTGGTGTTTGTGCCCAGCGCTTTTGAAAACGAAGTCTGCCACTTAGGTCGATGATTTTGGAGATTTTTTTATTCATCGCCATTTTGCGTACACTAATGAGTTCGTAATAATCTTCGATTTCCTCTTCCACAGCTTCTTTCACACGGTCAATGTTGTTTAAAAATTGACTCGTTTGATAGACGATGGAAAACTCCCAACGTGTTGCCATATACGAAGCCGCTTTGAGGATAAATCGCTCTTTTTTATACATAGAACTATCGCTCAGGTAATTTTTAAAACGCTCATAAAACGCCCCATCTTCAATGTCACTGAGTGAATCATAGAGTTGTGAAAGTACCCATGTATTGATCTCTTTTTCTTTTTTTTGAAGCGCTTTGCGAAACACATCAGGGCGAATGTCGGTTACCACCACACGGCGTAAAAATTCAAAAATGCCCGCTTCAATCAATGAGCGCATATCAATACTCTCTTTAGGCTCCATTTTGGCAATAAAATAGGCGATGATAAACTTGTGTGCCTGTTTATCAAGCTCTACAAGCTCCACCATACGTGGATAGTCATTCCAACGTTGAATAGAAGCAGCTCCAAAAAACTGCTCAATAAGTTTTGGATTTAACATGGAGTTTCATTTCTAACAAGTTTTGAGTCAATTTCAATCACTGTGTGCACATTCCCTCGTGGATTGAAGTCTGCCACCACTTTGAGCCATTTTGGCTTAAGCTTGGTATCTAAAAGGTCGTAAATTTCATTGGCAGAGTTTTCATGGCTAATATTGCGGTTCATAAAACTGTTGATATAGAGTTTAATGGCTTTAAGTTCTACAACGAGTTCATCCGGAATATAATCAATATAAATTGTCGCAAAATCAGGATACCCACTGCGCGGACACAAACAACAAAACTCTGGTAATGTCAATTTAATCACATAATTTTTTTTGTGTTGATTGGGCCAAATTTCCAAATCTTTTTCAACGTCAAATGCTTTAATAATTTGTTCACCGTATTTCATCTAATTCTCCTATTTTTTTTGGTTTTGAAATGTAAAATCCTTGAATATAATCAGGATTAAATGTTTTTATTTTTTCAAAAAGAGCTTCTTTATCGACAAATTTCACCATTGTCTTTACACCTAAATCGTGAGCAATGTTAAGATAACTCTGAAAAACTTGAGCATATTTTGCTTCACCTAGTTTTTTGGTAAATTCAATATCAAATTTTACCAAATCAATGGGTAAATGCTTCAAGTATTCAAATCCGCAGTTATTGCCTCCGAAATTTCCTAAGGCTATTTGAAAACCACTTTCTTTATAGCTAAGGAGTATTTCGCGAAAACGCGCCATATCTTCGTAACTATTTTTTTCTGAAATTTCAAGAATAAAAAAATGTGGATTGACTTTTTTTTCACGAAAAAGGGTTGTAATATAGGATTTGAAGTGATTATTTCTCAATGTGACTGGAGAAATATCAAGGCTCAGCATTTTCCCCTCTGAAAGATAAGGAAAAATTTCATCAAGCAAAAGAGCAACACTTTTTTCCTCAAACTCTTTTTCATACCCTCCAAAATTTACGATTCTCTCAATTTGACTTTTTGAAAGCGTACCGTGTTTGGCATTTTTTATTTTTGGAAGAACTTCAAAGATTTCGATACTTTGGGTTTGAATATTTAAAGAGGGTTGGTATTTAAAAATAATATCATTTTTTTTAATAGCTTCTTTGACAATGGCATGATACTCATTGGGTTTTATATCAAGTGGCTCTTCTTCATTTTTTTTCTTTTGTTCAAGCAATATAAAAAGATGTTCAATGCTATTTTTAACATCTTCATCATAGTCTGCACTTATCATAACACACTCTAATTTGACTTCAATATTATAAATACCACTGTTTTTAATTTCTTTACTGAGTTGCATAAAAATATGTTTTAACTCTTTTTGAGGATGCTTAATCATCAAAAGAAAATTTCCACCACCACACCTTCCAATAGGAATATTTTTAAAACTATGATGACTCAAAAATGTGTCTAAACGCTTTGTGAACCCTCTTAAAACCTTATCACCATTGATATAGCCATAACGTTGATTAATATCCACAATATTTTCTACATGTAAAAGAACAATTGTATGGTTTTTTTTATCTTTCAAAGATTGAATCATCGCACCTATCTTATGGCGTGTAAATGCTTTGGTAATAGGATCAATGACACTGGTACTAAATCCATTGTAAATAAGATAAACAATGTAATAAACATAAATGGGTATAAGAATTGTTAAAAGAGCAAATGTTAAGCTATTTTGAGGAAAAAATCGGTAGAAATAAAAAAAAATAGCTACTAAAAAAAGAAAAGGAAAAACGATTTTCAACGCAATGACAAATCGATTTTCTCTCTCCTTTTTTTCAGAATAGAGCATTAAACGTCCAAGTGTTTTACATCTTTGGCATGGTCTTGAATGTATTGACGGCGAGGTTCAACTTCATCGCCCATAAAGAGGGTAAAGGTATCACTAGCAGCTTCTGCATCATCGACTTTAACTTGCAATAATCGTCTATTTTCAGGATTCATGGTTGTTTCCCACAATTGTTCAGGATTCATCTCACCCAAACCTTTGTAGCGCTGAATATAAGCACCTTTTTTAGCATTTTTTTCAATTTCATCCAATACATCAATAGGATCACGTCCATCAAAAACATCAAAATCACGCTCTACAATTTTAGTATAAATATAACGTGCCTCTTCATACAGTGGATTTGTATAGAAACTATCATCTAAAAGAAGTTCTTCAAGCCCATCGTTAGTTTGAATAAAGAGATGAATACTCTCTTCATTAACATAGTGGTTGAGTATGTTATATCCTAATTTTTGCACATAGTTTTGGATAGCATTAAAAAGTTCATTAGATGGTAAAGCAATCAAATCAGGATTTTCAATTAAATAACGAATCACTTCAATCATCGAAAATCGTTTTTCAAGCTCTTTTAAAATGCCACGATACGCCGCAATAATTTTAAAATAATCAATCAAATCAGGCGTTCCAACTCCTTCAATATCAATATTTTCCATTCCCGATTCAATTAAAAAGGTATTCATTTCATTATCATCTTTCAGATAAATCTCTTTCTTACCTTTTTTATAACGATAAAGTGGAGGCTGAGCCAAATAAACGTATCCATTGTCCACAACAGGGCGTAAAAAACGGAAAAGGAAGGTCAATAAAAGTGTTTGAATATGACTTCCATCGACGTCCGCATCGGTCATAATGATAAGTTTATGGTAACGCAGTTTTTCTTCGTTAAACTCTTCACCAATGCCACATCCAAGGGCTGTAATCATATTTTTAATTTCATCCGATTTTAAAATTTTATCTAAACGACTTTTTTCAACGTTCAAAATTTTACCTTTAAGAGGTAAAATGGCTTGGAAAACCCTGTCACGTCCTTGTTTTGCAGAACCACCCGCACTATCGCCCTCTACCAGATAGAGTTCACAAATAGCAGGATCTTTACTTTGACAATCAGCAAGTTTACCAGGCAGTGTTCCAATGCTCATGGCATCTTTTCTACGGGTTAAATCTCTTGCATTTTTAGCCGCTTCACGACCTCTTGCTGCCGCTAAGGCTTTATTCATAATGGCTTTAGCTTCAATAGGATTTTCTTCAAAGTATTTCACCAGTTGTTCATACACTAATTTTTGAACGATTGGCTTCACATAAGAGCTTCCTAGCTTTCCTTTAGTTTGTCCTTCAAATTGAGGCTCAGGAACTTTAACAGAAACGATAGCAATTAAACCTTCACGAACATCATCGCCGGTTATTTTGGCATCTTTTTCACGTGCACCTGCATTTAAAGAGATATAGTTTGTAATAGCACGTGTGAGTCCCGCACGAAATCCACTTTCATGCGTCCCACCGTCAATGGTTTTGATATTATTAACAAACGAGTAAAAAATTTCACTGTAGGTTGAGTTGTACATCATGGCAACGTCTACTTCTACATCTTCAACGCTGGCCGTATAATGAACTGCTTCTGCTACTTTTTCTTTTTTATTTAAATCAAGTACAAATTGTTTAATACCACCTTCAAAGTGATACGTTTCAGCACGACCATCTCTTTGATCTTTGAGTTCAATCGTTATTTTTGGATTCAGATACGCAAGTTCTCTAAAGCGTGTTGCTAGAATTTCAAATTGAAATTCTGTGGTTTCAAAAATTGTGGCGTCTGGCCAAAATTCTATGGTAGTTCCTGTGCGATTGGTTGTTTTAACCACATCAAGAGGTGTTTGAGGAATCCCTTGCGCAAATTCTTGACGATGTTCATTTCCTTCTCGCTTAATCGTTGCAACAAGCTTGGATGAAAGTGCATTTACAACGGAAACACCCACACCATGCAAACCACCACTGACTTTATAAGTATCTTTATCAAACTTTCCACCCGCATGAAGAACCGTTAAAACAACTGTTGCAGCTGACATATTTTCACCTTCATGCCAACCTACAGGAATACCACGACCATTATCGGTCACAATACATGAACCTTCACGTGTAAGTTCAACTTTAATTAAATCACAGTATCCTGCCATGGATTCATCAATAGAGTTGTCCACAACTTCATAAATAAGATGATGAAGACCATTAACGTTAGTATCTCCAATATACATACCAGGTCGTTTTCTAACGGCTTCTAAACCTTTTAAAACTTTAATATTATCTGCACCATAACTGCTCATAGTTTCTCCACTGTGTGTTTTAAATCATAATAGGCATAACGATGGTTGTAAAATTGTCATGTTCAAGGGTAAATGGCAATCCACTATCGTTAAAACCTAGGGTAAAGTGACTGTTTTCAATATTAGATAAAAAATCTAAAATATAACGACTATTCACCGCTAAAAAAATATCATTTTCAAGACCTGTTTTAAATTCTATTTCTGTTTTAGCTTCAATGTTGTCATCATTTAAACTTTCAAAGACAACTTTTTCAGGTTTAAAAGTAATTTTGATTTCTGATGAAATAATTGAAATTTGTTTAATCGCATCAATCATTGATTCACGGTTTAATTGAATTCTAAAATTTTTATTTTTTGGAATAATACGTTCATAATCAGGAAATTTACCATTAATAAGTTTTGTAAAGAAAGTAAATTGTGATGAAGATGCCATTAATGTATTTTCATCATAGTGTATCTCAATTTGGTCAAAAAAGAGTTTTTGGATTTCGCTGATAGCTTTTTTAGGGATAATCAATGAAAAATTGTGATCACTTTCTTGTTCAATTTTTACAATGGCTAAACGTTTAGTATCTGTTGCTACTAAGTTTATGGTGTTATTTTTTATATCAATGAGTGAACCATTGAGTTCAAATTTAGGATTGTTGGTGTCAATTGCCGGTGCTATTTTTTTGATAGCCTTTACTAAGGTTGTATTATTTATTTCAAATTTTGGTTTTGAATCAATGTGTGGAAATTCAGGAAAATCATTAGGATTCAGCATAGGAAGTTTATATTTAGAACTATTTTGCTTTATGTAAAGGTAATCATTGATGGTTTCAAGTGTAATATCATCTTCTTTTGATTCTTTAAGGCTTTTAACAATATCAAGAAGTTTTTTACCATTAGCGGTAGCTGAACCAATAGAGATGGTTTTAATTTCTTTTGTAAAATAACTCAATCCTATTTCATAATCGGTTGCTTTAAGTGTAAAATTCCCTTCTTCAGATATAAGTAACACATGGGATGTGATTTGGCTTAAGTCTTTTTTTTCTAAATAAGGTTGGGTATTTAGCAACATTGTTTCTAAAATAGATTTTTTAATAAGAACCTTCATTTGTATCTCCTTTGCTCTTCTTCTTTTTATATTTAATTTAGTCGTATGAGTAGATGGGTGTGAATGGGTGAAAATATCTCCATTATACCTTATTTAAGGGGTAATATGAGGTGAAAAAAACTTTTTCTTTTTTCACATTTCATCACACTTTGATGAAAAACTTTTTATATTTCCTTGGTTAAAATTTTATTTTTTAAAGCTTCTACACGTAATTTAAAAGATTCATTACTCATAATTAGTTCGTTAATTTTTTTAATATTATGAGAAACAGCTGTATGATCTTTCATTCCAAAATAACTCGCAAGAGAAGGCATAGAGTTTGGAGTTAGTGTACGTGCAAGGTAAATGCCAATACGTCTAGCTTCTACAATGTTTTTACTACGCTTGGTTGATTTTATTTCACTGGGTTTTATATTAAGGTCTTTAGCAATGGTTGCAATAATATCTTCTAAGGTAATATTTTCACGTCGTTCTTTAATTTGTTCACGCATAACATTTTTAGCAAAATCAAGAGTAATTTCTTGACGCATTAAAGAAGCATAGGCATTAAGATTAATAATAGCACTTTCAATTTCACGAATATTATCACCCATATTAGCTGCAATATAATTAACAATATCACTACCAAGATTTATGCCATCAAGTTCACATTTCTTTTTAATAATAGCAATTTTTGTTTCCAATTCTGGTAAGCCAATATCTGCAATTAAACCCCATTCAAAACGACTTTTTAAACGCTCTTCCAAACCATTAATCATCTTGGGAGGTTTATCAGAAGTCAATACAATTTGTTTTCCTGCAGAGTGTAATTCATTGAAGGTATGAAAAAATTCTTCTTGGGTTTGAATTTTATTGGATAAAAATTGAGTATCGTCAATTAAGAGTACATCACAACTGCGGTATTTATCACGAAATCTATCCATAGACTGATTTCGTAGATTATAAGTAAAATCATTCATAAATTGTTCAATCGTAGCGTAAATAACAATTTTGCCTTTATTTTGACAAAAATTACCAATAGCATGAATAAGATGTGTTTTACCAAGCCCTGTTGGACCATAAATAAAAACAGGATTGTACATGATACCAGGTTTTGCTGCAATAGATTTTGCCGCAGTGTAAGCGTATTGATTAGAACTTCCTACTACAAAACTATCAAAAGTATAAGAAGGATTTAAAATGGTATTTTTGGTATTTTTGATGGTATCAACCATTTCAATGGGAAGAGATTTCGTTTTTATTGCTTTAACGTGTTCTTTGAGGATAATTTTAATTTCAGGTTTTTTACCGGTTTTGATTTCAAAAAGATGTGCAAGTTTTTCAGAATATTTTGTTTTAACCCAATTAGCGATTAAAATATTGGGAGCTACAAAAGCCATTTGGTCAGAATTGGAAGCTTTTTCATTAAATTTGAGTTGTTTAATATAACGATCATACTCTTGTGAAGAAATTTCTTCTTTTAAAAGTGCTATGATAGTATCTGCTAACAAACATACTCCTTTGAAAATGATTCACCCTGTGAATAACTCTGTGAATAAATGAGTTTTATTGTAACCAAAATAACATTAGGTAGATGTTAAAGAGCACATAGTTATAATGTGAAAATAGTTTTTCACCCTGTGAATAAGAGGTGAATAAAGGTGAAAAAGTGACCATTTTAGGAATTGATCCAGGAACACGAAATTGCGGCTACTGCGTGCTTTTGAAAGAAAAAAACACGTTAACACTTATTGAAGCTGGTTTTATCAAAATTAAAGAAAAAATTTTGCAACATCAGATACTCGAATTGGTCGAAGGTTTAGATGTGATTTTTAAAAATCATGTGATAGATGAGGTAGCAATTGAAGATATTTTTTATGCGTATAACCCTCAAACGGTTTTAAAATTGGCTCAATTTAGAGGGGCTCTTAGCTTAAAAGTGCTTCAAATTAAAGGTAATTTTAGTGAATACACAGCGTTACAAGTCAAAAAAGCAGTCACGGGAAATGGAAAAGCAACGAAAGAACAAGTGGCTTTTATGGTTAAAAAAATATTAGGGATTAAGCAAGAAATTAAACCTTTGGATATTACCGATGCTATTGCTATTGCTATAACACACTCCCAAAGGCTTAAAATTTAATGACTTTCTTTAATGTTAAAGAGGTATTGGTGATCTTCTGGGAGTGCATTGTAGAGTGCATGAGCTAGATTTTGAATTTCCCAAAGAGCACTTTTATCACTGCGCAGAGTAATGAAGTTTTGAAGGCTTCTAGCATTAATTGTCCATGTCAGTTCTGTTTTATAGCTTTCTGGAAGGCAGTATTTTGCCTTATCGTTACTGATGCCTTGGGCAAGTACTAAACGTAGGTTTTCTAACGCTTTAATGCTCATACTATCCACCATCTCGTTTCCTGTTAAAACGAGGTATTTAGAAGCACGCTCATACTCTTTACATGTAAAGATTTCTTCGTTTTTTAACTCTTTAAGTGTGTAACGTGTTGATTTAACTGATAAAGAGGCGATGCGATGCCTTGCAAGCTCTTGTAAGAGTGCGCGAGATATGCCTTGAATGTAAAAGTTGTAAACCAAATGCTCTAAGGTTGAAGCGTGTTTAAATTTATTGCCCACTCGGTCAATGAGTTCTCTATCTTTTTCGCCACCTTCAT
>JAGOZL010000040.1 GCA_018058685.1 Sulfurospirillum sp.
GGTTTTTGAACGAATAAATTCGCCACAACTTAGATGTGTAATTTCTCTGACAGTTTCGTTGAGAAGCTTTACATTGACTTTGAGTTTTTTAGCATAGCATGAAGGATGTGCAATTTTATAATTATTGCTCAGCATCAAATCATTGAATTTTGCAAAAAGTGCATTGGAGGTGTAAGAGATAGTGTTTGAAGAAAGCGTTCTTTGAACATAAATAAGAAGGATATTAAGCAGATTATTGATAGAACACTCTTTAAAAGATTTACTGGAGAGATACTCTTCATTTAAACTCGATAATACACCTTCTATTTGTTTAAATTCATCATCGCTAACGGTGACAGTGTCAAAATTAAAAACGGTAAGATGGTCAATAAAAGATTGGTCTGTGAAAATAGATAAATCAAATTTAAGTAAGTACGCACTTAAATGATTGCTATATTCCCATCCATGGAGCTGTCCAGGAGCGACTAAAAAAAGTGATTTACCTTTAATGTCGTAGTGCTGACAATCCATATGAAAGGTGCCTTCTCCATCTAAAATAAAGAAAAGTTCATAACAAGAATGTTTATGACGTGGAACGGGTGCATTGAAACTAATTTTGGTTACTCTAAACATTTCTTGCTCTAAGTTATATGTGATAGAACCTGTTTCTGGTATGGTCATGGGTTGTTTTCTTTAAAAATATTTTTCGTCTATTTTAGACTTTAGATTATCTGTGAACAAAAGAGTATATTGTTGGTAATTGTTCTCATTTAATATAATACCAATAGCATATCAGATTAATTTTTCTAAATAAATGGATTTTTATGCTAATAAATTGTACTTTTGCGCTTAAATATAAAAATAATATAAATTCAAAAGTAAGATTAGTAATTTAAAATAATGTAAGAAATAGTGTAGAAAATACGTGTAAAGTATTTTAATAATTCGTCAAAAAAGCTTTACAAGGTCAGTAGCGTTTCAAATTCTCCACGAAATTTTTTAAGATAACTTTGTGCGATAAAGGCAACTGAGGGAGCAAAAACACAGATGGTTTTTCCATTGAGCATATCACAGACATCTAGCAATATTTCTATGTCTTGTTGGGTTCCTTTCCCTTGTAAAAGTCTTTCTAAAATTTTATCGACCCAGCCAGTACCCTCTCGACACGGGGTGCATTGACCGCAGGATTCGTGGTGGTAAAACTCAAAGAGATTTTTCATAGCAAGAGGAATACTCACCTCTTCATCCATGACAATCATACCGCCCGTTCCCAAAGCAGAACCGTGTGCTTTGAGACTTTCGTAATCCAGTGTGATATCTTCAATCTCATCGGCTTTTAAAATTTGCACGGATGAACCACCGGGGATGATGGCTTTGAGTTTTTTATCGTTTAATATACCACCGCACAATTCATAGATGACTTTTTTCATGGAAAGACCGTAAGGCAGTTCATATACGCCTGGCTTTTTGACGTGCCCACTGATACCAAAAAGCATGGTTCCAGGGCTCTCGGCCGTTCCATACGCACGGTACGCTTCATAGCCTCTTTCGATGATAAATGGAACACTTGCGATGGTTTCGACGTTATTGACTACCGTGGGATTTCCAAAAAACCACTCAGGCTCTTTTCCTTTGGGTTTTAAGCGAGGGTGTCCTCGCTTGCCTTCCAAAGATTCCAAAAGAGCAGTTTTCTCACCGCAAATATACGCTCCAGCTCCTCGGTAAAGCGTTACATGTAAAGTATAATCATGCTCTAAAACTGATTCCCCTAAAATGCCAGCGCTGTATGCTTCATCAATCGCTTCTTGCACCCTTTTTGCCCAAAAAACATACTCACCACGAATGTAAATGTAGGCATGGTGTGCCCCTATCGCATAACTTGAACAGATGATACCCTCAAGAAGCAAATGCGGATCAAACTCTAAAATTTGGCGGTCTTTAAAAGTCCCAGGTTCGCTCTCATCGGCATTGACAACCAAATAGACGGGTTTCTCATTTGGGCTTGGAATGAGTCGCCATTTTTCTCCCGTATGCGCTCCACCTCCCCCTTTGCCACGAAGCCCACTTTTTTCCACTTCACCGATAACCTCATTGGGGCTCATTGAAAAAAGCTTTGATAAAGAAGCGTAACGTCCGTTTTCACGAGCAACTTTAAGGGTGTGAGAAAGAGGAATGTCAAAATTTTTACTGACGATTTTTACCATCATGATGCACTTCCATCGATAAGTTCATCGAGCTTTTCAAGGGTGAGGTTTTCGACATAATCATCATTGAAACTCATACACGGAGCTGTTCCGCATGAGCCTAAACATTCGACCAAAGAGAAGGTAAACTTTCCATCTTTTGTGGTTTGCCCTGGCTTAATACCCAGACGATTTTCAATATGTGTTTGCATGGTTTGTGCCCCTCGAAGCATACACGAGAGTGTTTTACACAGTTGAATATGATACTTTCCTACAGGGGTAAGGTTGAACATCGTGTAAAAGGAGGCAACAGAATAGACATCCATCGCAGAACACTCTAATTTTTCAGCTAAAAATTGCATAGACTCAGGGCTTATCCAACCTTCTTGATACTGCACCATCCAAAGTGAGGGAAGCATGAGAGAGCTTTTTTCAGGGTAGCGCTCTAAAAGAGCTGTGAATTTGGTTTCATTTTCTTTGGTAAAAGCAAAAGAACTCATCGGTCTAACTCTCCTGCGATGATATTAAGGCTTCCAAGGCTAAGCACGGCATCGGCAATCATACCGCCTTCCACAATGTGTGGATACGCCGCCATCGCATAAAAACATGGAGGTCTGACTTTGACTTTATAAGGTGTTCCACTTCCATCACTGATGATGAAAAATCCAAGCTCTCCATTACCGCCCTCAATGGCACGGTAGTACTCTTTTGAGGGCACTTTTACCCCCTCATAGATGAGTTTAAATTGGTTCATTAAGCCTTCGATATTGGAGTACACTGCTTGTTTGGGTGGAAAGGATATAGAAGCGTCTTTGACACAAATAGCCCCATTTGGAAGTCTGGTGTAGGCTTGAATGATGATGCGAATACTTTGACGAATCTCTTCAAAGCGTACCATCATCCTATCGTACACATCGCCCACACTGCCTAATGCCATATCAAAATCAAAGGTTTCATAGTGGTAATAAGGCTCACTCACGCGCACATCATAAGGCACACCGCACGCTCTCAAATTTGGTCCACTCAAACCACGATTAATGGCTTCATCTTTGGTGATAATGCCTACATTTTGTGTTCTATCGTGAAAAATGCGGTTGTGCTCAATTAGCTTAAGTGTATCGCCCATACCCTCTTCAATGGCTTTAATACACGCTTTTAAATCCTCTCCAAACCCCTCATACAGATCATGACTCATGCCCCCGATGCGCATATACGAATTGGTAAGGCGCGCACCTGTGAGTTTAGAAAGCAGAGTATAAACCACTTCTCGGGGATTGTAAAGGTACCAATAATTGGTCAATGCGCCCATGTCAACCAAAATAGCCGCTAAACAAACGAGATGGTCAATGATGCGGGAGAGTTCACCGATAATGACACGGATAAATTTTGCACGCTCTGGCAAATCCACACCCAACATTCCCTCAACCGTATGCGCAAAAGCGATGTTATTTAAAATGGCTGAACAGTAATTAAGACGGTCGGTGTAGGGAATAATTTGGTTATACGTATGGTTTTCGCACGATTTTTCAAAACCACGGTGCAAGTAGCCGATTTCACTCACAGCACACACGATACTCTCGCCATCTAAAGCGACAAAGTTACGAATCGTCCCGTGGCTTGCAGGGTGCGCAGGCCCTAAATTTAGAAACATCAAGCCCTCTTCTTTATCAAGTCCTTTTTTCTTTAAACGAGGCGTCATCTCATCCATCAAATCATCACTTCGGTGGCATAACTGCCCTTTAGTGATAGGATAATCTTTGCGTAAAGGATGACCGATAAACTCTTTGTGGTTTAAAATACGTTTTAAATTGGGGTGATTTTTAAAGCTAATACCGTACTGATCCCAGATTTCTCGCTCCGCCCAGTTAGCAGATTTGAACAAGGAAGTGATGCTTTGTGTTGCTAAAGAAGCATCGATAAAGGTTTTAATCGTGATAAGGTTTTTAAAATGCTTATCTCGCAAAAAATAGACAATGGCAAACCGCTCTGCCATTGTCTCTTTACATGTAAAATAATCAATTGCCGTTACATCGACTAAAAAATGGTAGCCATCGTCGTGTTTGAGTACATGTAAAACATTTTGAATCAGCTCTTTACTGACGATGTAAGCACCGTGTGTATCAAGTGTGTATTGGTTGGCAAAAACTTCTTTAAAGTGTTTCATCAAGAAGCCCTTTAAATGTTCTGTGTGTACGCTCTTTGATGATGCTTTCATTTTCATATTGGAGTTTTTGTATCTGAAGGAGCGCATCTAAAAAAGCTTCAGGGCGAGGTGGACACCCTGCGATGTAAACATCCACAGGAATGATGCTATCAATGCCTTGTAGCGTAGTATAGTTATCATAAAATCCCCCACTACACGCACATGCTCCTGCACTAATCACCCATTTTGGTTCTGTCATCTGGTCATAAATCTTTTTCAAAATAGGCGCTTGTTTATAGCTAATGGTTCCTGCAACGATCAGTAAGTCCGCTTGTCTGGGTGAAAAGCGTACCACTTCAGCGCCAAAACGTGAAATATCATACGTGCTACTCGCAACACTCATAAACTCAATGGCACAACACGCTGTTCCAAAAACATAGGGCCACATAGAGGATTCTCTTGCCCAGTTAATAGCAGAATCAAGCTTCGTTGTAATAACGCTGTTTCCAAAAATTGCTTCTGCGCCTACTGCCATTTCAAAGCCTTTATGCGGTAGATATAAATGAGACCTAAAAGTAAAAGTGTTACAAAAGTAAACATTTCAAACAAACCAAAGTAGCCTAATTCTCGTACGTTTACAGCCCAAGGAAACATAAAGATGATTTCGACATCAAAAAGGACAAATAAAATAGCCACAAGATAAAACTTAGCACTAAAGCGGCTTTCGCTTGATCCAACAGGCGTTGTTATACCACTTTCGTAGGGGCTATTTTTTGTTTTATGGGTAGATTCATGAGGCCCTAGCTTTTTACTCAACAAAAAGAGAATGGGCAACAGTAGGGTAAGCAGTAAAACAATGCCAGAAGCTAAAAGCAATTCATGGGACATAGGGTGTCTTTTAGTGTGATTTTAGGTTAACATTTCCATCTTAACGAAAGTAGAGTAAAACAGACCTTATGTCTATTTTAGAAATTTTTGCTTTTATTTTTGATGCGTATGCAACGAAAGAGCACTCTTATCAAAACATCTTCTAAGTGAGTTTTAACTACAATAGCCTCTTAAAAATTGTTAACAAGAGGAATGAATGCGCTATTTTCTTTTTTTATCGGCATTTGCGGTATTGATGTATGCGGCTACCGCTGAGGATATTTATCAGATTTACAAGACCAAAGGTATTGGGGCTGTTGAAGAATTTTTGAAAAAAGAGTTCGAACCAAAAGCGGCTTCTAAAGAGATTAAAGAGGTCAAAGCAAAAGAAGAGGTCAAGCCTAAAATTGCTAAAGTTAAAAACCCAACACCCAAAGAGTTACAATCAAAAGATTTTTGGATTAAGCAATTGCGTGGGGTTGAGTTGCAGTATGGTTACTATGAAAATGTTGATTCGTTGATTGTTTGTGAGAAAGACCGTAAGCGTTGTGAAATCTATAAAAATGATGAAGATGGTTTAAAGTTTATCAAATCGCACGATGTGATTATGGGAAAAAGCGGCGATAAAATTAAAAGAGGCGATCTTAAAACACCTGTGGGCGTGTATGAAGTAACCAAACGCTTTAAACCAATGGATCCCTTTTATGGACCATTGGCTTTTTCGCTCTCTTATCCTAACTTATACGATTCCTTGCGTGGTAAAAGCGGAGATGGTATTTGGATCCACGGTAAGCCACTCGATGGTAAAGACAGAGAAGATTTGAGCAAGGGCTGTGTTGTCATGGATAATGATGATATTAAAATGCTTGATGCAGAAATAAATGCCAAAAGTGCTGTTACGATTATTGGTGAAAACAAAGTTCCTAAAATGTCACGAGAAAGTATTGCTGCAATTTTGAGTGAAGTCTATAAATGGCAACATGCATGGAAAGTCAATGACATTAATGCTTATCTGAATTTTTACTCCAATGAATTTAAACGTGCTGATGGCTCTGGAAAAGCGGCTTTTTCAAACACTAAAAAACAGATTTTTTCACGCAAAGAGCAAAAAACAATTCTCTTTGAAAACCTAAGCGTTGCGCCTTACCCAATGATGGATGATCGCAAAGTTTTCAGGGTCTCTTTTTATCAAACGTATAAAAGTCCTTCGTTTTCATCACGTGGTGAAAAAGAGCTTTATATAGAGCTAAATGGCGATAAAATGTCTATTTTAGCAGAGAAATAGAGGGTAATCATGATGGATGAAAAAGAATTAATTGCAAAAGACTTAGCAACGCTTATTGATATCAGAGAAGCTTTTTTGGCCTATTTAGATGAAACTATTCCTAAAGATAAGAGTGGAATAGCCTTTGATTTTAGTAACCATCCAACATTGGATGCGAAAAGCGTGTATGAACATTTTTATAAATTGGATTATCAAGCCCGTAAAATTAGAGGTTTTGTGGTTAAAAACTTAGGACTCAATCCTTAAGACAATGGCATTCATTACCCTTAATAAAGCGCATCTTTTTCACAATTTAGACCTTCTGTGTTCCAAAGCAGGAGGAAAAGAAAAAGTAATGGCGGTGCTAAAAGACAATGCCTATGGACATGGTCTTGAGATGATGGCACAGCTTGTTTGTGAGTATGGCATTAGAAAAGTAGCAGTCAAAAATCTTTTAGAAGCGCGCCTTATTGCTACGTTGTTTGATGAGGTTTTAGTGCTCGTTGAACATCCTACATGTAAAGATATTCCCTCAACAGTTTCTTTGGCAGCACACAGTTATGATGCCCTTGAACGTTTTGAAAAAGGGACTTCAATTCATCTTGCCCTTGATACGGGAATGCACCGTAATGGTATCAAAAAAGAAGAGATTGAAAAAGCCTTGAAGTGCATTGAGCAAAGAGGCTTAAAGCTTAAAGGAGTGTTTACACACTTTCGAAGTTCCGATGAATTAAACAGTGAGTTTTTTTGGCAAAAGAGACGATTTGAAGAATCAAAAACATACATCAAAACACTTTACAATGGGGCGTTAGCCTTTCATTCGTGTAACTCTTCTGGACTTCTGCGCTGTGAAAATCTAGGTGATGATGCTTATGCACGGTGTGGTATTTCACTGTACGGTTACACAACACTTAACCCGCTTCTTGGAATGTATGACTTAAAGCCAGTTCTTGCATTGTGGGCAGAAAAACTGAGTACGCGTATTTTGAAAAAAGGTGAACGTGTCGGTTATGGTGGTATGTATGAAGCAAGTCGTGATGAGGTAATTTCGACCTATGATATTGGGTATGGGGATGGCTTTTTTCGTTTTGATGGCTTAAAGCCTATAAAGATGGCAAATGGGGCAATGAGCAAAGGGCGTATGTCTATGGACAGTTTTTGCTTAGGAGGAGAAGATCCTAAAATTTGTATGTTTGAAGACGCAAATGCTTTGGCGGAGCATTTTCATACGATTAATTATGAAATCATCACAAAACTTTCTCCAACGCTTCCTCGTTTTGTTATTTAAAGACGAATAATACCATCATTAAACAAAATGCCATCAACACCATTGAGTGCTGCAAATTCAATCTCTTCGTCATCATGCCCTAAAAGTAAAATTTTACTATCAAAGAGATAGTCGTCTGCAATTTTTTGGGCATGAATTGCCAAAGCTTTATCTACCACTAAAAATGAAGCTCCCAAAGCATGGGCTAACATAAGCTCTTTAATATGCCTTACATGGATTGCCATTGTAATACTGTTTTCTTTGCAATACTGGCACAAGGAAACCTGATAGTCAAAAAGAACAACACTTTGAGATGGGGTTGAGGCAATGTGTTCTATTGTATCAACACGGTAAAAAAACTGGCTTTGAACATCAGGATGTCCTATGAGTATCATCGCAAAACCCCTGCACACTCTTTCGAGCAAAAAAAGCAACCATCTTTGATAATCGCTTCGTTGTGGCTCACAAATGTGGCACATTTTTGACACTCGACCATCGTGTCACCTTCGAGCTTTTTACTCTCTGCCTTTTTTTTAGCAATCTCTTCTTTACGTTTATTTTTAAAAAAGAAGATGTAAATAAGAAAAATAACAACAACAAATCCAAGAATTTTAAGCAACATGAATCTCCTTCATCATAAGATAATAACGCTTCTCTCTTTGGTAAATCTGGCAGTTTGAAAGCCCTTTGATCTCTTCTTCAACATATTCACCTTTATAAAAGAGCAAAGTGCTTGAAGGGGTAATAAAGCCTTTGCATAAAGAGATAAGCATTTTGGTATTAGTGACAGCACGTGAACAGATAAGATCAGCATCCCATGAAGCCACTTTTTCGACACGATCCGTACAAATGGTCACATTTTTCATTTCTAAATGCATTTTTGCCAAATGTAAAAAAGCACTTTTTTTAGCAATAGGCTCAAACAGTGTAAAATGGACATCAGGTAAAGCAAGTGCCAGTAAAAGACCAGGAAATCCAGCTCCCGTTCCTACATCAATGGCGTGTTTTAAAGAAGAAATATCTAAAAAATTAAGAGGATAAATACTATCTTCCACATTTTTGAACACAGCTTCTTTAGTTTTTGCACCTGTAATATTGTGCGTTTGATTGTACTTTAATAAAAGTGTTGTAAAATTATCTACCTGAGCCCAAAAGCTCTCGGGTAGCGTGATAGAAGTTGTCATTATGTTTCGTCACCTTTTTGTCTTGACACGTGTCAATGCAAGCGTCTATTAATAGTGACTATAATACATTAAATGACCTTATGTGCGATTGATGTAAGGTAAAGTAACCCATAAAAGGATAAGCGAATGGAAATTACACACAGAAGTGATGATTTCTTTATTGAAGGCAATATCAAAACCATAGGCGATTTTCAAACGATTAAACATGCATTGGATGCATTTATCAAACATAGTACATCCGTCAAATTAACTATTAAAGATTCTATTTCAGTCACATCATCCGTTATTGGGTATCTAACGAAGCTTGTTTTAAAAGATAAAATTGCAGTTGAAGTGTGTGTGGGCAATGGTGAATTGATTAATTTATTTGAAGAACTTGGGCTCAAAGAGCTTTTACATGTAAGGAACATTGCATGAGTATCAAGCGTAAGTTATTGCTTGTATTAGCATTGGTGATAGGCTTTTTAGCGTTTAATATGGTGCAAGCCTTACGTGACTCATTAGCACAAAAAGCACGTTTGGAGCAAACGGCAACGCTTGTGGGGCTTTCTGAAAAACTCAGCCTTTTTATTCATGAAACGCAAAAAGAGCGTGGTATGAGTGCGGGCTTTATTGGCTCTGCGGGTAAAAAGTTTGGAGATACTTTACCTAAACAAAGAGGGTTAAGCGATGAGACACTTAAAGGGCTAAATCATTATATTGATACGATGGGATTATCTTCATTTCCAAAAGCACTACAAGATGAAATTGCCTCTTTGCGTGGTGATATTGCACAGATGAAGACCATTCGTACCAAAGTAGATAAATTAGAAATTGGGATGAAAGAGGGTATTGCATTTTATACGGATATGAATGCCAAAATCGTTAAAGTAACTGACCTTGTAGCCAAAGCTTCTGAAGTAGCAGAGTTGGTGAAAGTCCTTTCTTCTTATTCAAACTTTTTAAAACTTAAAGAGCTTGCGGGCATTGAGCGTGCGACGCTCAGTGGTACGTTTGCAAGTAACACATTTGCTCCTGGTATTTTTGGACGTTGGAATGGCTTGATGGCATCACAAAATGCTTATACCGATACTTTTTTAGCTTTTGCGACCGAGGATATTAAAGAACAATTTAAGCAAAAAATGCAAAACAATGCTGTGAAAGAAGTGGAAAAGTACAGAGCCATTGCACAAGAAAAAGCGAACGAGGGAAACTTTGGTGTTGATGCGCAAGTGTGGTTTAACACTATTACTCAAAAAATCGATATTTTAAAAGAGATTGACGATACGATTGCACAACAAAGTAATGCGATGTTAGAACGTTTGCAAAGTGAAGCGACCCAACATATGATACAGTCTTTGGCGATTGGCGGTGTGTTTGGAACAGCTTTGTTGATTGTGTTACTTTCGATTCAAAATGGCATTATCCGTAGTGTTCAAAGCAGTCATGCACAAATGCATCATATCGCAACAACAAAGGATTTGACCAAGCCTATCGTGCTTCAAAACAATCATGATGAATTGGCTCAAATGGCAGATGCAATTAATGAAATGGTAGAGTCATTTGGACTGACTATTCGCCAAACAGTACAAGCGATGAGCCTAGCCAATTCGCAAAGTCATAGGCTAGATGGTGTTATCGTTTCTTTGGGGCATAGTATTGAAGACCAAGAGACTAAAATAGAAGATATGAATCTTCTTGTCTCCGATGTTGGTTTGCAACTAGATAGTGTGGAAGAAGCTTCTGTGGGCACAACGGAAGATTTACATGTAACGTCCAATACCTTAGATGAATTTATCGTGAGCTTGAATGAATCAGTGAAAAGTATTGAGCGAGGCTCTTTACGCCAAGATGATCTTTCTTCTAAAGTAAACTCACTGAGTGACCAAGCACGAAGCATTAAAGAGATTTTAGGGATGATTGGAGAAATTGCTGACCAGACCAATCTTTTAGCGCTCAACGCTGCCATTGAAGCGGCGCGTGCTGGAGAACATGGGCGAGGGTTTGCCGTTGTTGCTGATGAGGTACGAAAGCTTGCCGAACGCACCCAAAAAAGCCTTCTTGAAATTAGCAGCAATGTTAATGTGATTACGCAAAGTGTCGATGAGATAACCGAACAAACACGCAAAACAACTGATGAGATGCGCGCTTCATCAAAGTTGGCGGAAGAGTTGATTGTTCGCGTGGAAGATACAAAAGTGAAATTATCGCAAACGTACACCAAATCAACTGAAGTGATGCACAAATCAACCTATATTGCCACAAAAACAAAAAATTTAATTGAATTGATGTCAAGCATTATCAAAGATACCTCCATCAATAAAAAGTTAAGCCACGAAGTAGGCGAGGTTTCAGAATCGCTTTCATCGAGTGCTCATGAGTTAGAAAGTGTCTTAAAACAGTTTAAAGTTTAAGCGTGTTGCCCTCTGATATTGCGCTTAGACCCTATCTTCAAGAGCTAAAGCTGTTATGTGTGGATAGTTCTTCGTTGATGCAAATGATTTATCAAGACCTTTTTGGAACACTTTTCCAAGAGGTCTTAATCGCTTCTGATTCAAAAAGTGCAAAAAAGCTTTTTGAAGAGCACGATGTGCATCTTGTTGTGTGTGATGATGCAATTCCTCCTTTAGGAGGCTTAGAACTCATCGCACACATGCGTCATCTCAAACCTACAATGCCCATCATCTTAGTGACTGACTCTGAAGAAGCAACACTCTTTATGGAAGCGGTCAAGCTTCGAGTGTGTAACTTTATTCAAAAACCGTTTGTAACCTCAGAAATATTAGAAGCCATTGAAAAAGCGGTGAAAATTTTAGTAGCTGAAAAATATATCTACCAATCTCAGCAAAAACAGATTGATTTTTTAACGCAAAAAATAGCGTATGGGGATTATCAGCAAACGCTCTCTTTTGCAAAAGAGCTCAAGATGATTCGCAATGATTTTTACTATCGGCTTATCAGTTCTGATTATCACAGCAAAGTGGTTTTGGCTGATTTCTTATACCGACCTAAAGATGTCTTAAGCGGGGATTCATATTCCGCACGCCTTTTGGATAATAAGCGAGCGCTTTTTGTGATTGTTGATGGCATGGGGAAAGGGCTTTCCGCCTCTGTGAGTGCCATGATGTGTGTTGCTTTTATCAACCATTGGATTGATAAAATGTTACGTGAACAGCCATCCATTACTCTTGAAGAGCTTGTAAAATGCGTCGTTGCTTATATGGAATCTATTTTGTTAGAAGAAGAGATTCTTTCCATGGTTATCTTAGTAATAGACCCAATCCATCAAACACTCGAATACAGCTCATTTTCAATGCCTCCTTTGCTGATGATGCATGATGATGGGACAATTAAGCGTCTAAAATCAAACAACCCACCCATCAATGCCTATGCAAATGCCTGCCATATCACACATATGCGTTATGCCCATGTGAAAAAGCTTTTGATTTACAGTGATGGCATTAGTGAAAATATGCTCAAAGACGAAGAAGGGAGTTATGCAAGCTATCTTGAAAGAGATTTTTCACAGGCTATTTCACGTGAAGATTTACTCAGACGAATGGATACGCGTATGGGAGAAGCCGAGGATGATATGACCTTTATTTTCTTAAACCTTATCACGTACCATGTCGTGGAAGAGTTTGAGATTGTAACATCTATGAGCGCAGTCGAAGCAGCAGAGGAGAAATATTCATTTTTATTGGAGCATTTAAGCGATAATATCGGATTCAACACAAAAGCAACGTTAGCTTTTAGCGAATTGGTGATGAATGCTTACGAACACGGTAATTTAGCGATTGATAAAGAAGAAAAGCATAAACTTTTAGAAAGTGAACGGTATTTTGAATTTTTAGCTAAAAAAGAAAAAGAGAATGGTAAAAAGATTTACATTAAAGTCTTTATCACTTCAAATACCGATGATGAGCGTTATCTTTTGACATGGATTGAAGATGAAGGAAAAGGCTTTAATACAGAGCTGCTTTCAACGATTTTTGGGATTCAGAAAAACTTTAATGGTCGAGGGATTTTTATGAGCAAACGTTCAAGCTTAGGAATTTATTACAACGATAAGGGCAATGGTGTTTTATTTATCACCAAGCTCTAAGTCGTATCCATTCTTAACTCTTAAGCATACGTTAAAATGTTTAATCATTGTTTCAATAAAAAAGAGTAGAATTATCCTAAATAACTTATACAAGGAGAAAACATGGCTATTGAATTACCTGCACTTCCTTACGAAGCAGATGCATTAGAACCTTATATTGGCGCTACAACACTAGGATTTCATCATGGTAAACACCATCAAACGTATGTGACAAACACAAACAACCTTATTAAAGGAACGGATTTAGAAAACGCTAGTTTAGAAGCAATTATCGCAGCCTCAGCGAACAATGCTGAAAAAGTAGGTTTGTTTAACAATGCGGCACAAGTATGGAACCATACGTTTTATTGGTCCTGTATGAAAAAAGGTGGCGGTGGTGCACCCACAGGTGCAATCGCAGCTAAAATTAATGAAGATTTTGGAAGTTATGACGCCTTTGCTGAAGCGTTTAAAAATGCAGGTCTCACACAATTTGGTAGTGGCTGGGCATGGCTCGTGCTTGAGGCTGGAAAATTGAAAATCACCAAAACACCTAATGCTGATACGCCAATGGCTCATGGACAAAAAGCCATTCTAACAGTAGACGTATGGGAGCATGCTTACTATCTTGACTACCAAAATAAGCGTGCTGATTATATTGATACCTTCTTAAAACATCTTGTGAATTGGGATTTTGCAAACGCAAATCTAGCTTCATAAATTCTCAGGCGAGCTTGGCTCGCCTCCTTCTTTACATGTAAATGTATTTTACAACGCAAATGAAACTATGTGGTGTTATAATAAGCTCATGCATTATCAAAGGATATTCTATGGCAGTACTTTTTTTCATCATCAAACTCCATGATTTAATCTTAAATAAAAATTACGTTAAAAATGTAAAATTTATTTTTATGGGAGAAGCTTAACGGAAAAAAATGAGTAATTAATGAGGTGGTTTAA
>JAGOZL010000041.1:0-11819 GCA_018058685.1 Sulfurospirillum sp.
TCTTTCACTTCTTCATCCAAAACTTTTTGGGTATTATACCCTTTACAAATAATTTTGAAGTTGATGGGAATCAAAATGATTGATGAAAATTTGCTCAATGCTTTAAGTGCTAAAGAAAAAGAGCTTTTCAAGCAAGGGTTAAAAGACATTATTGACCAAACGTATGTGATTGAAGATGAGTATAAAAAGCTTGGGGTCTCCTACGATGCGTTGCAAGATGTTATTCGCCAGATCATTGAAGTCCAGCCCAATGCTCTTTGGGTATTAGATGAGCAAGGCTCTATCTTTTTACAAAATTCTGAAGCTAAAAAAATCAATGGCATTTTAAGCAAAATGCGCTTGCGAGAACTGACAAAAGAGGTCGAATTTGAAGGCTCTTTTTACCTTCTTAAAAGTGTTAAACAAGGTGAAAAACAGATCATCACCGCAACTGATATCACGGAAGGAAAACGCCAAGAGAGACTGGTTTCCATGGGACAAGTCGCAGCACATCTTTCGCATGAGATACGCAATCCCATAGGTTCTGTCTCTTTGCTAGCCTCTACCCTTCTTAAAAAAGTCGATCCAACCATTAAGCCTTTGGTGATTGAAATTAAAAAGTCGATTTGGCGGGTTGAGAGGATTATTAAAGCGACTCTTTTATTTACCAAAAACGTGCAAATTAATCCTTCTTCTTTTTATCTTGATAAATTTATTAAAGAGTGCGAAAAAGCAATTGAGCATTACTCCTATACTAAAGAGGTCTCTTTTCATTTTGAGTTACCACATCTTGAGATAAAAGGCGACTTTGAACTGCTCAATCTTGTGCTTCAAAATTTCATTTTTAATGCCATTGATGCAATTGAAGAAAGTGATAATGAAACAGGCACTATCATTCTTAGCTACCAAGAAGATAAAGAGTTTGTGGTTTTACATGTAAAAGATGATGGAAAGCCCATTGAAAATAAAAATATTCTCTTTGAGCCTTTTAAAACAACCAAAACAAAAGGAAATGGCTTAGGGTTGGCACTTTCTTTGCAAATTATTCAAGCACACAATGGTAAGATTGAACTTTTGGAAGAGACCAAAGGATTTTCAATCAAAATAGCGCGCTAAAGGCTTACACGTGTAAAACGTTTTGATACTCTCTCAAAATCTTCTTTGCTATCACAGTAAACCAACAGAAGGTCATTTTCGTGGAAAAGCGTTGAGCCTGTTGGTTTTAAACTCTTTCCTTGCCTATCAATCAACACAATTAAAAACTCATGAGGAAGCTCTAACTCAGCCAAAGATTTTCCAACTACCTCTGATTCTTTGTCTACATAAAGCTGCTTAAGCGCATGGTAAAAAAGCGGTGAATAAGGTCCATCAGAAACAGAGGGAGCTGGTGTATTGTTTTCTTCAACCCCTAACAACCGAGCAACCACAGGCAATGTCATCCCTTGCATTAGTAAAGAAATGAGTACTACTAAAAAAACCGTATTGAAAATCATGGAAGAGTGCTCTAATCCTTTTAAAAAAGGATAAGTCGCTAAGACAATAGGAACCGCACCTCTAAGCCCTACCCATGAAATAAAAAGCTTCTCTTTCACACTTAAAAGACTTCGCGTTAATGTCATAAAAACACCCATAGGCCTTGCCACAAACGTTAACCACACCGCAACAACCACACTTTGCCACGCCACATGGTGTAATTCTGAGGGAAAAACCAATAAACCCAACGTCAAAAACACCCAAATTTGCATAATCCATGCTAAACCATCGTGAAATCCCACAAGGTTTTTTTTATGGGTAAATTCCCTTGCATTGGCTGCAATGCCTGCAATATACACGGCTAAAAATCCATTACCTCCTAAAAGTGCCGTCGCACCAAAGAGTAATAAAATCCATGCAATACTAAAAACAGGATAAAGCCCATAATAACTTAAATGCAGTCGATTTAAAATAGAAGGCAATAAAATCCCAAAGAGGTATCCCATAATGCCCCCAATAAGAAATTGCAGTACAAAGATACTGAGCAACTCTGCAAAAGGAATTCCTTGAGGCATGGAGATGAGTTGAAGTATCGTCAGTGTGAGAAAGATAGCCATTGGGTCATTACTGCCCGATTCTAACTCTAAAAGAGGTGCTAATGGACGTTTGAGCGCGATACCTTTTGCACGTAAAATAGCAAAAACAGCCGCCGCATCTGTTGATGAGATAATAGCCCCCATCAATAAAGACTCTAACATACTCAAATCAAACACATAATACGCACAAATCGCCGTTAAAATCGCTGTTAAAAATACGCCTATGGTTGAGAGGAGCAATCCTTCTTTAAGGACTGGTTTAATCGCTTTCCACGACGTATCAATCCCTCCTCCAAAAAGAATAAAAATCAGTGCGATGGTACCGATACTTTGGGCTAAATTTGGATTGTCAAAATGGATTCCAAGGATACCATCGGAACCTGCTAACATACCAAGCCCAAGGAAAATAAAGAGCGTTGGGATACCAAATTTATCTGAAATTTTACTTGAGAGCACACTTACAAGCATTAAAAATGCTGCCAATACCAAATAAAATTCCAAATTTTCAATAATCATCATTTTACGATTATCCTTTTACTGTACTTTGTAAATAAAAACATCTGTGCTTGATTTTTCCAAAAGATCAAATGCAAAAAAGCTAATACTTCCCGTGGTATGAATAGCCACCATATCGGCTTGCAAGTCTTTGTGATTCTCTTCAAAACGCTCAGAACTGAGTAAATCTTTCCTAACAATCGGCAATGTTTGTTTTGCAGGAAGATTGAGCGTGTGGATAAACTCTTTCAATTGCGTTTCTGCATTTCTTCGACTCTCGTCTTTAAATTGAGCTATTTCATTCTCATTAAAGCCATACACACCCAGTCTAAATTCAAAAGGGATGCTATATAGATGGAGTAAAATCAATAAAGCATCAGGAAACAGATGTGCAATCTCTTGAATCACACGAGAAGATGCCTGCGATAAATCCGTAGGAATTAAAATCGTTTTATACTCACGGTATGCCTTATTTTTAGAAACAACAATAGGAATATGCGACTCACGAATAATCGCTTTTGTGTCTGAGCTCATAAAAATCTCTTCAATAGGATGCTTCGTTCTGTTGTCTCCTATCATTACCATATCCGCGCCGATAGTTTGTGCCACAATCGAGATGGTTTTTTCAAGATTGCCTTTAAAACAATGAAATTGCTCTTTTTTTAAGAAAGGATACGATGATGATAATTTTTCCCAACAATGTTCTTTAATCAAATCAATACGCTTGCTTTCTTGGAAAAAAGAACTCTCAACCACATGCACCACATGGATATTTCCTTGTCTTGATGTCGTAAAATCGATGGCTTTTTGCAGTAAATCCATGCTATTCTCAGAAAAATCAGTCGCAACCAATAGTGTAAATTTTTCCATTGTATACTCCTTGCTTAATCTTTTCAAAAGCCCTGTTTTAGGTCTTTATGGTTATAAATCATTATAACTTTTTTCGATGTTTCTGTCAATTTCACCCAAGATTCAATAGCATAAAGAAAGAGTACGTATCGTAAATTTAGCCATTTCACGCTAAAATTGAGTGCGTATAAAGATAGGTGCCATTTTAAAGGATAACTGCGTGTTTAAAGATAGCCTTGTCGTTTTTTCAAAAGATTTAAAAAACTCTTCACGCGATTTGTTTCCTATTGTTTTAGTGGTTGCTTTTTTTCAACTCGCTTTCATTAAAACTATTCCTGAAAATCTTATCCCAACGTCTATGGGCCTCATTATCGTTGCCGTAGGATTGGCTCTATTTATCCGTGGTCTTGAAATTGGAATTTTCCCTATTGGAGAAGCCCTTGCACATGATTTTGCTAAAAAAGGCTCTTTATTTTGGCTCTTAGCTTTTGCGTTTTTAATCGGTTTTGCTACTACTATCGCAGAACCTGCTTTGATTGCTATCGCCAATAAAGCAGCGGCTATCAGCCAAGGAAAAATCGATGCTTTCTACTTACGTCTTACCGTAGCACTCTCCGTTGGTTGTGCTATCGCACTAGGTGCTTTTCGTATTTTAATTGGTCATCCCATTCATTATTATATCATTGGGGGCTATATTCTCGTTGTTGGGGTCACTTTTTTTGCACCTAAAGAAATTATTGGGCTTGCCTACGATAGCGGAGGAGTAACCACATCCACCGTTACGGTTCCTTTAGTTGCCGCTCTTGGCATTGGGCTTTCTTCGTGTATCAAAGGGCGTAACCCGTTGATAGATGGTTTTGGGCTGATTGCATTTGCTTCACTCACACCTATGATTTTTGTTCAAGTTTTTGGTGCTATTGTTTACAACATTACAGACGCATCAAGTTCTCAAACGCTTCAACCCTTACTCGAACAAAGTGCTTCAACACATTACCAACTCTCGTTAATCACCATTTTAAGCGATTTGTGGGGTGTTGTACAAGATGTTCTGCCGATTATTCTCGTGATTGCTTTTTTTCAATACCTTATCATCAAAAAACCTATTGCACATCTTTCTAAAATTATGACAGGTATTGTATTGGTTATCTTAGGGCTTGATGCATTTGTTATGGGGCTTGATCTTGGTCTTTTTCCTATTGGTAAAACCATTGCGTATGAGCTTGCTGTTATGAATAATCCTTGGGTTATTTACGCCTTTGGGTTTGCACTAGGATTTTCAACGATTTTGGCAGAGCCCGCACTAATGGCTGTTGCTATGAAAGTATCGGAAGTTAGCAACGGTAACATCAATAAAAATAAACTTCGTATTACTGTTGCCATCGGCGGGGCATTGGGGATTGCTTTAGGGTGTTACCGACTTGTTTCGGGCGGTTCATTGCACTACTACATTTTATGCGGTTATGCTGTCGTGATTGTGATGACTTATTTTGCACCTAAATACATTGTTCCTATTGCCTACGATAGTGGTGGTGTTACAACTTCTACTGTGACCGTTCCGCTGATTGCAGCACTAGGACTTGGACTTGCAGAAAATATTCCAGGAAGAGACCCTTTGATAGATGGTTTTGGACTGATCGCATTAACCGCACTTTTCCCTATTATCTCTGTTATGGGCTATGGGATTATTGCACAAATTATTCTTAAAAGGAAGACTCAATGAATTTTAATATTTTAGTGGCTATGGTTCCCAATGCGGAAGAAGAAGTGGCTATTGAAACCGCTAAAAAAGCAGGTGCGGGAAGCGTGACCATTCTCAATGGTAAAACCATAGGTTTAAAAGAGAAAAAAATCTTTTTTGGTCTGACACTGGAAGAAAATGTTTCACTTTTGCTTTTCATCTTACCTCAGCGCTTAACGATGAATGTTTTTAAGGCTCTGCGTAAAAAGTTTCATCTCTCTAATCATGCGGAGTCTAAAGGCTTGCTCTTTACGCTCCCTTTGACGCATATCTCAGGAATGGAAGCGGAAGAAGTAGAGCTGTTTGAAAAAGAATTACTTGATGTACTCTAAAAGGAGAAAAAATGCTAGTTTCTGAAGTTATGATAAAAGACCATCTTGCCATTATCTCACCGATGGCTCCTGTTCGCGACGCACTCACCATGATGCGAAAGACCAAAGTAAAGTCCCTCATTGTTGATAAACTGCGCCCCAGTGATGCGTATGGCTTGCTGACATATAAAAATATCTTGTACTCAATTATCTCAAATGATGGCGACATAGACCTTTTACGTGTTTATGATATTTGCTCCAAACCCGCCATTCAAGTTTCTAAACAGTTAGACTTAAAATACGCCTCTCAGCTCATGGTTAAAAATAACGTCAAACGTCTTTTAGTGATAGACAACAATCAAATTGAAGGTATTTTAACGATGACCGATATTTTGACCCTCTTTTTAGAGACTATTGAAGAAAACGAGTAGAGGTTTTACAAAACCTCTACAAAATCAAAACCACGTACCTTCTCATCTAACGAATCATCTACATAAAAACTGGTTTCAATCAAGATATTTTGAAGTTTTGAGCGAATCAAAAGATGTAAAGGTCGTTTTCCCACACTTTCACGCACTAAAGTATAGAGCTGTTCAAGGTGTGCTGTATTTTCACTCAAATCCACCATCACGATTTTTGGCTCTTGGGGAACCTCAATGACTTTGGTCTCGATTTTTTCTTTTTTGGCCTCTTCTAGCTCCATGATTTTCATCACTCGCATCTTCGTACCTTGACCATCGTTAGAGACTTCCACTTTAAAACACAAGGGTCTATCTTTGTCCATTTTTTCCATGGCATCAAGCTGTTTTTCAAAAACCGTCAGTTCCATACTTCCGTGAAAATCCATCAGCGTGATGATGCCAAATTTATTGCCTTTTTTACTGATTTTCTCCGTGATGGCTTCAACTTTACCGATAAAAAGTGCTTTTGAGCCATCTTCGATTTGGTCTTTTTCACTGGAGAGCGTGTAGTGGATATCGCCAATTTCAGCTCTAAAGGCATCAAGAGGATGCCCTGAAATGTAAAAACCTATCGTCTCTTTTTCAAGTTCAAGCAATCTTTTAGGCTCGTATTCGGGGAGATTTTCGATGTTCACACGCACGGTAACCATTTCGGAATCATCGCCAAACAATGAGCTCTCTGCCATTTTTTTAGCACGAGAGCACTCGCCACTGGCTTCAATAATCGCATCAATGCCCTCTAGTAAAGCCCGCCTACTCAAACCAAAATCATCAAAGCTCCCTGATTTGATGAAGGATTCTAAGACTTTTTTATTGACTTTTGAGCTATCAATTCGGGAGATAAAATCACTCATATCAGAAAAAGGAGCATCGGCTCTGGCTTCTAAAATCTTGCTAATCGCAGCGTTTCCGACACCTTTAATCGCCCCCAAACCAAATAAAATCGCCTCATTGCCCTCAGCATCCTCAAAGGCACTAAACTCAACCAAACTTTTTTGGATGGAAGGAGGAAGAAGCTTAATCCCCAAACGCTTGACCTCATCAATGTATTTGACGACTTTGTCAGTGTTGTCTTGTTCTGAAGTTAAAAGGGCTGCCATAAACTCCTCAGCATAGTAACACTTCAAATACGCCGTTTGAAAGGTTATCATCGCATACGCCGCAGAGTGTGATTTGTTAAAACCATAGCCTGCAAATTTTTCAATCAATCCAAAAAGTTCAATCGCATGATCACGCCCTAGTCCCTGTTTTACCGCACCCTCAGCAAACTCTTCGGCTTTTTGCTTCATATAATCAATCTGTTTTTTACCCATCGCACGGCGAACGATATCCGCTTCACCCAAGCTAAAACCACCGATGGTTTGCACGATTTGCATAACCTGTTCTTGATAAACAATAACCCCATACGTTGGCTCCAAGATAGGACGCAGCGGTTCGGTAAACTCATCAAAAAAGTAGCTAATCTCTTTTCGCCCATGCTTTCGGTCAATAAAATCATCTAACATGCCAGACTCCATAGGACCTGGTCGGTAGAGGGCTAAAACCGCAATCAAATCTTCAAAGGTACTCGGTTTTAACTTTTCATTTAATGACTGCATACCGCTGGATTCGATTTGAAACAAGCCTATCGTATGCCCACTTTGAATGAGTTCATACACTTTAGGGTCATCCATATCGAGCGTGTTAAAGTTAATCTCTTTGTTGTAACGAATTTTGATAAGTTTAAGGGCGTTATCAATCACCGTGAGTGTTTTAAGTCCTAAAAAGTCGAACTTGATTAAGTCCACGTCTTCTAGGTAATTGAGCGAATACTGTGTGACCAGATGCGTTTCGCCTGAGGGCTGATAGAGCGGTGTTTTGTGCCACAACTCTTCATCGCTGATGACCACACCCGCGGCGTGCATACCTGAGTTTCGGTTCAAACCCTCTAGCGCTAAAGCAAACTTCCACACCCTTTGCATTCTTGGGTCTTTCTCAACAAGCTCTCGAAGTTTTGGCTCCTTTTGAAAGGCTCCAGGTTTATACCCTTCTTCACCCTCAACACCTTTACCGTTTAACGTAATGCCTAATTCATCAGGAATGAGTTTTGCCATTGCGTCTGCTTCAGCGTAGGGAATCGCCAACACTCGTGCCACGTCACGAATCACACCTTTGGCTAAAAGTTTACCAAATGTGATAACTTGTGCGACATTGTAACGTCCGTATTTTTCAACCACATACTCAATAATCTCCCCTCGTCTGCTTTGACAAAAGTCAATATCAATATCGGGCATACTAATACGTTCAGGGTTCAAAAAACGCTCAAAGAGCAGATTGTAAGGCATAGGGTCAATATCGGTGATTTGAAGTGAATACGCTACCAAACTTCCCGCCGCCGAACCACGCCCTGGTCCCACGGGAATATCTCGCTCTTTTGCCTCACGGATAAAATCCCAAACGATAAGCATGTAACCGGGGAACTTCATGTCGCAAATAATTTTTATCTCTCGCTCTAGCCTATCACAGTATTCTTGATGTAACTCTTCTTTTACATGTAAAAGTCTTTTCTTCAATCCTTCCCTGCAATGATACGCAAAAAAGTCATCGTCATTGTCAAAACTCAACCCATCACGCGCGGCGTATTCTTTGGTAAATTTAAATTTTGGAGGGGTTGGATTGCCTAGTTTTATCTCTAAATTGCATTTATCAACGATTTCTTGGGTATTGGTAATAGCTTCGGGAATATCGGCAAACAAATCGCTCATCAATTCTGGGGATTTAACGTAAAACTCGTGCACGGAGTGGCGAAGGCGGTTTGGGTCATCAAACTCTTTGTTCATCGCAATACACATAAATGCCTCATGTGCCTCAGCGTTATCTTGTTCGGTGTAATGGGTGTCATTGGTCGCGATAACTTTAATGCCTGTTTCTTTAGAGATGCGCAAAATATCATCGTCGATAAAATGCTGATCCGTAATGCCATGGCGCATAATTTCAAGGTAAAAATCTTCACCAAAAATCTCTTTGTACTCTAAAGCTATCTCTTTAGCCCTCTCATACCCTCTTGCGCCAAATTGGACGTTGCGTTTGTTGTTAAGATTGAGATGCCAGTTCACTTCACCTTGCAAACACGCCCCTGAGCAGACTAAGCCCTCAGCATGTTCACGAAGCAGTTTTTTATTGATGCGTGGGTAGTAGTAAAACCCCTCGATGTAACTCATGGAGGAGAGATACATCAAGTTTTTATAGCCGATTTCATTTTTGGCGTATAAACAAAGGTGAAAACGTTGCTTGTTGGTTTTATCGCCTAAATCGTCGCTGTTATGAATATATGCTTCCATGCCAATAATAGGCTTAATGCCCTCTTTGCGCATCGTTTTGTAAAAATCAATCGCCCCAAACATATTGCCATGATCTGTTATGGCAACGGCTTTTACGCCTTGAGATTTTAGCTTTTTCGCTAGTTTGCCTATCTTGTTTGCGCCATCAAGTAAAGAGTATTCGGTGTGTAAATGAAGGTGTGTAAAGTTGATTTCACTCATGCTATCTCGTATCGTTTAGTTTTTGTGAGTGTAGCAAAAAGAGGCTTCAAGAGGCTTTACATGTAAGGAGTTTACCTTACATGTAAAAGTGTATTTGTGACTTTAAAGCCCTATTTATTTCCCATTCTTTGGATATTTGAAAGCGATATAAGATGTGCTGTGATAAGAGGTATGGCATTTTTAGCGTATATCTCTTCTTTCTTCTTTTTACTGAGATGTCGTAGTTTTTCTTCATTTACCACAAAGAAGCCATTGAGGGTAAAGGTTTCACCTTTGGGTGTCGCAATGTTTGCCATTCTTGCTTCCAAAAGTCCCCAATCATTCAGTTGCCCAATAAACTCCGCTGTTGCTTTGGCATCGTTTTGAAACTGGGTTAAAAATCGCATCGTGTTTTCTAAAAAAGGGGTTGCTTTACCCTCTTGTGTGAAAAAAGCTCTCTCTTCACTTTGGATATTCTCTTCTTTACATGTAACATCAAACGCTAAAGTAAGCTCCTCACCCTTAGGCTGTGCGATAAAGATGAAAGGGTAGCGTCTTATAAATGCTGGGACGTATCGATTTTTCTCCCACTGCCCTTTTTCATCGATAAAAAGATTCTCTTTTTGATACCCAATCAAGGCTAAAGCTGTCCACATCTCAGTGCTGTCTTTTGCAAAGACAATAGGATAGTCTTTACAACTCTCATAAAACTCCGCAATCGTAATGGGTGCGTGGATAAGTTCTTTGGCATAGGTAAATGTCGTGATTTCTTTAATGCCACTTTTAAGATGGGTCACGCTATTGATTGGTTCAACATTTTTGTACATTGATTTTTTCCTTAGTTAAAGATAACGAAATAGTAGCAAAAAGTTTTTACATGTAAAGATTTTCATCTTTACATGTAAAATGAGCACTTAGTTGAGTTTATCCATAATATGGACGATATCAGAGGTTTTTTCTTGAATGGTTTCCACATCACGGGTGAGGACATTCATCTCTTTAGCGTTTTCACTCATCTTTCCAGAGCTATCAACGATGCTGTTGACGATGAGTCCAATGGTTGCTTTGATTTGTGCGAGTGATTTACTGGTTTTATCGGCGAGTTCTCGGATATTGTCCGCAACCACAGCAAAGCCTCGTCCATGTTCTCCTGCACGCGCAGCTTCGATGGCAGCGTTGAGTGCTAAAAGATTGGTCTGGTCGGCAATATCTCCGATGATATTTAAAATATCATTGGCTTCTTTCGCACTTTGTGTGAGAGTGGTAAGCGCGTCAGCCAAATGCTGTTGCGTTTGCCCCATCTCTTGCATCGAAGAGGTGGTTTTTGTCACGATACGTCCTAGCTCACTTAGTGGCTCGTTCTTAATCGTCGTAATGGAGTTAGCTAAACGTTTTGCATTTTCATGGATTTCAGCACTTTGTTTGGTGTTCTCTTCTATCATCATCGAAAGTGAATTTCCTAAAGCATTGACACCTTCAACAAGTTCTTTAAGCTGTCCATTGGTTGAGATGGCAATCGGATGCGTAAAATCACCATTTTGGAAGTTTCGTAAGGAGTGCAAGGTCGCTTGCATCACTTCATTGACTTTAGAAATCATCGCATCAATCTCAAAAGAGAGACGATTGGTTAGGTAATTGGCGGAGACATACGACGTTTTATTTTCCATATAACCATTAGACATTTTAGAACAGATGATCAACACTTCACCCACAACACGCAAATCATCCAAACGTAAACGTTCAGCTTCTTGGAATGTTTTGTTGATAACCGCGATGGTCGAGCCTATTTCATCCATTGCATTATCTTCCAAACGATAATCAAGCATATTTTTTTTATTGGTCACATACAAGCCAAAATCTTCGATGTATCTTTTTAAATTTGCCATACGTACACCAATAAGGCGTTTACTTAAAATTGTTGAAGCAAGAGAAAACACAAAAATTACGACTAATAAAATCAATGAATTACGAAGCACAAGTGCCATCATCGACTCGTCCATTTTTTCTTTCTCTTTTGCGATTAAGGCGTCAATATCATCTGCATAAACACCTGTTCCCACGATCCAATTCCACTCTTTAATGCCCTCTACAAAAGAGATTTTGGGTTGTGGTTTTTCAAAACCAGGTTTGGGCCACATATAATCAACCACCCCTTTGCCCGACTTATTCGCAACAGCAACAAATTCATTAAATAAAAGTTTGCCATTAGGGTCTTTGTTTTGACTCAAATCTTTACCATCAAGGGCTGGATTGGCTGGGTGCATCACCATTTTAGGGGTATAGTCATTAATCCAAAAGTACCCATCAACACCAAAGCGAAGTCTTTTAATAGCAGCTTTTGCTTTGTCTTGGTTCTCTTTGGTTGCCTCTTCTTTGCTTTTACCCGAAGCTATCTCTTTTTGGGAAGCCTCATAAAA
>JAGOZL010000041.1:11919-13719 GCA_018058685.1 Sulfurospirillum sp.
GTTTCAGACACCAATAAAGAGGTCTCATCAAGTAACATTTCGTTATCTTTGACCTGCATTCCAAACTCCTTTTGATACGTGCTTTTATTGTAGCAAAAAAACAAAAAATCGTCATTGACTCAATGCATTAAAATAGTTACGTAGCTTTTGTACTGCTTCTTGACTACCCAAAGGTTGAGATTCAATGCTTTCAAGCAACTCTACAGCTTTTTCTAAAAAAAGATTGGCTGATGCTCCTTTAAGATAATGCGCCATTGTTTTCACCGTCTGTTCATCTTGATTTTTGTGTGCTATTTCAAGTTTTTGTAGATCATCTTCAAGTGTTAAGAAAAAATTATCTAAGATCATTTCAACCGTCAATATATCTAATCCCATTTTTAAAGCAATACTCTCTTTCGTTGGTATCGATAAAGGCTCAGACACTATCACACCTTCATGCTCCACGTTCAAAAGATTTTCAAAATATAATTTTAATTCTTTAAAATCAACGGGCTTGGAAAGATAGCCATCCATACCCATCTGTTCATAGCGCTCTTTATCCCCTTTGAGCGTATTTGCCGTTAAAGCGATGATGGGGATATGCGCTCGTTGTTCTTCTTTTTCTTGACGTAAAATAGCTTCAGTTGCCGCCAAACCATCCATAACAGGCATATTGATATCCATTAAAATAGCATCAAATTTTTCACTTTTATAGGCTTCGACGGCTCGTTCGCCATTTTCAACCATTGTGTACATGACACCCAATTTATCTAAATAAATTTCCATCAACTGCCTATTGGTAGGGTTGTCTTCTGCAACCAATATCTTATACCCTAAAGAGACAGATTTTTCGTGTGAAACACTCTCTTCCCCTTCTTTTTTAAACAAAGAAGCAATGGTATTAAAAATTTTAGACCCATAAAGAGGGCACTCTATAAAATGATCCACCATGGGCTTAAATGAAGAGGGTAATTCCAACAGACAATCATCACGCAAGGCAATGATCAACGTTTCTGGAAATTGTTTTTTATAAGCAACCATTTTTTCTTCTATCCCCAAAGTTGTTATATAGCAAAACAAGGCATCAAATTGAACATCAGGACTCCATGCTTGAAGCTCTCCCCATTTTGTTAAATACACCTGTAACACTTCAAGCAATTCGGGAAATTCCGAGGGCGTTCCAAGAATAGCAAAGCGACGATTTGACTTTTTTTCACAAGAAGCAACGCTACACCCACCAATTGGCAAAGATAAATCAAAATAAAACTTACTTCCTTTTCCCACATCACTTTCAAGTTCAATGCGAGAGCCCATCTTTTCAATCATATCGGATGATATAGAAAGCCCTAACCCTGTTCCTCCAAAACGTCTGGATATGCCCTCATCTGCTTGCACAAATGGTTCAAAAATCTTCTCTTTTTGCTCTTGAGATATTCCAATACCACTATCTTCAATACTAAATCTTAACGTGACGCTCTCTTCATTAATAGAGAGTTGTCGAACTTCAAAATAGACTTTACCCCCATTGGGAGTAAATTTAATAGCATTGCCTAAGAGATTTGAGAGAACTTGACGTAATCTTACGATGTCACCTATTAAAAGTTCAGGAATCGTAGGAGAAGCATAAAAATAAAAACGTATCGATTTTTCTTTCGCCTTGATGGCAAACAACTCAACCACTCGCTCCAATAACGACTCTGTGGCAAAAGGTTCTTGAAGAATTTCAACACTCCCTTGTTCCACTTTTGAAAGATCTAAAATGTCATTGATAATATCTAAAAGAGCATGAGAATTTTCATAAATAATGCGTGCATACTCCCT
>JAGOZL010000114.1:0-1532 GCA_018058685.1 Sulfurospirillum sp.
TTGGCAACACCTGTGGCATACGTTTGGCGCATGTTCTCGACCAAACCTTGCATGTAGGTATCAAAACAAATCTCTTTAAGACTGTTTGATTGGTAGAGTTGGCGATGCAAAAGCTCAATGGCGTAGATGCGCTCTTGAAGTTCGAGCAAGATGGCGTGGGATTCTTCACTTTTGGCGTGATGCTCTTTGAGTTGCATGAGGGCGATGATGATGGAGAGATTGTTCTTGACCCGATGGTGAATCTCTTTGAGTAAAATCTCTTTTTCGCTTAAAAGATGCTCTAACTCAAGGGTGCGCTTATGCACTTTGGCATCGAGTGTTTCGATATTTTCTTCTAACGAATCCAACATGGTATCGAACGTTTGCGCGAGTAAATCGATGTCATCTTCACCTTTGATGCCACTGCGCTCTTTGAGTTGACCGTTTTTGATGGTTTTTGCCACACGTAAAAGACGTTCGATTTTAGAGGTGGAGTGTTTGAAAAAAAGCCATCCAAGCGCAAACGCACACGCCAAGGCGATAAGGCTTGCGGGGAGAAACTTTAAGATAATAGGCTCTAAATCACGGTAAATCTCCTCTTCATAAAGAGTTGCAGCTAGGATGAGTGGATACTCACGACTCCCTTTAAAATAGCGCACCCATGTTAAGGCGGGGTAGAGTTTGCCACTGGTATCCTCTTTTTTAGGCAAAAGATGGCGAATGGGTCTTGCTTCTTGCGCGGCTTTGAGGTAATCAGCACTGTGAAGGGTGCCCGTAAGAGGTTGTTGTGTTGGAGAAGCTTCGCTCACACAACAAGTGGTGTTGTAATTTTGAGCTTTATCGTCGTAGCTTTTACGCAAGCTTTCATTGTGGTCACATGCCTTTTGCGCGCCATTGACCCACATCATGTAAGCAAACCCTGTGCTGTTTTCTTTAAAATTTTGAAAACTTTTTTTCAGCATCGAGCCAATGGTCGCTTCAAACTGGGTGCGGTGTTTTAAAAATTCTTGGGTGTGGCAATAGATGGCAATGTCATAATCGCTTTTAGGCAAAGCCTTGATGTAAAGATACTCTTTATCGCCTGCGGGACAGATGTTGATGTGTTTGGTTTTATCATGCAAAATCCACGTTTCATACTCAAAAAAAGGGGTGATATGAAAAAATGAAGACTCAGGAAGTGCGCCTTTGGTTCCGTAAATGATGCGTTGATGATGACGTAAAAGCGCGTTACATGTAAAGTCTTTAAAGTGGGTATCAAGAAGAAAAACAAGCTCTTTTTCATTGGTATTAGGAGAGATTTGGTACGCATCTATAAAGTCATGAAGCTTGTTTTTCATGGTCAGCTCCATCTTCTCCCAATACGAAGCGTTGTAAAGTCCGTTGACATGCATGGTGAGTTCTACTTGGTGTTCCATATTGGCAAGAAGTCTTTCTATCGTATGGTTTTCGTTTTCCAAACGCTCTTTTTCTAAAAGAGGGATGACAATCGCCATCATCACAAAAAGGATGAGCATCGCAATACTCGCAAAAGAGAGGGTAAACTTCGCCGATAA
>JAGOZL010000114.1:1632-4277 GCA_018058685.1 Sulfurospirillum sp.
CGCATCGCATCTTTGGCACTGGCTTCAACGCCACTGATGGCGTAGCCAAACTTTTGAAGCGACATTTTGAGCTGTAAGGCTAAAATCGTCTCATCTTCGACCACTAAAATTTTAATATCTTCATTTTTTTTACTCATTTGTGGGCACATTTTCCTCGATTGATATTTTCATGCGATTTTTATACACTATGATAACAAATATCATTTTAAAACACAATGAAAAGGAATAGTATGTTTTCACATCAAGAACTAAAACGCACCATTAAACTCTCTTTGATTGCAACGGCACTTTTAAGCAGTGTTGCCATCGCACAAGAACAAACCCTTGAAGCGGTTGAAGTGTGGGAGACGCAAGTGACAAGCTCGTCTTTAAATGTTAAGAGCAGTACCATTGAGACCAAACAAGCCGACCACTTAAGTGATTTGCTTCGTGATTTACCCGGTGTTGACGTAGGTGGAACGAGTTCTATCAATAACCGAATTGCGATTCGAGGGATAGAAGATGAAAACCTTGATATCACCATCGATGGAGCAAAAATCTCCAATGTCAATATGTTTCACCACATCGGAAATTTGCTCGTCAATCCCGATATCTTGAAAAAGGCAGATATCCAAGTCGGAACCAACTCGGTGGTGAGCGGAAGCCTTGGGGGTTCAGTCGCGTTTGAGACTAAAGATGGCAAAGACTTGCTTCAAGAAGGGCGTGAGTATGGAGCACGCATTCAAGGCAATTACAACTCTAACAACAGCTTAGAAGGCTCCGTAGCGGCCTATGGTAAGGTGAGTGAGAAGGTGGATTTATTGCTCTATCATCACTACGTGCAAAAAGAGAATTGGGAAGATGGAAGAGGGGTAGAGAGTTTTGGAACAGAGGGCGATGTTGGAAATACGCTGATTAAAGTAGGCTATGATATCTCTGATGTTCAACGCATCACACTTTCTTACGATAAACTCAAAGACAAGGGAGATTACGCTCCACGTCCAGACTTTGGAAAAGCGTATAACCAGTTTGCGACAGGCAACTATCTTTATCCCACCGAGTACAACCGAGAGACCATTACGCTTAAACACGAAGTGGATTTAGGCGATGCACTTTTCTTACAAACCTCTATTTATAGCAACGAAAATCAGCTAGAACGTTATGAAAAACGTGATGGTGTCACACAACCTGTTAGAGCGGTTCCTGCTGGTATGAACCGTTATGAAGGACTTTTAGATGGTTTGGTACAGACCAAAGGGATTAACAGCAAAGCACAAACTAATATCCAAACAGGCACGATTAACAACACGCTCACCTATGGCGCATTGTATGATGTGCAAAGCAGTAAAGTCAAATGGAGTGGGCAACAGTACGGTAAAAACGAAGAGGCAAAAACGGGAGCGCTGTTTGTGGAAGATGCTATCCATTTTGAAAGCGGTTTGATTGTAACTCCAGGGGTTCGTTACACCAACTATAAATTGGATGGAAGTTATGGAAAAATCGATGATAGTGCCTTTACGTATGGCTTAGCAGCGGAGTATCCACTCACTGAAAACTTCTCTTTACTTGCCAGTGCCACAACGCTTTATAAAGGGGTTGAAATGGTGGACGTGCTTGCGAGTAATCGTTTGTTTACAGCAACCAACACCAACTTAAAAGCAGAAACGGGTATCAATAAAGAAGTCGGCTTTAAATATGAGACCAAAAATATGTTAGGTGCGGATAGTCTTGGTTTTTCATTTAAAGTGTTTGACACCACGATTGATGATTATATCGTGACCACATGGCCAAACAGCACAACCGCGTTGATTGCCAATGCAGGAACGCTTGATATTCAAGGTTTTGAATCCAGCTTTGCGTATGCAAAAGATGCGTTTAACGCTTTGGTGACCTATTCAAAGTCTGATTCTAAATTTAAAAATACAGGGCTTAGTACGCAGAGGGAGCCAGGGGATAGCTTGAGCATTAACCTTGATTATGCGGTGATGAAAAACCTTTCATTCTCATGGGATTCACTCTTTGTGATGAAAGAAGAGAGCAAATATATCGCCGCACAAAATATCAAAGAAGCCTATGATGTCCATGATATCGCAGTAAAATGGAAACCGCAAAGTGCCAAAGGATTGACCTTAATCGCAGGTATTGATAACATCTTTGATGAGACCTATGTTTCACACGCCTCTGAAAACCGAACATTAAGCGGTGTGTCACTTGCCGATTATGAACCAGGACGCAATGTAAAACTCTCCTTTGCGTATGAATTTTAATCATGTCTTTGAAAAGCTTTTTATGTGAGCCTAAAACCACGATAGGGTGGGTTCATGGGATATTGAGCATTGGGGGAGCATTTTTGCTCTCCTTTTTAAGTGCCATGGCACTCAGCAGTGTGGTGTCAGGTGATTTTGCGTGGCGTATCGTTCCTTCCATGTGGCTGACTCCTTTACTCGCCTGTGGGTATGGTTTTTGGCTTTTATTTTCCAAAACCCTTTTACATGTAATACAAAAAATAGCACTCGTTTGTCTTCTTAGCATCGGTGTACTTCTGCTTTTTTAGGAATGTGTATGAAAAAAAATCCACTCTATCTTAAATACCTCTCCCATTCGCATCTTATCATCGGACTTTTTACGCTCTTTTTATTTTACATGAGTACCTATTTTGGAACCAT
>JAGOZL010000042.1 GCA_018058685.1 Sulfurospirillum sp.
CTTATTGGCGCGAATGCAAAAGAACTTGCTTCAAAAATCAAAGACGAAAATGTAAGCTTCACTGGAACTGAGAAATGAGCCAAGATCTTATTCGAAAGATTTTAGTAACACTCGGTTTTATATTTGCGTACAGGGTTCTGGCATATGTGCCAGTCCCTGGTGTCAATATAGATGTTATTAAAGAGTTTTTTGACTCTAATAGCTCTAATGCTCTTGGAATGTTTAATATGTTCAGCGGTAATGCGGCCGAGCGTTTGAGTATTATCTCCTTAGGTATTATGCCTTACATTACCGCATCGATTATCATGGAACTTCTTGCCGCTACTTTCCCCACGCTTGGTAAAATGAAAAAAGAGCGTGATGGAATGGTCAAGTATATGCAAATCATCCGTTACGCAACGATTGTTATCACCATTGTACAAGCTATTGGTGTTTCTGTCGGACTTGGTGGCATGACGGGACGTGGTGGCGAGAGTGCCATTATGCTTGATATGACAACATTTTCAGCGGTAGCTGCTGCGAGTATGCTAGCAGGAACAATGTTGCTGATGTGGATTGGTGAACAAATTACTCAACGAGGTATTGGTAATGGTATCAGCTTAATTATTTTTGCAGGTATCGTCTCCGGAATTCCAAGTGCTATTGGTGGAACAATCAACCTTGTCAATACAGGCGAACTAAACTTTTTAGTAGTCATTGGTATTTTAGCTGTTATCTTAGCAACAGTCGGTTCAATTATTTACGTTGAAATGGGTGAGCGTCGAATACCGATCTCATACTCTCGTAAAGTTGTATTACAGAATCAACACAAGCGTATTATGAACTATGTACCTATTAAAATGAACTTAAGTGGTGTTATTCCTCCAATTTTTGCAAGTGCGATTTTGATGTTCCCATCAACTATTATGCAAGCAAGCACCAATCCAATGGTTCAAGCTATCCATGATTTTTTAAATCCCAATAGTTATGTTTTTAACGTATTGACCTTTATATTTGTTATTTTCTTTGCTTATTTTTACGCATCGATTGTTTTCAATGCAAAAGATATCTCAGAAAATCTTAAAAAACAAGGTGGCTTTATTCCAGGTATTCGACCAGGAGAGGGAACAGCGTTATTTTTAAATGAGGTAGCGAGTAGATTAACCCTTTGGGGATCCATTTATTTAGGACTTATTTCAACATTACCATGGGTTTTAGTGAAAGTGATGGGTGTACCATTTTATTTTGGCGGAACAGCCGTTTTGATTGTTGTTCAAGTCGCCCTTGATACAATGCGAAAAATTGAAGCACAGATGTACATGAACAAATATGAAACACTCAGTGCTGTAGGACTTTAAGCTCGCAATGTCAATAACGATTAAAAAAGCAAACGAAATTGCAAAACTTCGTCATGCAAATGAAGTTGTTGCTAAAACGTTAAATTATCTTACATGTAAGGTTCATCCAGGTCTTAGTTTGAGAGAACTCAACGCCATGGGTGAATCTTACATTCATAGTCTTGGCGCACGTGCAGCATTCAAAGGACTCTATGGGTTTCCCTCGGGCGTATGTACATCTGTGAATGAAGTGATTATTCATGGAATTCCAAACGATTACATTCTCCAAGAAGGTGATATTGTAGGACTTGATATTGGCACTGAAGTAGATGGTTGGTACGGTGATTCAGCAGTAACCCTTCCTGTAGGAACAATTTCGCAAAGTGATACAGCGTTAATAGCATGTGCTAAAGATGCACTTTACTATGCTATTAGCATTATTGAACCAGAGATGCGTTTTAAAGAGCTTTCTTATGCAATAGAGCAATTTATCGTTGCAAGAGGCTTTGTTCCATTACGTGGGTTTTGCGGGCATGGAATTGGGCGAAAGCCTCATGAAGAACCAGAGATCCCCAATTATTTAGAGGGAATTAATCCCAAGAGCGGTCCTAAAATCAAAAATGGTATGGTGTTTTGTATTGAGCCGATGATCTGTCAAAAAGAGTCAACCCCTAAAATTTTAGATGATAAATGGTCGGTTGTTTCAACGGATGGACTAAGAGGCAGTCATTACGAACACACTATTGCTGTGATTGATGGTAAGGCAGAAATTTTATCAATTTTTTAGGAGGTACAATGGCAAAAGATGATGTGATAGAGATCGATGGAAAAGTAATTGAAGCGCTTCCCAATGCAACATTCAAAGTTGAAGTGCAAAATAGCCATGTGATTTTATGTCATATTGCGGGAAAGATGCGGATGCATTACATTAAAATAATGCCCGGAGATACGGTTAAGGTAGAATTAACGCCTTATAGTTTAGACAAAGGTCGCATAACATACCGCTATAAGTAAATTATTAGCTTGTTTTGTGTATAATTTAGCCCTTTTGTAAAGCTGTGTGAAGAATAATCGAAAAAAAGACCACTGTTTTTTCGATTGTTGGTTTGATAAACATCATCAAACCTGTGACAGTTTCACTCAAAATTAAGTGGAAAAAACGTTCAGGAGTCACAATGAAAGTACGACCTTCTGTAAAGAAGATGTGCGATAAGTGCAAGGTGATTAAGCGAAAAGGTATCGTGAGAGTCATTTGCGTAAATCCAAAACATAAACAAAGACAAGGATAAGCATGGCAAGGATTGCAGGTGTAGACCTTCCAATGAAGAAAAGAGTAGAGTACGGTTTAACGTATATCTACGGTATTGGTTTGACAAGTTCTAGAGCTATTTTAACAGCTACTGGAATTTCGTTTGATAAAAGAGTTCATGAACTAAGTGAAGATGATGTTGCAGCGATTCGTAAAGAAATTCAAGCAGGTTTTCAAGTAGAGGGTGATCTTCGTAAAAAAGTAGCAATGGACATTAAAGCATTAATGGACATGGGTAGTTACCGTGGACTTAGACATAGAAAAGGCTTGCCAGTTCGAGGTCAAAAAACAAAAACGAATGCGCGTACCCGTAAAGGTAAAAAACGTACCGTTGGCGCAAAAGCTAAATAACAGAGTCTCAAAGGGAATCAGATGGCAAAAAGAAAAGTAGTACGTAAAAAAGTTGTTAGAAAAAATATTGCTAAAGGTATTATTCATATCTCTGCAACATTTAATAACACTGTCGTAACTGTGACCGATGAGATGGGAAATGTTATTGCATGGAGCAGTGCAGGTAGCTTGGGCTTTAAAGGAAGTAAAAAATCTACTCCTTATGCCGCACAACAAGCTGTCGAAGATGCATTGACAAAAGCAAAAGAGCATGGCCTAAAAGAAATCGGAATCAAAGTTCAAGGACCAGGTAGTGGTCGCGAAACAGCGGTAAAGAGTGCAGGTACATCAGAGGGCGTTAAAGTATCTTTCTTAAAAGATGTAACACCTTTACCACACAATGGCTGTAGACCTCCAAAGAGAAGAAGAGTTTAATTCTAATAGAATTTATCTTTTTAAAGAGAAACACAATAATTTTTTCGTTTATGCAATAGATTAGGAGAAAAAATGGCAAGATATAGAGGACCAGTCGAGAAGCTCGAAAGAAGACTTGGTGTCAGCTTAGCCCTTAAAGGTGAGCGCAGACTTGCTGGTAAAAGCGCATTGGACAAGCGACCATATGCCCCAGGTCAACACGGACAAAGAAGAGCAAAAATTAGTGAATATGGACTCCAATTAAGAGAGAAACAAAAAGCTAAGTTTATGTATGGAGTTTCTGAAAAACAGTTCAGACGTATATTTGACGAAGCTGCACGTAAAGAGGGAAATACCGGTATTAACCTTGTGCAGTTGATCGAAAGAAGACTTGATAATGTTGTTTACCGTATGGGTTTTGCAACAACAAGAAGATTTGCACGTCAATTGACAACACACGGACATATTTTAGTAAATGGAAGTCGCGTAGATATTCCTTCTTATGTTGTACGTGCTGGTGATAAAGTAGAAGTATGTGAAAAGTCTAAAAATAACCCACAAGTTAAAAGAGCGCTTGAACTTACACAACAAACAGGGATTGTTCCTTGGGTTGATGTTGAAAGAGATAAAGCGATGGGTATTTTTACACGTATTCCAGAAAGAGATGAAGTGGTAATTCCGGTTGAAGAAAGATTAATCGTTGAGCTATACTCTAAATAATAAAGTAGGTAGCATATGAAAAAAATCAATACATCAGCTTACATGCCAACGGAAATTGAAGTCGAAAATATTGCGTCTAATAAAGTTCAAGTCGCTGCATATCCTTTTGAATCAGGATTTGCAGTTACTTTAGCTCATCCTTTGCGCAGACTTCTTTTGAGCAGTACAGTAGGTTCTGCACCAACGGCAGTTAAGATTGAAGGCGTAACCCATGAGTTTGATAGCATGCGAGGTATGCTTGAAGATGTTGCGCTTTTTATTATCAACCTCAAAAATGTTCGTTTTAAAATCAAAGGTGATGAGAAACGTGTAGAAGTTAACTACTCGTTCTCTGGACCTAAAGAGATTAAAGGAAGTGACCTTGCTAATGCGTTAGTAGATATCGTAACACCTGATAACTACTTAGCGACTATTAATGAAGATGCTGAGCTAAATTTCTCATTGATTATTGAAAAAGGTATTGGTTATGTTCCAAGCGAAAACATTCGTGGTTTAGTTGGAGATGACTATATCGCACTAGACGCTTTCTTTACTCCTGTAAAAAAAGCTGTCTATGACATCGAAAATGTTTTAGTAGAAGACAATCCAAACTATGAAAAAATTGTATTTACAATTGAAACAGATGGCTTGGTATCTCCTATTGAAGCATTCAAAAATGCACTTGAAGCAATGTATGCACAAATGTCAGTTTTTAATGGCATTTTAGACATTGCAGTAGCACCACGAAGTGAAGCTTCTGGTGAAGGCGTAGAATTTGGCAAACTGTTACAGAGTGTTGAAGAACTTGGTCTTAGTGCACGTAGTTTTAACTGCTTAGATAGAGCAGAGGTAAAATATATTGCTGAACTTTCTCTTATGAGTGAGCTAGAGCTTAAAAACCTCAAGAATCTAGGTAAAAAATCGCTAGAAGAGATTAGACAAGTGATGGAAGAGAGTGGCTATCCTGTAGGATATAACTTCTCAGAAGAAACTGCTAGCCTCTTAAAGAAAAAAATTGAAGATTTAAAATCTGAAGCCAATGAAGGTTAATGTATGAGACATAAGCATGGATACAGAAAGCTTGGCCGTACTTCATCGCACAGAGCGGCGCTTTTGAAGAATATGGCTATTGCTGTCATTAAATATGAAAAAATCGAGACAACAGTTCCTAAAGCAAAAGAGCTAAGAGGATTTGTTGAAAAGTTGATTACCAAAGCAGGCGTTGGCGGTGATCATGCACACAAGTTTGTATTTGCTGCACTTCAAGATAAAGAGTGTACTAAAAAACTTGTGAATGAAATTGCGCCTAAGTATTTAGAGCGTAATGGTGGTTATACACGTATCGTTAAAACACGTATCAGAAAAGGTGACGCGGCACCTATGGCGTTTTTAGAGCTCGTATAAGCCTTCTTTTAAACACGTGAAAGGAAAACTCTTTCACGTGTTCTTTCTATATAAAAAAACTTTACTTTTCTTGCCCTTACTCTCTTGCACACTTCTCAAAATTAAGTCATTTTTAACGCAAACTATTGTTAAATAAGATATCAATCTTGCACGATTTATCGTAGCAAAGAAAGATGTAAAACTGTCTCTATAGGAGAACAAATGATACCATTTAGTGATGAAGAGTTATTTCCTGTTGTCGAAAAATCTTTAGAAAAAATCAAACCGATGCTTGCTCTTGATGGGGGTGGTTTAACCTTATTGCGCATTAAAGAAGGACGTGTTTTTGTTCAACTTCAAGGAGCATGCCAAGGCTGTGCTTCGAGCGGCCAGACATTGAAATATGGTGTAGAACGTCAGTTACGTATTGATATTCACCCAGAGATTGAGGTCATTAATGTTTTACCTGGAACGGAACATGAAGTTGAGGAATTAAGAGACTGATGAATGAATGGATTAAAAAAGGTATTGGACATTTTTATGCTAAAAATTTTTCAGAAGCTTTGAAAGATTTTTCTTTTGCACTTAATGCAGAACCTACTTCTAAAGAGGCTCGTATAGGAGCATTATTGTGTGATATGGCTGTTGATAACGAAGAACAAGCTGTTGCTCTTTTTGAATATTATCTTCTGACAAAAGAGAGTGGCGTTGAAAATTATGAAAGCGTTATGGAAGAAATTATTCATTCTGTGGATGAAAACAGAGAAAAAATTGCTCATTTTTTCAAACAAAATAACGATTTTGAAGCAAAAATCAATGCTGAAAATGGTATCAAATATGAAGATTTTATGAATCTCATTGAAGCTCGTGGAAGTTTCAAAGAGGCTTTTGAAGACATCATGTTTTCAACCAAAGTCATTATTTCACGCAAAGAAGATTTTGTTGATTTTTTAGCAAAATTGATTGAAAATGGCTTTGTTGAGATATCTTTGAACTACCTAGAAAGTGCCGTGACACTTTTCCCCAATGATGAGCAATTACTCACGCTTATTAAAAAAGTCACTATTTAAGAGAGCCTGTGAAAATAACACTACAAAATCATCTACCGTTTTTACATGTAACGGATAACTCCCATGAATGTGATGCTACAAGCATCTTTTTAAAGACTAATCAAAACAGTGCTTATGAGCAAGACGCGATTAATAGAGGCTGTACGAAAATCATTAGCGCTCAAGAGTGTTTAACACTTTTAGGTATTGATGGACGTATTAAAATCATAGGCATCACTGGAACCAATGGCAAGACCACAACGGCTGCTGCGATTTACTCTATTTTGCTTGATTTGGGTAAAAAAGTAGGTTTGCAAGGAACACGCGGCTGTTTTATCAATGATAAACGCATAGAAGACAAAAGTTTAACCACGCCTCCTATTTTACAAACCATCCATAATCTCTCTTGTGCGATCAATGAGGGGTGTGAATATTTTGTGATGGAAGTTAGCTCTCACGCTATTGCTCAAAATCGCATTGATGGGCTTTGTTTTGCGTTAAAGATTTTAACCAATGTGACACAAGACCATTTGGATTTTCATAAAACAATCGATGAATACATTGCTGTGAAAAGCCAGTTTTTTGAAGATGAAAGCTTAAAGCTTATCAATAAAGATGAACGCAACATACGCTTTAATCGAACCAATGCGATGAGCTATGGGGTGGAAAATCCTTCGACCTACAAGGTGCTTGCGTATTCACTCAAAGATGGTATCAGTGCGGCGATTGCGCGTATTGAAAAAGTGTACGAATTTGAATCTCCAATGCATGGTTTTTTCAACCTTTACAATCTTTTGTGCGCTATTAGTGCGGTGGATATGTTAAATATTGCTCCAATGGAAGCTATCTGTGAAGCCGTTGCTCATTTTGGTGGGGTTGAGGGACGTATGGAAGTGGTCAGCGATGAGCCTTTAGTCATTGTTGATTTTGCTCATACGCCTGATGGTATGGAAAAAGTGTTGGACAGCCTTAAAGAAAAAGAGATTGTTTTAGTCTTTGGGGCAGGTGGGGATAGAGATAGAGCCAAACGCCCTAAAATGGGAGCTATGGCACAGCGTTATGCGAAAAAAATTATTGTCACCAGTGATAATCCTAGAAGTGAAGAACCTGATGCGATTATCAGTGAAATTTTGGCAGGGATGCATGAGAGTCCCTCTTTACATGTAAAAGCAGATCGCCTTCAAGCCATTACCGAAGCTTTAGCCATACGAGAGAAAGATGAAGTGGTGCTTATCTTGGGAAAAGGCGATGAAACGTATCAAGAAATTAAAGGGGTGAAATATCCTTTTGATGACCGCGTTGTGGTTAGGGAACTCTTAGCAAAATTAGGCTAAAATAAATTAATTTTCTTAAATTTAAAAGAGGTTATAAAGCGATGACGCTTGAAATGTTATACAGTAAAATCCATAGAGCAACCGTAACTGACGCCAATTTGAACTATGTTGGCTCAATCACCATTGATAGAGAACTGATTGATGCGTCTAATCTCAAAGTGGGACAAAAAGTTGAAGTGGTCAACATCAACAATGGTGAGCGTTTTACGACGTATGTGATTGAAGGCAAAGCAGGGCAAAGGGATATTTGTCTCAATGGTGCAGCCGCACGAAAAGCACACGTGGGTGATAAAATTATTATCATTGCGTATGCCCATATGAGCGAAGAAGAATTAGCCGCATTCAAGCCTACGGTTGTTTTAGTTGATGAGCAAAACGCTATTGTTGAAGTAAGGGATTACATCTGATGTTTGAAAATCTTGATTTTTCCAAAATGGGCGCAATGCTCGAAGTGGCACAAAAACAAGCTCAAAAAATGCAAGAAGATGCTGCCAATAAAGAGTTTACGGCAAAAAGTGGTGGTGGCATGGTGAGTGTGAGCATGAATGGCAATGGAGAAGTGATTGATATTACGATTGATGATTCACTCCTTAGCGATAAAGAGTCATTGCAGATATTGCTCATCAGTGCTATGAATGATGCGTCTAAAATGGTTGAAGACAATAAAAAATTTGCAACGGCCCAAATGCTCTCAGGCATTGGAGGCTTTGGCACTAAAAGCTAAGGGGTAACGAATGAAATACGTATGGTTTTTTCTAAGTGTCATGGCAAGTGCTCTTTTTGCGGCAGAGGTTGTAGCTCCCGTTGTGGCTGCTAAAGCAGAGTTTGTTTATCCTGATTTTTCACAATGTTATGAAAAAAATAGAGCTTCAGTTGTCTATTTTGGAACAACCAGAGCGGTAGCTATCAGTGAAAAATATGCCATTGCGTATTCGAAAGAAAAGCCAACGCATCCTTTTATCAAGCACGATTACCTCTCCCATCTTTATCTGTTTGAATCTGCCAAACCGCTTACGCCGATAAAACTAAAATCAACCAGTGAACTAAAGCTAGGAGAATGGCTTGCGAGTATGACAGACACATCTTTAAATGTCCTCAATGCGGCAAAAGTTGGAACGAGCAACACCTTTTTTGAACTAGGTGGTGCGGGTGAGCCTAGCAGTATTGTGGGAGGTCTTTGTTGTGAAATGTACGGACTAGGTATTGGTGATAAGTATTTTATTGGATCAGAATCCCTCAACCGTTTTATTGAAGGAAAAGTAGCAAGTTATAGCGACTTGGGTGCGCGTTTTGTTGAAAACAATGAAAGTATTGTGGTTGATGCGATTGATATGACGCCGGGAAAAACCAAACTAAAAGTAGGCGATAAGATTTCTTCACTTAATGGTAAAAAAGTAAAAACCCTCAGCGAATTTCATGACGCGTTTATGCTTGGAAAAAGTAGTTCCAAGCTCAGTGCGCAGATAGAACGCAATAATGCGTGGGTTGAGGAAAATATTCTTATCCTTCCTCCAAAGCCAAAAGTTGTTAAAAAAGTAGAACCAAAAAAAGAGAACTATTTACAAACAAAAGGATTCAAATTTACCCCTGATATGAAAATCATCGACCCAAGCTATGCATCATTGGCTGAGAAAAGTGGTTTGAAAGAGGGTGATAGGTTGATTCAAATTGATGATGTTAGAGTTGAAAAAATGGCTGAAGTGGATGCGTACTTGGCAAAGTCTAAAAATAAAGAGATGAGTCTTTTATTTGAGCGCAATGATTTTCAGTTTTTCGTAACACTAAAGCGTTAAAAAAGGGCTAGGTTGAATTCAAAATATTTAATAGAACACTTTGAAAACTTCTTAAAAAAAGAACTTCCAGAAGTTAAGAGCTTTCATCCTCATTTTAACCAAGCACTCGGTGAGATGCTTGACGTGGGTGGTAAGCGATTTCGTCCATTATTGCTCTTAAGCGTTGTGCAAAGTGTTCGCCCTTTGTTGCTTAACAATGCTTTACATGTAGCACTTGGGCTAGAGATGATGCATACCTATTCGCTCATTCATGATGACCTTCCATGCATGGATAATGCGGCACTTCGCAGAGGTCATCCGACATTACATGTAACGTATGATGAGACCACAGCTGTTTTAATTGGGGATGCCCTTAATACGCATGCGTTTGCTTGTATCGCTCATGCACCCCTTAGTGCGCAGACACGCATTGAGCTTGTCGATATTCTCTCCCGAGATGCTGGGATTGATGGGATGATTTTAGGACAAGCGATTGATTGTTTTTTTGAAGATAAACGCTTAGACGTAGAGCAACTGAGCTTTTTACATGTACATAAAACGGCCAAACTTATTGCAGCATCACTTTTGATGGGCGCGGTGATTTGTGAGTTGGATAAAGTGACGCAAGAGGCATTGTACGCTTTTGGGATTAAGTTAGGATTACTGTTTCAAGTCCAAGATGACATCATTGATGCGACACTCTCCTCTGATGAAGCAGGCAAACCTACAAACAATGATGGACATAAAAACTCTTTTGTCAATCTTTTAGGTTTAGCCGGTGCACAAGAACAAAAGCAAAAACTTTTAAGAGAGCTAGATGATGAGCTGAAAAAGCTTGATAGTGCATTAGCACTTCGATTAAAAGGTATCGTTGATACCTACTTTAAATAAGATATTGAGGAATTCAAATGGAAAATAAAAAAATGTTAAAAAAACAAGCGGATACGATACGATTTTTGGCAGCAGATATGGTACAACAAGCTAACAGCGGGCATCCGGGCGCTCCTATGGGATTGGCAGATATCGTGACGATTTTAGCGCGCCACATCAATCACAATCCAAAAAACCCAAAATGGCTCAACCGTGACCGTTTGGTCTTTAGTGGGGGACATGCTTCCGCGCTCATTTATTCATTTTTACACCTTAGCGGGTATGATTTGAGTATTGATGATTTAAAGCAATTTAGACAACTAGGCAGTAAAACACCAGGTCATCCTGAATACCATGATGTCCCTGGCGTTGAAGTAACCACTGGACCTTTAGGACAAGGTATCACCAACGCGGTGGGTTTTGCAATGGCCGCAAAGTATGCGGGAAATATTTTAAACACCAAAGAAGCTTCGATTATTACCCATAAGGTCTATTGTTTATGCGGTGATGGCGACTTGCAAGAAGGTATTAGTTATGAAGCGTGTTCTTTAGCGGGACATTTGAGTTTAGATAACCTTGTCGTTATTTATGATTCTAATGCCATTACGATAGAAGGTGATACCTCTATTGCGTGGAGCGAAGATGTGAAGCATCGTTTTGAAGCCCAAGGTTGGGAAGTCTCCCGTATTGATGGGCATAATTATGATGAAATTAATGCGGTTTTAGAACAAGCCAAAGAGCAAACAAAACCTTATTTGATTATTGCTGATACGACGATTGCTAAAGGTGCATGCGAGATGGAAGGAAGCCATCATGCGCATGGCGCACCTTTGGGATGTGATGAGATTAAAAATTCTAAAATCAAAGCAGGGTTTGATCCTGAAGCACATTTTTGTGTGAGTGAAGATGTGAAAGCGCGTTTTGCATGTGCGGTTGAAAAGGGTGATTTAGCAGAAGCTCAGTGGAATAAAATGATAGCTTCAGGGCTTAATAGCGAGCAAAAAGTATTACTCGAAAAATTATTAAACCCAGATGTTGCAAAAATCGAATGGCCTACGTTTGAAAGTGATGTGGCAACACGCGATAGTAATGGAAAAATTATCAATGCCATCGCTAAAGCACTTCCAGGGTTCATCGGCGGAAGTGCCGATTTAGGACCATCGAATAAAAGTGAACTGGGTGGTATGGGAGATTTCCCTTATGGTCGCAATATTCACTTTGGAATTCGTGAGCATGCTATGGGTGCGATTAGCAATGCGTTTGCGCTTTACGGTCTTTTCTTACCGTTTAGTGCGACATTTTTTATCTTTAGTGATTATCTCAAACCCTCTGTGCGCTTAGCCGCTTTGATGGGACTTAAAAACTTTTATATCTGGACACACGATAGCATTGGTGTGGGTGAAGATGGTCCAACGCATCAGCCGATTGAACAACTGAGCCAATTTAGAGCGTTGCCAAATTTCTACGTTTACCGACCGTGCGATGGCAGAGAAAATGTCAAAGCATGGCAAAAAGCACTTTCGATGCAAGCCCCAGCTGCGTTTGTTTGTTCACGTCAAAAACTCAAAGCGCTTAAAGATGATAGAGCGTATGGGGATGTGGAAAATGGCGGATATTTGCTCACGAAGCGTGACAATGCTACGCTCACCTTGATGGCAAGTGGAAGCGAAGTTTTTACCGCCCTTCAAACAGGATGTCGTTTGGCAAAACTAGGCATTGCTGCCAATATCGTGAGTGTTCCATGTTTTGATTTGTTTGTAGAGCAAGACAAAGCGTATATTGATGCGGTGATTGATCCTACAACAAAAGTAGTGGCGATTGAGGCGAGTGCGGGGATAGAGTGGTACCGATTTGCCGATGAAGTTATTGGGATGAAACGTTTTGGTGCGAGTGGACCGGCTGAATTGTTATTTGAGAAATTTGGCTTGACACCGGATACCGTTACCGCAAAAGTATGCTCTTTTTTAGGGGTAAATTATGAAAATTCAGGCGTAGATTGTAAGCTTTAAAATGCAAAAAGCGATTATCTTTGATCTAGATGGCACACTTCTTGATACCTTAGAAGATATTGCCATCAGTGCCAATCATGCCCTTGTAACACTTGGGTTTGAGTCACATGAGATTTCAAAGTATCGCTATTTTGTGGGAGAGGGTGTTATTAAGCTCTTTGAAAACATCTTTGCTCCCAACCCTCAAAATTCTAAGGTCGTGATGCAAGCGGTGCATCTTTTTGAAGAACATTATGCCAAGCAGTTTCAACAGACCACAAAGCTTTATGATGGCGTGAGTAAGCTTCTTACCTTTTGTCAAACACGTGGGTTAAAGATGGCAATACTCTCCAATAAGCCTGATAGTTTTACGAAAAAATGTGCACTCAAATACCTTCGCCAATGGCACTTTGAAGCGGTCTTTGGTGCGCGTGAAGGTGTACCTAGAAAGCCACATCCTCAAGGTGCTTTGGATGTGGCGGAGGCTTTACATGTAAAGCCTCAGGAGTGCTATTATCTTGGCGATACTATGATAGATATGCAAACAGCTTTAGGCGCTAAGATGATTGCTATTGGTGCTTTGTGGGGCTTTCGGGATGAGGAAGAGTTGCGCACGCATGGTGCACAACATCTTTGCTCATCGCCTACAGATGTCATAAAACTTCTCTCTACGATTTAAATTTTCCTAACTCATTATTCAAGTTTTCTGTCATGACATGTAAATGCTCACTCGCTTGAGAAACATGGTTGATGCTTTGTACATTTTCATGTGAAATCGCATTGATTTTCTCAATCTCCTCAACAATCGTCTTAATCTTAGAAGCCGTATCTATAAAATCATTGACGGTGTGGTGAGAAGTATCAATCGTCTTATGAATGATATTCGCGACATTGTTCATTCCCTCTTGAAGTTCCATCGAAATAGACGCTAAAGCATGCACTTCTTGAGCATTTGTCGTGATGTCAGTGTTCGCATCCATGATGGATTGTACGACGATATTTATAGTCGCATCGATTTCGATAAGACTTTTTTGTGTTCGCTCGGCAAGTTTTCTCACTTCATCGGCAACAACAGCAAA
>JAGOZL010000043.1:0-9081 GCA_018058685.1 Sulfurospirillum sp.
CACGTTCTTCTGGTGAAAAGCCACCCTCTAAAGTTGTTGCAATACTGAGTGTTCCTAGAGGATATTTAGAAAATTTATCACTGGTAAGAGCCGTAGCATAGGCTTCTGTAATACCATAAGGCTCAATGATATCATTACATGTAAAAGGAAGATTGTTACTGGATGGCGTAACGATGAGAGAAGTATTGTGTTTAAAAACATACTCTTCCATGGCATTGGTATTTTGTAAATTATCACATCCTTGTGACTCTTTTACATGTAATGTGCCTTTTTCAAATAAGGTGATTTTAACACAAGCAAAAGAGTCATTGTTAAAAAGACAAAGTGCTGTTTCATGAAGAAGTTCTTCGAGTGTTTTTGTAGTGATCAAAATTTGATTACTGTCTGCAACCGTGCGCAAAATCGAATACAAATGCTTTTGATGCGCATAAGCAGCTTCAAGCTCTACACTTTTTTCAACCAAGCCTTTCGTGCGTTCATTCACCAATTTTTCAAGCTCTTTTTTCTGTTCTACATCACGTTTTGTCTGTTCTTTAATTGTAAAATACATCAAAATGAGCAAAAAACTCATAACCCCTATACTAAAAATAACCTCTTTATAAAAAAGCTCCATCACAGGATCGAAAAGAACATTTTTTGGAATCCGAATACTCGTAAGTCCTCTCACGTCTCCTATTTTATAATCATACGCCGTTGTGTACCGACGAGCGATATAAGGCAAAACTTCCTCTTTTTTACCATGACACGAAAGACAATATGGCTCAATTCGCAAAGGAGCTGAAAAAAAATAAAACTCTTTTTGTCCATCACTCAGTAGCTTCATTTTTTCATTTTCTTGTGGATTTTTATTAAAATACTCAATCATCTCTTCTTCAAGCTTATCCGCTTTATTCATGAGATTTCGAGGGCGCTCAGAGACATTTCGGATTGTAATCCCATCTGTTGAGCGCTTACTAAACTCTTCACTGATGTAAGATGAGGCATGTGCAGGTAAAAAACCAACGGTAGCATCACTTAAATCGATACCGCTGGCTAAAAATTGTTGATGATAGATATAACGCATGGAGACAAAATAGTCTTGAAGCGTTTTAGATTTTGAATAGGCACGCTTTTGTACGAGCTCTTCGGATTTATGATAGAGATAAACCACCACAATGGATTGAGCCGCAATAATAAAAAAAGCGATAATCCAAAAAAGGCGTTTTGTAAGATTAAGTTGACTCAATCCTACCTCCTTTTTTAATCTAGCCTAATTCTAGTACTTCTTAGCTTATAGCTTATTGAGCCTCTTTTGAAAAAGTTCGCAAGAAAAAATATCCTACAACTCCTGAAAGAAAAGACCCCAACAAAATAGCAAGTTTATCTGCGTAGTGAAAAGTATTGCTATCATTAAATGCCAGAGTATTGACAAATAAGCTCATCGTAAAACCAATACCCGTTAATACTGAAACACCATAAAGCTGTTTCAAATTTGCTCCTTGTGGCAAGACAGCAAATTTGAGCTTAATTGCAAGATAACTTAAACCAAAAACACCAACTTGTTTACCCAGAAAGAGTCCTAATAAAATACCTAAAGAAATATCAGAAAAAATAGAAGAGACTTCCAATCCCTTCAAATCAACCCCCGCATTAACAAATGCAAAAACAGGTAATATAAAAAACGCTACCCAGTAATGCAAATCATGCTCCATCTCTTTGAGCATTGAAAAGCGTTCACCATTTTTCCTAAAAGAGTACAATGGAATAGTAAATGCCAATGCCACTCCTGCGATAGTTGCGTGAACACCTGATTTCAAAACACTCAGCCACAAAATAACACCGATAAGAATATACGCTGCTTTTTTAATAACATGCATTCGATTGAGAGTAATCAATCCTACCAAACATGTTGAAGCAATTAAAATTGAAAGAAGTGATAAATCACTGGTGTAAAACAGTGCAATAATCACAATCGCACCCAAATCATCAATAATAGCCAATGCCATCAAAAAGATTTTTAATGAAACAGGTACTCGCTTACCTAGTAGAGAAAGGATCCCAAGTGCAAAAGCAATATCCGTAGCTGTTGGAATCGCCCAACCTTTCATCGCAAAAGCATCACCTTGATTAAATAAAATAAAAATTAGTGCAGGAACAACCATCCCTCCAACAGCGGCAATCAACGGTAAAACCACTTGCTCTTTTGAGGAGAGTTCACCTTCTAAAACTTCTCGCTTGACTTCCAATCCTATCAAAAAGAAAAAAACTGCCATTAAGCCATCATTCACCCATAAAAGTAAGGGCTTGGCAATACCAAATGTTCCAAAAGTGACTTGAACAGGAATGTGTAAAAAAGAGGTATAAAAATCTGTCAAAAAGCTGTTTTGAAGGAAAAGTGCTAAAATAGTTACAAAGATGAGTAAAAGTCCTGAAGAGGATTCTTTCTTAATAAATTCTTCCATAGTACTAAACATAAAACTCCTTTTAATTCTATTTTAATAGTAGCATAGAGGGGTAAACAGTTTCTAAATCAGTGTCTTATTTTCCTAAACAAAAGTTTCCAAACATTTTATCTAAAATTTCATCCCGTTCAAAGGCTGTGGTGATAGAAGAGATAGCGTAGATAGCTTCATTGATGTGGAATGCAAAAAGTTCTAGCTCGCCTTGCGTAAGTAACCGTAAGCTCTCTTCAATCGTTTCATAGGCTTTTTTAACGGCATTCAATTGACGAAGAGATGTTAACATAATTGTATCATCATGTTCTGTAGAATCCAAAATAGCTCTTAGTGCTTCAACGACAAGATGGGCGCTTTCATGGCAAGAGAGTAAAATAATATCATCCGTACCAAACAAAGAACGATCAAAAAAGGCAGGAAGGTCAGATTTATTGAGCACATTAAGAAGATGCTTATCGTAAGCATGTTCTTTTAAAAGCTCCATGATTGTCATGTCTTCTTCATCGCTTGCTCGACTGTTATCAAACATAGCAATAACGATTTCTGATTCTTCTATCGCTTTTAAAGAACGCTCAATACCTATTTTTTCAATGACATCACCTGCTTGTCTAATGCCTGCTGTGTCGACTATTTTCACCAAATGGGTTCCAATACGAAGTTCTTCTTCGATGGTATCACGTGTTGTACCTGCGATATCACTGATAATAGCTCTGTCATAACTTAACAATTTATTGAGAAGTGAGCTTTTCCCCACATTAGGTTTTCCTACAATAGCCACTTTAAAACCCTGCATTAACCCTTGTCTTCGTTTGCTACTTTCATACGTTTTGAGCAGTTCAGCATGGAGTTGCACTAATTTTACTTCAATCTGCCTAAGCATATCTAACGGTAAATCTTCTTCCGCATAATCAATATTGACTTCTACAAAGGCTAAAATTTCAACCAAAAGCTCTCTTACATGTAAAACAAAATCACGCAATTCGCCTTTGAGCTGTCGTGTTAACATTTTGGCAGCATCGACACTCTTCGTCTCAATCAAAGCAGCGATGGCTTCGGCTTCACTTAAATCAATTCTACCATTTAAAAACGCGCGCTTCGAAAACTCTCCAGGATTAGCAAGACGCACGCCATGAGCCACGAGTGTTTCTAAAACTATTTGTGCGACAACAACACCCCCATGGCATTGAAATTCGACCACATCTTCTGCTGTAAAACTATGAGGACCTTTAAAGTAGATGATAATCGCTTGATCAATAGGGTCATTAGCTGTATCGTGTAAAAAACAAAGGGTTGCTTGACGAGGAGTAAACACTTCTTTATGAGAAAGTATTTTTGCAAGGCTCAAAGCGTTGGAACCACTCACACGCACTATGGCAATGGAACCAACTCCTGAGCTTGTAGCAATAGCAGCAATCGTATCTATGCGTTTTTCCTATTAAAATCATTGACGACGATAAATTTACCGCCTTCGCGTCCAGACTTAATTCCGACGTATTTTTCAGGAAAAGCTGCACGTAAAGATTCCAGTGCAATTTTAATCAAAACACCATCTAAAATTTTTGTCTGCCCTCTTCCGCTGTTACGGATACGTTCAATCACAGGAACAAGATACTTTTCAATCATCTCTTCTTGGTTTTTCAAAAACTCTGCGATTTCAAGGCGAATATTAAGACCATATTTAAGATTAATCCAGTTGTACAAGAGATAAGAAAGCGCTTTATAACGATACCCTTCTTTTCCAATAAGCAATGCAGCATCTTCCCCACTAAATTCAATCAAAATCGTTTCATCATCGTACTTAGAAACTGTTGGAGCTTCTAGGGTAAAACAGCTGTACTTAAAGAGATTTTTGACCTGCACACGCACTTCATCAACCACTTCGTTGATAGGGCGTTTTTCATGGTGAAAATTTTGATCTACTGGTGTCATAGCAATCGTATGGCGAGGCTCTCTTGGAGGGTGTACCACTTTAGGTGCTTCATGTTTTACATCGGCTACTTTGCTTACTTCACGCTGTTCTTTGTGAGCATATTCCACTTTAACTGGCGCCAAAACAGCGTCATCTGCTTTGGTCACTTCTTTATTTTTAGACTTATTACGTCTATTTTTATTACGTCTGCTTCGTTTTTCATCTTGTGAAGAAGATGGAATACTTTGCATTTGAACAGCAGAAACATCTCTTTCTTTTGGAGTGGGTTTAGAAGGTTGTTCTTTTAACTCACGCTCTTCTCGTATAGGTTTTGAACCTTTACGCGCTACTTCGATGATAGCACTTTTTTTAAACATTCCCAAAAATCCACTCGAGCCATTTTGTAAAATGTTTATTTCTAAATCAATCACCGAACAAGACAACTGCGCCGCAGCTTTAGAATAAGCTTCTTGAAGTGTTGGTGCTTCGACTTTGATCATTTTTCAGCCTTTTGTTCTTCATTCTTTTTTGCAAAAAGTCTGTTGACATAAAACTGCTGAACAATCGATGCGAGATTGTTTGTAAACCAGTAAAGGGTCAAACCAGCAGGGAATGTTACAAAGAAGAATGTAAAGATAAGGGGCAAAAACTTCATAATTTTTTCTTGCATTGGATCATTAAACGTCGTAGGCGTAATACGTTGATGAATAAACATCGTTAAACCCATCGCCACAGGAAGAATAAAATAAGGGTCCATAACCGCCAAATCTTCTACCCATAAAATCCACTCCGCACCTTTTAATTCAATCGCATTTTGAAGCACACGATACACAGCAAAAAAGACAGGAATTTGGAGTAAAATCGGTAAACATCCGCCCATTGGATTGGCACCGTGTTTTTTATAAAGTTCCATCATATGGGTATTGAGTTTTTGCTTATCGTCACCGTATTTTTTCTGTAATTCTTTGACTTTAGGAGCTAACTCTTTAAGCTTGTTCATAGACACCATACCCTTATAGGTCAAAGGATAAAGCACCAAGCGAACAATAATCGTCATAACAACAATTGCCCAACCCCAGTTACCAAAAATACCATGAAGGTATGAAAGGAGTGTAAAGAGTGGTTTAGCAATGAATGTAAAAAATCCATACTCTACCACATCGGTGAGTTCTGGATGAATGGATTTTAAAAGTTGAAAATCTTTTGGTCCAATATAACCACTCACTTTGAAATCATCATTGCCTTTGATAAACACTAAAGGGTCACTCTCTTTACCAATGGTCACAACGGTATCAAGTCCAAGGGTAAGCTCATACATAAATGTTGTATAGTATTTATCAGCATTTGCGACGATACGTGCTTTATCAAATCGCTCATCGCCTTTAGCACTACCATCATCAATCGTTTTAATCGTGCCGTCTGATTTTTTAATCAAAGCACCGTGAAATGTATAGCTATCAAGGGCAACGCTTGGGCGAAAACCCGCTGTGATAAAATACTCTTTAGGCTCGCTTAGCTTTACATGTAAATCATAATTTCCCGCAGGATAAAAGGTAAGTGTTTTGGTTACAACAGTACTTCCAAGAGTTTGGGTCAAGACTAAGGTACTTCCTCCCTCAGCGACATCAACACTACTTTTATCCGCACTGTAAGACATCACAAAGGCATCAGAATTTAGCGCTTTATCACTAAATCTCACTTCTAAAGGCAATAAACCCTGCGTTGCATCAATGAGCTGAAAACGCTCACCTTTATCGTCTTTGTACTTACCCTCTGTAAGATAAAACTTTGCAATTCTTCCCAATCTATCAATTTGTAATTCATACGAAGCTGCTTTAATCGTAGCGATAACATCACCCTCTTTTGCCGCAACAACAGGAGCGTTAGCTACATCGGCAGCTAAAGGCGTTTTAACTTCTGGTGCACTTGTGGGGCTTGTTTGTGTTTGTGAAGAAGAGGTTGTGGTGTTTGTCTCAAGAAGAGGCGCTTTAGGGATAAAAAAATGATCATAGACCGCAAAAAATAAAAATGAAAGTACAGTTGCGACGATAATGCGCACTTGGGGGGTTAATTTATCTAGCACGAGTTTCCCTTTATGTCAAATGGTTTAAAAGCTTTTACAACGTAAAAACTTTGCTTATCTTTTGGTATAAACCAAAAATGAATCGTTTTGGGTGTTTGTTTAGGAAGTAGCACAAAAGAAGATGAGAACAACTTCTCAACAACAGGATAATCAATCCCACCATCAAAAAGTTGATTGCATTTTAAAATACGAATCACACTGTAAAAGAGAGCTTTTAAAAAACCATTGTGTAGAAGTTGCTCTTTGGCGTACTGCGAACAAGTAGGATAATATCGGCAACTTCCATAGCCAATCAGTGTAAAAAACCTCTGATAAAGCTTTATCAAAAACAATGCTAAAGATTTCATTCTCTAAAGCAATCTAATTTTTTCATCGACCAGACAATGCCTTTTTTGAGTGCCTCGTACGACATATGATTCATCTTCTCTTTTGCTACAAAAACATACACACCATCACGCAACGAATCTTGAATCTCTAAAAAAACTGCCCGTAGTCGTCTTTTCGCTAAATTTCGCTTTATGGCATTCCCGACTTTTTTACTTGCCGTAAACCCAACTTTTTTCGTTGTATCGTAATGGTAAAAAACTAAGGCACAATCACTGTGCCACTTTTTTGCATGATTGTAGATGTAAGAATACTCTTTTGTTACCTTAAGAGTATCGTACGCTTTTAAACGGCCAATCTTTTTCTACCTTTAGCACGACGTGCTGAAATGACTTTGCGGCCACCTTTTGTCTTCATTCTAAGTCTAAAACCGTGTGTTCTCTTTTTAGGAGTACTGTGGGGTTGGTACGTTCTTTTCATCAAAAATTCCTTCTCGAAAATATAATTTAAGGCAAGGATTTTACCTTAACTTTACTTAAAATTGCATAAGCTTCACTTAAGCCCTCTTTTACATGTAAGCACTTATCGTAACTCCATAACCTCTTTTTTTAAAACTTCTTTATCCACTTTTGCTTCACTTGGACTTGTTTGTGGTAGCTTTTCTTTGTACACAATGATACTTGGAATCATATGGTTAGGTAAGTGCTCTTTGAGCTCAAATAAAATTTCATTTTTTGATATTTCTCTTGGAGCACTATAAACCATCACAATTTCTTCTTCACTTTTTTCATTTTCAATGGAAAAAACAGCGCATGTTTTGACCAATGTAAGGCGCTCATAAACAACACTTTCAATCTCAACAGGGCTAATGCGAAACCCTCCAACTTTGATCATGTCATCTCTACGACACACAAAGTAAAGATATCCCTCTTCATCGCGATAAACATAATCGCCACTGGCTACGACAATTTCATCGGTCAAATCGCCCTCTAAATTGACACAATTTTTCAAAATCTGGATACTTTTAAACCGTTTTTCTGTGTCTTCTTTGGATTTCCAAAATCCTTTGTAGATATAGCCTCCACGATGAATGAGCTCTCCTACTTCTCTAGGCTTGCACTCATCTCCATTTTCATTGATGACATGAATTTCAACACCTGGTATTGGTTTCCCAATTGAATTGGGACGAATTTTAAGTTGCGCTGGGTCTAAATAGGTCGAGCGAAACGCTTCAGTGAGCCCGTGCATAGAATAAAATTTAGCTCCGATAAATCGCTCATCAATGTCACTAATCATCTTCGGTGTTATCTTCCCTCCTGAAGAGGTTACAATCCGTACATTGGCCAAAAGCTTTGGATGCGGAATACGTTTTACATCACCTTCAAACATCTGTGTGATATGCGGAGGCATGCACGGAATGATGGTCACCTTATCGTTAATCACATGATTGAAAAAATCAGCGGGAAGAACCAGAGAATGAAGAGCTAACGTTGCGTTATTGTAAATAGAACAAAAAATTTGGTTTAAACCATAGTCTAAGATAAAAGGCAATATTCCCGAAATAACATCACTCTCTTGAAGGCGCAGGTAGTTTGAGACAACGCGCGCACTGTCAATCAAATTACGATGCGTGATGACAATACCACGAGGAAATCCGGTCAAACCAAAACTATACGTAATCGCTGCGTTTTTATAATCCATCACGTTACATGTAAACTCATCACTGCAACATTTATAAATCTCTTCAAACGAGACGATATCACGTTCAATGGCTTCATAGGTCACAATTTTACCGCTGTAGGCAATTTCATCAATGCTTTTAATTTTTGCCTTATCGGTAATAATGCATTTAATATCACAATCTTTGACGATATGCTCCACCTGCTCAGGTTTTAAAAGACGCGAAATTGGAACAAAAACATACTCAGTGGAGAGCATCGCTAAGATAGCAACAATTTGCTCAGAGCTTTTATGCGAATAGATACCAATGCGAGCACCGCTTTCAAGTTTAAGCTCCGTAAAATAGCGCGCGATTTGATTGACTTTACGAAAGAGTTCCGCATACGTTAGGCTTTTTTGTCCATCAAGAACAGCTATTTTATCAGGGCAAATACGATTTGCTTTTTCAATGAGGGCACGAATACAATTTATTGACATTTTGGCTCCTTTGCGTCATTATTTTCCATCCCTAATGTCCAGATGGCATAATCATAATCCATCACGATATTGGGAAGGGCATGGACATTCATCACTTTTTTGTAAAAGAAACTGATAATTGCTTCAACTTCTTCAAAACAAAGAACTTTTGTAATTCCTCCCGTTAAAACGAT
>JAGOZL010000043.1:9181-13538 GCA_018058685.1 Sulfurospirillum sp.
TCAATTTTGCTGTACAAAATCGTATCAATAATGTTAATACCCGAATTAAACGCGATATTTTTAGCAAATTTGAGACTAAATGAGTTCGTAAGCCCAATAATAAGCGTACTCAGTCCCCCATTGGCTGAAGAGCAGATAAAAATATCTTCTTTTTTGTATTGCGAAAAAATATCGCCACATTTTGTCACCAAATCATCGTAAATATCTTTTTTAAAATCACGAAAATATTGGATAATCCCACTTTTCTGGCACACTTTAAAATAGGTACTCCCCACATCAATTAAGAGTTTACTCATAACATCGCTCCTATATCGTGGATAATTTTATTGATGACTTCCGTCTGCGTTGGAGGCAAATTAACTTTGGATTTTTCATACGCAAAACAACGTTCAGGAAGCGGTAAATTGCCTTTGTCAATGATGCGGATATTGCCCTCATCATCGCGAATCGTAATCACCGCATTGTGATTGATGATGTGTGGTGAAAAAGGGACATCAATCAAACCGCTTTTAATTGTATTAAACACTTTACGCCACAAGGTATCAGCTGGGTCATTAAAGACGGCGTCCATAATAGCACGTACTTCAAGCTCCAAGTTCTCTTCTTCAGCTTCATCACGAATCACAGGTAAGCCTTTGAGGGTGCGAAGTGTATATTTGGTGTTGGCAACCGATTGAGCGTTGCATTGCATGGTAGGGATTCCAAAAGCTTCATCACGGGTTTTGATGATGATTTTATCGGCTCGCACCATTGCCGCAATCACGGTGTTCGTGTTAATGAGAGAGTCGGAGAGTTCTTTATTTCGTGGGAAAGCGCCCATCCATTGATGATAGACTAGGTTAATAATTGCATCATCTCCGCCAAACATATTGGCATATTCTCGCGCTAATTTTTTCAAGACATTGGAGGTGACGATGTCTTGCATCATCGAGCCATTTTGGGAAAAACTCACCGAAAAGGACTTCACACCTTCTTCAATGGAAAGTAGCATCTCAATGAGCTGAATGACGATAACAATACACGGAGGAACCAGTGTTGCCGTGAGTGGGCCAAACGATTCACGGTTGATAGGCTCATTAAGTGTTGAGTATTTGGCGCACACTTTATCCACATATTTCCAGTATAAAAACGCTTTATCGAGAGGAAAATTTTTGGAATACGGAAGCATGTAAGTGATAGGTCCACCCTCAATTTCAAAAATACCAGAAGCCAATGCCGTTTCCACCAAAAGACGTGCATCAGGGGTTCCATGGCGAAGACTGACGGGTTTATTAAAATGGGTAATCATCTTTCGTGTGGTACGGTAACCGTGATTGACCAAAGGATAACCATTGAGCATATCCATCTCATTTTCTTCTGAGAGTGTAAGCATCTTCTTTGCCATTGCATAATCATTTAGACGGGTATTGCTATCTACAGTTAGTGGCAACACATCGATGTCTGCCCCCATAAAGGTTTCATAGAGTTGGAACATCTTTTTATAAGTAGGAAAACCTCCACGAGGCTGAACCAAAACACCGTGGCGTTTTTTGAAATGATGTGAAATAAAAAGCTCTTTGGGAGCATTTGTGATAAAGTGTTCAATCTCGTCAAAATCAAAACTGTCTGCATATTCATTTCGGGTGATGACATCGCGCTCTTTTTGAAGTAAACTCATGCTTTCTCCTTCATATAGCGCTCTAATTCATCTAAGCCTGTGTTTAAATCCACCTGATGAAAAACCAAATCAAAACCGTAGGATTTGTATTTTGGGATAATATCGCTTTGTTTCGCTTCACCAACAGCTAAATTACCACCAATAACAAACGTGACATCTTTGAGTTCATACTCTGAACGTAAAAATTGCAAATCACGACACCAGCCTTCCGCTTCACCGTTGAGTGAAGATATGAGTAGTATATTGGCATCCGTTTCAACCACAGCATCAATAAACTCTTCCAATGAGGTGTTAACGCCTAAGTTAAACACCTCAAACCCTCTTGCTTGCAACGAAATATCGATGAGTCTGTTTGCGACCACATGGATATCATTTCCCACTACTCCCGTAACAACTTTCATCATGTTTGCCTAAAATTTTTGTATAATTTTTGCATTCTAGTCAAAAAAAAGTAAAGAAGCTATTAACAGGAGCAAAAATGAAATTTTATACCGCAGACCTATGTGATAAATACCCAAATGACGTACAAGTCCTTGAGCCACGTTTCACCTCTTATGGTGGTTCTAAAAAGATGATGGGGCAAATCGTCACCATTAAACTTCCAGGACATAACAAAACACTTGCTGAGTTTTTGAAAACAACACAAGGTGAGGGAAAGATTGTTGTGGTCGATGTTGATGCACAGTACACAGCAGTTGTGGGTGATAATTTAATGAAATTTGCTCTAGATAATGGATGGGCAGGGATGGTGATTAATGGGTATGTACGTGACACCAAAAATACAAAAGAGATTGATGTAGGGCTTTTTGCTCTAGGAACCTGTCCACGAAAAACGATGGAAGCATCTGAAGGAACTTTACATGTAAATTTAGATTTTGCAGGCGTTGCATTTAAAGAAGGTGATTATCTCTATGCCGATAGAGATGGTATTATTGTCTCTCACATGCCTTTGGAGATGTAAAACACTCTTTCATTATCTCGCTCCAGTCCCTATCAAAGTGTTTGTGAATAAACGCTTTGGTATGGGGTAACGAACACCTTGAACAATCCAAATGTGCAACATTTTCATGCACAAACCATGCACTTTTTTTTGAAGCAATGCTGCATTGACTCTTTATCACACTATTTTTTTCGATTGTTAGTCCATCATCATTAAAACGAAAATGCGGACAAGCACATAAATAGCAGTTCAAATAACTCACTGCATGGCATTTTTGTTTGTTAGCATACAGAATACAAAATGAGGGTTCTTTTTCGACCATATTTTCAAACACAAAATAATCAATCATTGCCTCTTTCGTGTACCCTAATGTCATTAATTTGTTTATAAGAACTGTGTGTTTGTGTGCATGTGATACAAACCATGAAAAATAACTCATTTTAATCCACTTTCTTGCTAAAAAATAGCCTTTTTTATTGTAAAATTCCCTCAAAGGAATGATATGAAAAAAATTTTTACCATTTTAGCACTTATTTCCGTTTTGTTAGCAGATAATAACAGTGATTTAGATGATATCACAGAAGAAGATGTTCCTAAAATACTCTCCATTATTAGAGATGGTACAAAAGAAAATTTGCCTATCATTTTAGATGAATACACAACCGTTTTTGATGTTGTAAGCTTGGAAAATGGCATCGAATATAAAAACCATATCAATTCAATGAATGAGCACATCAAAAGTATCTTGAAAGCTGACAAAGGAACACTCATTAAAACAACATTTGAAAACAATCGTAACTACTTATGTAGCGACTCTGAAACACGTCTTTTACTCAAAAAAGGTGCTGTCTTTATCTATACATTTTATGACTTAAATAATGTAGAACTTTTCAAATTCTCTGTTCAAAATAAAGATTGCCCTTAACTTCTTACATGTAAAGATTTTACATGTAAGAAGTGTTTGTTCCTTAGTGTTGCTGTATAACGATTTGTCCGTTCTTTGCATCGATGACAATACTTTCACCCTCATGCAATTTCTCTTCCAAAATAAGCTCCGCTAGTTTATCTTCCACAAGCTCATAAAGTGCCCGCTTAAGCGGACGCGCTCCATACACAGCGTCAAATCCAGCTTCGGCTATCAAGGCTTTTGCTGCGACTGTAAGTTCTGCTCGAATTTCTTTAGCAGCAAGTTTCGTCTCAATCTCTTTAAACATAATACTGACAATTTCACGCAAACCATCTTCTGTCAACGGATTGAAAATGATGATGTCATCCAATCGGTTCAAAAATTCAGGTTTAAAATGCGCCCTAAGCTCCTTCATCACCTCTTCGGTGCGTTTTTCGCCCTCGTACACCATAATCTTATCGCTGGCAATATTAGACGTTAGAATAATAATTGTGTTTTTAAAATCAACCGTAATGCCCTTATTGTCCGTCAAACGCCCTTCATCCAGCACTTGAAGCAAGATGTTAAAGACATCGGGATGCGCTTTTTCAATCTCATCAAAAAGAACGACACTGTACGGTTTGCGGCGCACGGCTTCGGTGAGTTGTCCACCCTCATCGTACCCCACATACCCTGGAGGCGCACCAACCAAACGACTGACGGAGTGTTTTTCCATGTATTCGCTCATATCAAAACGTATTAACGCTTTGGTTGTATCAAATAAAAAGTTAGCAAGCGCTTTAGCACTTTGTGTTTTACCCACGCCCGTTGGTCCAAGAAATAAAAAACTACCAATCGGTTTATTTTGCTCACT
>JAGOZL010000115.1 GCA_018058685.1 Sulfurospirillum sp.
ATATGGTACATTGTGTTTAAGTGATGAAAAAACACCCTATGGTGTGCCTCTTAATTTTGCTTGGTGGGAAGAGGGCATCGTCTTTCATGGCGCAAAAGAGGGCAAAAAAGTGGAGCTGATGGCTCACAACCCTAAAGCTTATTTTAGTGTGGTCAAACCTTATGCCTTTATTCCTTCCTACTTTAGTCACACCACTTCAGCCTGTCCTGCGACACAATTTTTTGCAAGTGTCAGTTTAGAGGGTGAGGTAAGTGCTCTTGAAAACAGTGCGGAGAAAGCAAAAGGGCTCAATGCCTTGATGCAAAAGCTTCAACCTGAGGGTCACTACGAGACCATCAGCGAGACAAATCCTATCTACACAAAGATGCTTGAAGCTACAGCTGTTTTTTATCTCAAAGCCAAACAGACTTCATTTAAACTAAAAATGGGGCAAAATCTTAATAAAGAGCGTAAAATAGGGCTTATAGAAGAGCTTGAAAAACGAGGAAGTGCTTTAGATATCGAAACAGTTAGGCTCATTCGTCTTTACATGTAAAGATGTTCAAAATGTTAGATGACATCAGCGTGTCATCTAACAATAGACTTTTAAAGTGTAATTTTCGTACCCAATACGCCTAAAAATTTAGCAATCCACGCAGGATGTGCTGGCCATGCAGGTGCGGTTACAAGATTGCCATCAACCGCAGCTTCAGTCACTTCAATCGCTTTATACGTGCCTCCTGCTTTTGTTACTTCAGGTGCGCACGCAGGATAGGCCGAACAACTCTTCCCACCCAATACATCTGCCGCTGCCAAAAGCTGTGCTCCATGACAAATAGCAGCAATCGGCTTATTTGTTTTTGCAAAATGACGTACCATATCAAGGACTTTTTCATCCAATCTAAGATACTCTGGTGCTCGACCACCTGGAACAACAAGCGCATCAAATGTGGTAACATCAATCGTATCAAACGTACCATTTAAGGTAAAATTGTGACCTGGTTTTTCACTGTACGTCTGGTCACCTTCAAAATCATGTATCGCGGTACGGATAAACTCACCTGCCTTTTTGTTCGGGCAAACAGCAACAACATTGTGACCCACCGCCGCTAATGCTTGAAAAGGAACCATCACTTCATAGTCCTCAACATAATCACCCACGATAAACAAAATTTTCTTTGCCATAGTCTTCTCCTTTAAAATGAAATACTTAGCCATTATAACGTGGATAGATTACAAAAACTATACATTTTTTATACATTTTATATTTTAAAGATAACAAATACATCTATAGAAAAGATTTTTTGAGTCAATTAAAGTCAAATTAGACTAAAATATTTTTCACAAAAAGGAAGCAGATGTTTAAAGAAAAAAAAGTGATTATCTTCGATATGGATGGAACGCTGATTGATTCTGTTGGTATTTGGAACGCTATAGACCAAGAACTTATCCGAACCATCAGTGACAAACACATCGATGAAGTGATAGTGCAACAACAGCGCGATACCATTTTGCGCTCATTAAGTGAAGCCAAAGATGCCTACCTTCGCTACTGTGAATTTTTAAAAGCGTGCTATGGCTCAGCTCTTACAAAAGAGGAGATTCATGCATTGCGCTATAACATCGCGCAAAGATACCTCACCGAAGTGATTGATTTTAAACCTCACGCAGACACCTTTTTACACTATCTCAAAGCACAAGGCTTTACGCTTGTGATTGCTAGCACGACCAGTTATGCCAATTTACAGACCTACATGACTCGCAACCTTACCATGCGAAACAGAGTCAACTTTGAAGAAACATTTAGCCTTATTTTAGGGCGAGACGTTGTACAAAAGATGAAACCGCATCCTGAAATCCACCATTTTATTATGGAACAATTGAATATTTCTGCTCAGGATTGTTTAGTGATTGAAGATTCGTTGATTGGGCTTGAAGCCGCAAAAGAAGCGGGCATTGAAACCATCATTATCCACGATAGATATTCAAACGATGATCGCTTAAAACTTGAAGCAGAGGCTCATGCGTATTTTGAAACATATGAAGCGTTATTAGCCTATGCTCACCATGAATTACTGCCTAAAAACCCTACACAAGAAGGTACAGATGAACTATAACGTTTTAGGAAACACAGGAGTGTTAGTCTCAGAACTCTGCTTTGGAACCATGACCTTTGGCAGTGAAGCCGATGAAGCAGAATCAGCCAAGATGTTCAAACAATGCAGAGACATGGGTATCAATTTTTTTGACTGCTCCAATAATTACAGTGAGGGAAGGGCGGAGAGTATCTTAGGAAGTCTCATTCAAACATGTCGAGACGAAGTGGTGATTACCTCTAAAGTCTCTCAGCGAGTCGGCAAAGATATCAACGCTTTAGGAACATCGAGACGACATATTATGCTCTCAATCGAGCAAAGCCTGAAACGGTTAAAAACCGATAGAATTGATATCTACTTCATTCACCATTTTGACCCTTTAACACCTATGGAAGAGAGCTTACGAGCGCTTGATGACTTAGTACGACAAGGTAAGGTTTTGTATCTTGGGGTAAGTAATTGGGCGGCATGGCAAATTGCAAAAGCTCTTGGAATCTCCGCAAAAAACAACTTAGCACGTTTTGAATGCATTGAGCCTATGTACAATTTACTCAAACGACAAGCAGAAGTTGAAATTTTACCATTGGCACTTTCAGAAAAACTAGGCGTCATTCCCTATAGCCCTTTAGCCGCAGGATTGCTTAGTGGCAAATACTCCAAACACCACACACCCGCCACGGGTAGAATCGTCGATAAATTGCAATACTCAAAACGCTACAGCCATGCAAGGTATTATGAAATCGCAGAGCTTTTTACGCATTATGCACAAGAGCTTGGAGTTACTCCAACAACATTAGCGATTCGTTGGACGATGGAACATCCTGCTATCACGGCACCTATCATCGGAGCTCGCAACACCATTCAGTTGCAAGATGCACTTAACGCACTCCATTTACAAATAGACTCAGACATACGAGAGCATATCACACAACTTTCCGACACACCAGCCAATGCAACGGATCGCTTAGAAGAGGAACTTGACCCAAAATTTAAGTTAAGGAATAGATAGCAAAATCTTAAAACGTGTTATAATGATTTTGCACACACAAAGGAGGGTAGCATGTTACATGAAAAAGTCTCTTTATGGATCTTCGCATCTCTAAGCCTCACTTTGTTTGCGCTATTAACATTTTCTGTTCGCTATGGCCTGACACAACACGTCGATTTTTCACTTTTGCAATGGCTTACATCTTTTAAAAACGATAGGCTTGATGATTTTTTTAAAAGCATTACATGGTTTGGTTCTTTATGGATTTTACTTCCTTTAACATGCCTCGTGATAGCAAGATTGTATTATTGCAAGTATAACTCTTTGGCACTTTTTTTTGGAGGAGCCTTTTTAAGTACTATTGCTATCTCGTACCTTATAAAATACATCCTAGCACGCGAACGTCCAAGCTCATCCAACCCATTTCATGAGCTTCCTTTGGACCCATCTTATCCGAGTGCACACACTGCACAAATTGTTGCTTTTACGCTATTGCTCTGGTTTGCTATGGTTATCGTATCGTTTCAGTGGAAAGGAGTTATCCTTGTTGTGTGGCTTATACTATCATGTTTTGTTGCTCTTTCAAGAGCTTATCTTCAGGTTCATTTTCCAACGGATATTTTAGGTGGAACATTATTGGCTTTTGGCTTAATATGCACTGCCTATGCAATCTATAAAGAGGGACTCGCATGAAAAATAAATTTTTAGATACAGGCGAAAAAGGTTATCATCCATTAAAAAAGATTAAAGTTGTCGTTTCAGGATTACGATTTGCCGTATTGACAGATTTTAGTGTCATGTACAAAATAGTGCTTTCCATGATTATTTTGATACCAACCATGATGTTTAATGGACCCTTGGATGCTTCTATTATAGTACTATCAACGGGCATTATGATTTCAGCTGAAATTTTCAACACAGCTATTGAAGCTATATGTGATTTTATGAAAACCGATTATGATGAAAAAATAGGTATCATAAAAGACGTTTCAGCAGCAGCTACTGGCGTTACAATCATCGTGTGGCTCTTTGTTTTAGGAATTGAGATTTTCGAATTTTGGCCTTTTATAAAAAACTTTCTTGCTTCGTAAGAAGTGAAAGCAAAAAAGATAATTTTTAATTATTGAAAAGTATAATTTTCA
>JAGOZL010000116.1 GCA_018058685.1 Sulfurospirillum sp.
GACAAATTGTATGGTTCTAACTTTAGAAAAGTGGAACAGATACGCAACAAACTTCCACCCGATGTTGTCAAGGCTAATGGTACGCCTATGGTGTTGCGCAAAAAAGAGTTTTTGAGTTTTATTGGTGTGGATCAGTCGTGGTTTCAGAAGTGGCGAGGATAAAAAAAGAGAGATAATGTTGCTTAGAGGGTTAAGCAACTTTGAGATAATAAAATCAAAACTTCTAAGTGTACATTTACAACCTATTCCATTTTGGAACAAGTTGCATTGCATGGTGTGGCACATTTTTATAACAGTCACTTACGCCATACGCATAGAGTGCATCCAAGGGTATCACGGTTGAGTATCTCTAGTGTTAAGCCCTCTCGTAAAAGAAGCTCTGTGGCTTTTTTCTCAAAGAAACGAGGGGGTGAGATAGAGTTGTTTATTGGCATAAACCAGGCCATTGAGAATCATGGCAGCAACACCGGTTGCACACGATACCTTTTTGTCTTCACTCTTTGATGAAAGCATTGTATCAATCTGATCCATGATCTCAAATTCACGAATCATCCCCATCACCAAGCCTAATTGATCGATACTTTGTATCTGTACTTCTGATATCCTTGAGCCTTTCGTCTGTTTGTACAGTACTCAGCAACTCTTATTCCTTAAAATAGATTTTTGGGGTGCGCAATGACGGGTAGATAAATCTTTTTTCTGAGGTCGTCAATTTTTAAATCCATTTTCACTTGAGTATTAGGTAATATAATTTATGAAAGAAAAAGTAGGGTGGATATCAATAGGTCTGCGCAAAGTAAATCCAAGAAATACTCAATAGACATAGCCAATTAATGTATATATAATTGGATTAATATCGAAATATGTATACAATATATTGATTAAATTTCGTTAAATAGATATAATTAAGAAATCTATATGACTAAAAGGCTTAAAATGATTGGTAGAGTCAAAGAACTAGAAATCTTATCGAATGCGTGTGATAAAAAGACAAGTCAACTTATTGCTGTATACGGGAGAAGGAGAATAGGTAAAACATATCTTATTAATCACATGTTTAGTGAACACAAGAAAGAGTGTTCGTTTTTCAGATTTACAGGCTCTTACTTGCTTGATAGTTCTACACAAAAAGACAATTTTATAGAAGCCATACATGATTGGTTTAAAGAAGAACCAACAACTTCAATAGAAAACTGGATGAGTGCTTTTAATTTTTTAAAAAGAACGATTCAAAAATTACAAAATCAAAACCAAAAAATCGTCATCTTTTTAGATGAAGTTCCATGGATTGATAAAAAAAACAATGGTGGATTTATAGGCTCACTAGGTCATTTTTGGAATGAATTTGCATTAAATACTAACAATATTGTTCTCATTCTTTGTGGTTCAAACTCTTCTTGGATTAAAGAGAAAATATTTGAAGATAGTAGTGGCCCACTTTACCAGCGACTTGATATTAAAATTCATCTCAAACCTTTTGATCTAAAAGAGACAAAAGAATACTTGCTAAAAGAAAAAAAATTCATTATTGATGATAAGACAATAGCAGAAACCTATATGATTTTTGGGGGTGTTGCAAAATATTTGAGCCTATTAGATAGCTCCAAAACAATCGCGGCTAACATAGATGAACTTATTTTTAATAGTGATGGACATCTTAACAAAGAGTACAGTGAAGTTTTAAAATCTCTTTTTGATACCAAAGCGTCTTATTATTCTTCTATTATTGAAATTCTAAGCTCTAAGCAAAGTGGCATGACTCAAACCAAGATTGCTAAGGCGCTTGGAGAAAAAAGTGGTTCCAAAATTAAAGATGCTATCGAAGAGCTTAGTGAAGCGGGATTTATTGTAGGTCTTAGTAAGTTACATTCAAAAATAAACACAAACTATATCATTCGTGATCCATTTGTTCTCTTTTATAATAAATGGGTGAGAGCATTTAGTAAAAACGAATTAATCTCTTTACAAAAACCATATTTTAGTACTATTATGGGAACACAAAGTTATGCCATTTGGAGTGGTTTTGCATTTGAAATTTTATGTTTATCAAACATTGATTTGTATCTACAAACACGAATGACCAAAGGGTTAGCAAAAAACTATGGGTACTGGAGTTTTCCAGGAAATGAGAACGATAGTGGAGCACAAATAGATTTTATCGTTGAGTATGAAAATAGTGTTTATGATATCGTTGAGTGTAAATTTTACAACAAAGAATTTATTATCTCTAAAGAGTATAAAGAAAATATATTACACAAAATAGAAATGTTAAAAAAATATGCCCTAAAAGGTAAGTACGATATCAAGCTTATTATGTTAACAACATACGGATGTGAAAAAAATAGCCACTATAATAGTCTCAATATCGCGCAAGATATTGATTTAGGAAGTTTATTGTGAGGGAGTATTAGGTATGAATAAACATATGCAACATGGGAGGAAAAGTTATGCTTCATCTTCGATCTAAAAAAATCGTCTATCAGTTTGTAATCACCCTGCAAGACACAGATCCATCCATTTATCGTCGTGTTGAAGTGCCCCAGTCATATACTTTTTGGGACTTACATGTAGCTATCCAAGATGCCTTTGGTTGGGAAGATGAACATATGCATGAGTTTTATTTTCCACGCAATAGCGGTATAAAAGGTTTGCGCATTGGTGTGCCCATTGATGATGGATTTATAGATCTTGAAGAATTACCTGAAAAGGGATGGGAGATGGGAATTGATGAGCTTTTTTGTGAATTAGGCGATGAAATGATGTACCTGTATGACTTTGGTGATCATTGGTTACACAGTATTGTTTTAGAAGGGATGATCTTGGCCCAAAAAAAAGTAAAATATCCATGTTGTACCGAGGGTGCACGATTAGCTCCTTTAGAAGATTGTGGAGGTATTGGTGGGTATTACCAACTCTTAGAAGTGCTTTCTAATCCAAAAGATCCTGAATATAAAGAAACACTTGAATGGGTAAAAGGCATGACAGGAAAAAAAACTTATCAACCAGAAAGCTTTAATACAGCATCAGTGAAATTTACCAATCCAAAAAAGCGTTTAGACAATTTGTTTAGAGAGTTAAACGCATAAAAGAGAGAATAAGGTGCCTGGTTAGGTGGGTAAAGAAGCATCAAGAAGTACTACGCTTAGGGAGAATAAAAATAAACATTTTCAATAACTTTTGAAGATTTTAAAAATCTACAAAGGTTATCATTTATGATATAATTACTTTATGAAATGGAACATAACGTTTTACAGTACCACTGTCGAAAAGGAAACATTTTCATTTCCAAATAAAATATTGGCCAAGTTGATTCATATTTTCGAAATTATCGAAGAGCATGGCCCCAATATTGGTAAGCCTTACACCGATTCTTTTGGCGAGGGTTTGTTTGAAGTTAGAGCCAAGGCAGAAGAGGGAATAGGGCGGAGTCTTTTTTGTTATGCAAAAGGAAAAGAAATTGTGATTTTACATTCCTTCATTAAAAAAACACAGAAAACGCCTAAAAAAGAGTTAGATCTAGCTCTGAAACGTAAAAAGGAAATTGATCATGAAAACAATAAGACCTAGTTTTAAATCATTTAAAGAAAAAGCACTTGAAAATCCAGAAATCAAAGCAGAATATGAAGCATTACAACCTATTTTTGAACTAAAAAAACAGATGATTCAAGCACGACTAGCAGCGAATCTTACCCAAGAAGATGTTGCCAATCTGCTCCACACAAAAAAAAGCAATATCTCAAGACTTGAAAGTCCAAATGCGGAGCATCTTCCTAATATGGGTACTTTACTAGAATACGCAAAAGCGGTAGGTTTTAGTTTAGAAATCAACTTTAAAAAAAATTCATTTGCCTAAGAGAGTAGGGAAGTTTAAAGATATCCCTCCTGCTAAAACGAACAATGTGCGCCCGTTAGAAAGCCTAAGTGGCTAAATTGTATACTAAGAAACGTTAAAGTAGGATAATAAAACCAAGGAATGAAGTAATGAAAACTTTATACATTATTGCAGGGGCTAATGGCAGTGGAAAAACAACATTTGCTTTAAATTTTGCAAAATTAGAGGGTTTAAAGTTTATCAATGCGGATGAGATTGCAAAAGAGTATGACCCCAATGACATACAAA
>JAGOZL010000117.1 GCA_018058685.1 Sulfurospirillum sp.
CCGCTAGATAATTCGCATCATACAGTGCGCCTGCCGTACTCAAATCAGGGGGAACCACACCATACGCAATGGCTGCTTCGGTAGGAGGCAGTGGTTCTGGAAACCCTTGTGTTTTAAGCCCATGACACGCGATACAATGTGTTTGTACCAGCTCCATGCCTCTTTCTTTATCGCCTTTTACATGTAAAGATTCGAGGTCTTTAAAAGCAAAGTCAGCAGGGGCAACGTGAGGGTGCATCTGCGAATGGGCAAAAGGCTCAACTCCGATGTAAACAAGGGCGGTAAAGAACACCACAATGGCTAAAATCTTGAGCTCTTTCATTGCTTATCTCCTTGGGTACGGGCTTCTATTTTGGTGATAATAGGAAGTGCTACAAAAAGAGCGATAAAGGTCAGCGTCGCACCAAATCCTACCCATGCATTTGCCCCCGTTGGCGGGAGTTTGCCATAGACAGTGAGGATAATCATGTCGAGCAAAAGTATCCAAAACCAGTATTTAAACAAAGGACGTTGGTGTGCAGGAGCGACATGATGCGGGTTCTTGTCCAAAAAAGGAAGAAGCATGAAAATAATGTTGGCAAATCCAAACGCCATCAAGCCTATATCCATTGCGGCAATGCCTCCAATATCAAAGAAAAAGCCTCGAAGCACTTCATAGCTCCATAGAAAATACCACTCAGGATAGATGTGCGCGGGTGTTTTCATCGTATTAGCCGCATCAAAATTGATAGGGTCCATCGCAAAATCGTAATGAAAACAGGTCAGATAAAAAAGAATGCTCAAAGAAACACCGACAACAAAAAAGTCTTTTGAGAGAAAAACAGGCCAAAAAGGAACCACTTTTGACTCTTTTTTGCGACCTTCTAAGTACTTCTTGGCTTCTTTATCAAAATCAAACTCTTCAGCAATTTGGTTATTGACATGAGGAATGCGCAGGGAGTAAAAATGAATAGCAATCACCAAAAGAATAACCAGAGGCAATAAAAGCACATGCAACATAAAAAAACGTGTCAACGTAGCATCTGCCACCAAAAAATCTCCTCGAATCCAAATCACCAACGCTTCACCGATGAAAGGAATACCCCCAAAGAGGTTGGTAATGACCTGTGCCGCCCAATAGCTCATCTGCCCCCAAGGAAGCATATACCCACTAAACGCTTCTGCGGAAAAGGCGACAAAAAGCACCATACCGCTTATCCAAATCACTTCACGCCCTTTTTTGTATGAGCCATAATAAATCGCCGTGAAAAGGTGAATATAAATCACTAAAAATGTGACCGAAGCACTGACTCCGTGAAGATGCCTCCACAGCCAGCCGTATTCGACCTCTTGCATGATGGTGTAGTTTACACTATCATAGGCGAGGTTGATATCGGGCTTATAGTACATCAAAAGAAAAATACCTGAAACCATAAGAAGAGCAAATAAAACGACTAAAACGACGCCCATTGCCCACAAAAAATTGATATTTTTAGGAATCCAATACTCGCTTAAAAGCACACGTCCTAAAAGCTTAATCGCCAAGCGTTGGTCGAGCCAATCTATAAAGCCTTCCGCTTTTTTTATCTCTGCCATGATGTGTTCCTTTATGCTTTTTTGGCGGTCAATGTTTTAAACACTTCGCCCTCAACCCCTAAAACCAAGGTTTCACCTTCGATGTTAAAAGGGGGAATATCCATAGGGCGAGGAGGCGGACCAAAGGTATTGATACCACTGGCATCAAACACCCCACCATGACACGCACAGATAAAGTTTTTACTCTTCGCTTCAAAATAAGGAATGCACCCAAGATGGGTACATAGTCCAATCACCAGTGTAAAGACTTTATCCCCTATGAGGATATCTCGTGCCGAGTTTCTTGCCATCTGCTCTGATTTGCGAAGGATAAACACAGGTTTACCCCTCCATTGAAGTGTTTTCACTTCTCCTTCTTGAATGGCGGAAACATCCACACGCACAAAGCCAGCTGATTGAACGCTTGGAAGCGGATCCCATGTTTTTTTCATCGCACCAAGGGCAAAAGCTCCACCCACAGCCGCAACACCTCCAAATGCCATACCGATAAAATCACGTCTATTTTGGCACGTTGCCATGCGTTACCTCTTTAAGTGGATTATTTTTTAGCAATGTATGCCGCAATCTCTTCAATTTGTGCGTCACTTAGTGGCAGAACTTGTGCTTTCATCATGGCTTTCATCTCTCTTCCATAACTTCCATCTTTATAGCCTTTCATTGCCGATACAAAAGCCTCTTTGCTCATATCTTTAATCACAAGACTTTTTCCAAGCGATACTTTCTCCCCTTTTTCACCATGACAGGCGGCACATTTGGTGTAGAGTTGGGTTGCGTGAGCGCTTATACCTAAGAGGGTAACCACAGCGATGGATGAGATAACTTTTTTCATAAAAGACTCCTTTTGGATTAATTTGGAGGAATCGTAATAAAAAAAAATAGCAAATTAATGTGACAAACCTTGGGTGTACAAAGCAAAGAATAAAAAGATATAATTAAACCTCACAATAATACAACCATATAAAGGAGCCCTAATGTACAAAGCATTGGATGCATTACAAAAGCGCTTGGGTTATCAGTTTAAAGACCAAAACCTGATAATCGAGGCACTCACACACAAAAGTTCAAAACAGCCCTATAACAATGAACGCTTGGAGTTTTTGGGAGATGCTGTTTTGGATTTAATCGTGGGAGAATACCTCTACCACGAGTTTAAAGATGTTGCAGAGGGAGAACTTTCCAAACTTCGAGCTTCACTGGTCAATGAAAAAAGTTTTGAAAAACTGGCACGATTGCTTCATTTGGGCGAGCATATCTACATCTCCTTAGCGGAGGAAAATAACTGCGGACGTGAAAAATCTTCACTGCTTTCCAACGCATTTGAAGCCTTGATTGGAGCACTCTATCTTGAAGCGGGACTCGAAAAAGCACGCTCTTTAGCGATAGAGCTTTTAGAAGAAGCTTACCCAAAAATCGACATGGATGCCATTTTTAGAGACCATAAAACCACGCTCCAAGAGCTGACTCAAGCGCATTATGGCGTGACACCTGAGTATCGACTGGTGCGCTCTTTTGGACCTGACCATAAAAAAGAGTTTGAGATAGCGGTGAGCATCAAAGGCAATGACTTGGCACTTGCTAGTGGCAAAAGTAAAAAAGAGGCACAGCAAAAAGCGGCGATGATAGCGCTGGAAATCCTCAAAAAGGAGCACCGATGAATACTTTTGGTAAACAGTTTTGCTTTACCACGTTTGGTGAATCTCATGGGAGAGCGATTGGGTGTGTGGTCGATGGTGTGCCCTCGGGACTTACTATCGATGAAGCATTTATCCAAAGTGAATTAGACCGTCGTCGTCCAGGACAAAATAAGTACGCAACATCTCGTAATGAGGGTGATAAAGTTGAGATTTTAAGCGGGGTGTTTGAAGGTCTTAGTACTGGAACTCCCATTGCAATGGTGATTTTCAATGAAAATCAAAAAAGCAATGATTATGAAAACGTGAAAGATTTATTTCGCCCAGGACACGCTGATTTTACCTATTTTCACAAATATGGCTTTCGTGATTATCGAGGCGGCGGGCGTTCAAGTGCAAGAGAAACAGCCGCTCGTGTCGCTGCTGGAGCGATAGCGAAGCTACTGCTTTCTTCTTTACATGTAAAAGTGCAAAGCGGGATTTGTGCCATTGGTGGGATCGAGGCGCACAGCTATGATTTTGAACGCGTGGCAAAAAGTGAGATTTATGCCCTTGATGCAAATGTGGAAGAGGCGCAAAAAGCAAAAATCTTGGAAGCTAAAAATGCGCATGATTCCATAGGCGGTGTGGCATTGGTGCAGGTTTTGGGTGCTCCTAAAGGTTTGGGTGAGCCACTTTATTATAAGTTAGACGCACTTCTAGCCGATGCGATGATGGGCATCAATGGGGTTAAAGGTGTCGAAATTGGCGAGGGGTTTCATGCTGCAACGCTTAAAGGTTCACAAAACAATGATGCCCTTGTTCCAACGGGTTTTAAGAGCAACAACAGTGGGGGAATTTTAGGTGGAATAAGTAATGGTGATACCATTACATGTAAAGTCTATTTTAAACCAACCCCTTCTATTTTTCTCG
>JAGOZL010000044.1 GCA_018058685.1 Sulfurospirillum sp.
CTTCTCCTGGCCAGAGTTTTTCGATGTTATACTTGGTGATTAAATCTGCCACTTTTTTCTCAATCGCTACTTGAGGCTCTTGCACATTTTCACGTTTTTTCATCTTCTTTTTAGCAATAAACTCCAAAGTATCGTACAGTGCCATATTGTAGATACGAAACTTCTCATCGTTACCTGAGAGATACCCGATATCCGCTCCCTTATCGACACTCTCAATGGAGTTTCGTACATAGACGATTTTTTCGTAGCTTCCCTTACTTACCAAGCGCATCGCCGCAACAAATGCCATCAAGGTTTTCCCGCTTCCAGCCCTTGCATCAATAACGTGAATATCGTACATATTAGACAAAAGCGCTTTCATAAAAAATTTTTGTTTGAGGTTGATGGGTTTGACTTCCAATCCTCTAAAATCAAGCTCTTCACTCAGCATATGAATAAGCCCACCAGGGGAAATAATCGCATGAGCAGAGTTACCATCAGGACTGACAAACTCATAGCTGTAATTATCGCTCACATACTCAGGGTCAATCTCACTAATGAGCTTTTTATCCAGCGTGTTAAACAATGAAGAATCAAGGCTAAGTTGCTTCACAAACTCAAACTCAGGCACATCGCTTCTATCTTCTCTTAAAGACTCCACTGTGACATTGTAAAAAAGCCCAAACATACGGGCATAAACATCTAAAGAGAGAAAAATAACTTTATAATCAGGATAGTATTCTTGCGCACCCGAAGCCACTTCGATGATGCGTTTGTCGTTGGATTCGTTGATAAATTGAGAGTCGATATCGGAGGTGTAAAGCGTTTTAGAAAAAAGATGAATCACCACATCTTCGCCATGGCGCATCTTCACTACACGAAAAGGCTCTTGTGTGTCGACCGATTCTACCTTACACGAAGCAAGCATCCGCGCAAAACTGCGTGCTTGGTAGCCAAGTTCTGTAAAATTCTTCTTAAAATCCTCAAGTTCTATGAGCACCGTTTCAGGAATAACAATGATGTTATTGCCACCATCACACAACTCTTTAATAAAATTGCTGTTATGCAAGATAATGTTGGTATCGAGCACATATACTTTGTTTAACGACATCCCACTTCCTTTCTGAACAAACGAATTGTAATGAAACATTATATCAACTTGGTAACAGAAGGGCTGATTTTTTATTCATCACCCTACAGAAATCATGCTACAATTATCAAAGATTTTTACATGTAAAGGATAGAAGATGGCAACGCAATGGCGAGATAGTTTTTACATCGATAATGATAAAATAAATGCACAGCATAAAGAGTTGTTTCGCTTGGCAAATTTTGTTGAAAATCTCGATCCCCGCTCCACCACCAAGCTAGAAATCAGCAACCTTTTCAAAGATTTTTTCACCTACATGGAAGAGCATTTTAGTGAAGAAGAAGCGTATATGGAAAGTATTGATTATCCTTTGCTTGACCAACACCGTAAGCTACATCAAGATATTATTGACTCCATCGCTAATATCCTTAAACAAAAAAAGAGTATTGAAGAGCTTCAACAAGCGATGAAAGAAGCTTCTCATAAATGGCTCGTAGAACATATCATCAACAACGATTTAAAAATGGAAAAATGGCGGCTTGGCAATACCGTAACACCTGCTGATATGAAGAAATTGCGTTAAGGTTTTACCACACTAAATCCAAATAACAACCAATCTTGCATCCCTCCTCGGTACCACAAGAGTCTCTCTTTGGGGTACCCCATCTTGATGAGTTTTTTAATCGCAAGCGGTGATTGCACACACCAAGCTCCATTGCAGAAAAAAAGTGCTGTTTTAGCGTTACTAAAATCATACCTATCCCCTATCTTTTCAAATCCAAGAAGACGCTTTAGCTTTTCAAAATCTTCAGGAAAATCCGCATCATACTCGATTTCATCGTAAGGAATATTGATAGCACTAGGAATTGTCATCTGTTCAAACCAATCGCGTTTACGTGAATCAACCAGAACATACTGATGCGCAGATCGCCCTTGTTTGTTTTGAATAAAATCCAACACTTCCACCTCTCCCACCGTTAAAACACCCTCTTCTATCACCATCGGTTGTACTTTTCCAAGAACGGTAACAACGCTTTTTTGGCACTCTTTAGGAACATTTTTTCCCGCATAATCTCCACCAAAAACACTCCCAACATCAATCGCGACATTGATACACGATACAGGGATATTACGCTCTATAAAAACCTCTTGCTTCTGACCGCCTAAAAGTTCTTGTGTGGTTTTAACGCCTTTGAGTTGCAGTATCATGGAATTTTGAGCCATCAGCGCAGAAGCAATAAGAAGTAGGTAAGATACAAAACGCATGAAAACTCCTTGTTGTTTAGGATGCCGTTATTGTAGTCTTGAGAAAATTTAAAGGAGCGAAAGAAAATATGTTATACTTTTTTTCAAAGGATGTCACATGTTAGAAGAAGCCATCGTTACTTTTTTAAAAAAACATCATCTGCTCACACTGGCTACAAGTCAAGAAAATGTACCCTATTGTGCCAGTTGTTTTTACGCTTTTGATGACAAGCATGCCACTTTTATCATTGCAACAGAGACTAAAACACGTCATGCCAAAGAAGCCCTTCACAATACCCACGTCGCAGGAACAGTCGCACTAGAGACAAAAATCGTAGGAAAAATTCAAGGGGTACAATTTACAGGACATTTTAGAAAAGCTTCGAAAGAAGAAGAAAAAAACTATCTTAAACGTTTTCCTTTTGCCATCGCTATGCAACCATCACTGTGGAGTATTGATATACACTATCTAAAATTTACAGACAACACCTTAGGATTTGGCAAAAAATTGGAGTTTTTTCGCCCCAATTAATTGCCATTTTTTTACATGTAATGCTATAAATTGAGAGGTTTTTCAGAGCACGCTGCGGTAAAGACAACATCGGTTGAACTATTGAGTGCTGTTTCGGTTGAGTCTTGCACAACACCAATTAAAAAGCCAATTGCCACCACTTGCATCGCAATTTGATCACTAATACCAAACAAACCACACGCCAAAGGAATGAGCAGTAAAGAACCTCCAGCAACCCCTGAAACACCAGCGGCTGCCACACTAGCAACCACGCTTAAAAACAGAGCTGTTGGGATATCAACGAAGATACCAAGCGTATGCACGGTTGCTAATGTTAAAATCGTAATCGTAATCGCAGCGCCCGCCATATTAGTCGTTGCACCTAAAGGAATAGAAACCGAATAGGTCTCTTCTTCAATGCCCAATTTTTTACACAATGCCATATTCACAGGAATATTTGCTGCTGAACTGCGGGTAAAAAATGCAGTTACACCGCTACCTTTTAAACACGTAAAAATTAAAGGATAAGGATTGGAGCGCGTTTTAAAATAGACAAGGATGGGATTAAGTACTAATGCGACAAAGAGCATCGTACCCACTAAAAGGATGAGTAACTGAGCATACCCCAAAAGTGCAGAGAATCCTGTTTCCGCAAACGTTTCAGCCACAAGACCAAAAATACCAAATGGGGCTAAACGAATAATCCCTCGCACGATTTTTGTCATCGCTTCACTGGCATCTTTTAAGACCAATTTCGTTTGATTGCTGCTGTAATGAAGTGCGATACCTGCTGCCACAGCCCACGTTAAAACGCCAATATAGTTTCCTTTGGCAAGTGCGTTGATAGGATTGTCAACCATATTGACTAATACTCCTTTGATAACCGCAACAACACTTTGAGGAGGCGCAACACTGGCTTTTGCCGCATCTACCAGTACTAATGTCACTGGAAAAGCAAAACTAACCATCACTGCAATGAGTGCTGAGAGAAATGTGCCTATAATGTAAAGATAAATAATGGGTTTAATATTGGTTTTGATACCTACCTCTTTGGTAGCAATCGCCGTAGAGACGAGTACTAAAACCAATACCGGAGCAACCGCTTTAAGTGCGCCAACAAACAGCGTTCCTAAAAGAGCTACGGTCATAGCCAACTGACTTGAAACAAGAGCGACACTCACGCCCAACACCATCCCGATGAGAATTTGAAGAATCAAATTTCCCTCTTTATACCTTGCGACTAAACGCTCCATTGTGTTCCTTTTTGATGCTATGCATCCTAAAAATGTCTCTAACTTTGGATTGATTAGAACAATCCAAAGTTATTGTAACATCTCAAAGTGACTTCAATGGGACTAAAAAATGCTAGAGTTTAGATGTATCGAGTTTTAACGCTTCATTATCCATCACACCAATACCTTGCGATAAAACAGATGAAGCAATGGCGTGAGCCTCGTCTAAAGAGTGCATTTTAAATGTTCCACACTGGTACGCATTGAGCTCAGGAATCTCTGATTCGCTCTTTACATGTAAAACATCCTTCATCGCTTTTTCCCATGCTTTTACCACACGCTCTTCTTCAGGATTGCCCACCAAACTCATGTAAAATCCTGTTCGACAGCCCATAGGTGAAATATCGATGATTTCAACGCCATCTCCATTGAGATGCTCACGCATAAACCCTGCAAAAAGATGCTCTAACGTATGAATCCCACGTTCTGGCAAAATTGCTTGATTGGGTTTACAAAAACGCAAATCAAAAACACTCAAATCATCACCCCTAGGTGTTTTCATCTTTTTAGCGATACGAACAGCGGGAGCTGGCATTTTGACGTGATCTACACAAAAACTATCCAGTAGTGGCATCGTTTCTCCTTTTTTGAGTGATTATACCGAAAAAAGTGATACAATATTTTTCGTTTCACCATTTTACATGTAAAGAGTTGGCATGAAAAAAATCGTTCTGCTTTTGATAATGATAGGGCTTGCATATACATTTATACAGAGCCAAAATATTCTCAATATCTCTGCAGGTGTCGCTATCTTTCTCTTTGGGATGTTTTCACTTGAAGAGGGATTTCGCTCGTTTGCGGGAGGACTTTTAGAACGTATTTTAAAAAAATTTACCGATAAACAGTACAAAAGTCTTCTTTTTGGAACCATTGCGACAAGCATCATGCAATCAAGCTCCCTAGTCTCCATTATCTCCATCTCTTTTATCAGTGCAGGATTGATTGGATTGGGGCAAGGCATTGGCATTATCTTTGGTGCCAATATCGGAACAACGACGGGTGCATGGCTCATCGCTGGGCTTGGACTGAAAGTAGATATTGCAACTTATGCGATGCCAATGCTCGTTTTTGGAACGATTTTGATGTTTCAAAGCGATAAAAAAACCAAAGGGATTGGCTATATCTTAGCAGGTCTTGGCTTTTTATTTTTAGGCATTGCCTATATGAAAGAGGGTTTTGAAGCGTTTAAAGCAACCCTTGATTTGACTCAATTTGCGATTGGTGGCTTTAAAGGACTGCTTATTTTTACCTTTATTGGTATTCTTGCGACAGTGATTATGCAATCCTCTCATGCCACGCTTGTTCTGATTATCACAGCCCTTGGTTCTGGACAAATCACTTATGAAAATGCTCTAGCCCTCGCCATTGGATCAAATATTGGTACTACCATCACTGCCGTGATAGGCTCACTCACATCAGGGCTTGAAGGTAAAAAGCTTGCAGGGGCACATGTAATCTTTAATGTATTTACAGGTCTTATTGCGATTATTCTCATGAATCCTTTCATACTTTTTGTGGATTATACTGCACATCTCCTTCATATTTTGGCTGATGATTACACTATGAAACTGGCTCTTTTTCACACCTATTTTAATCTTTTAGGTGTTTTATTGCTCTACCCTTTTGTCGATGCCCTTGTTCTTCTTTTGGGGCGTATTTTTAAAGCCAAACCCATTGAAGGGATGCAAGCAAAAGACGATGTCTATTTTATCACAGACAGTGCACTGGATTTTCCAACAACAGCCCATACGGTTTTAGTCAAAGAGACAAAACATCTTTATCAAAACGCCGTTGATATCATCGCACGAAGTCTTAGTGTCACACATGAAGATATCACTTCAGGTATGGAAATCGATGATATTATCAAACGACGTAACCACCCTTTACCTGTTGACATGAATGCCTCTTATGAAAACCGTATTAAAGATATTTATGGGAAAATTATTAACTTTGCCATCTTTGCACAAGGTAAATTTGGAGAAGAGACTATTCGTGATATTATCCCTTTAAAAAATGCCAATATCAGTATTGCAGAAGCATTTAAAGCCGCCAAACATATGCAAAAAAATATGATTTATTACCTCGAATCGGACAACGAATACATCAAAGCCGAATACAACCATATCCGAAAAAATCTCATTAAACTGTTGCGAAATATTCAACTTATTTTCAACACAAGCGAAGAAGATGTCGCGGTACTGCTTTTGAGTAAACTCAAACTTGATGCGCAAAAATACGACATCGCAGCTAATAAATCGCTTGACAACCTGATAAGAACGAACAAAATTACCTACGCTATGGCAACGTCACTCATGAACGATACCACATATGCTTATACCATTTCAAAAGAACTTACTGAAGTAGCCCATGCTTTATTTGTACACCAAGATAGTGAATTTAAAGAAGGAAGAGAAGCGCTCTTACTCAATGAAACAGAAGTCAATGACTTGACCAACAATCCAGACAAAAGGAAAAGTGCATGAGTGGATCAAAATTTCTTGCGAAAATGCAAGAGCTCTTTGGCTTTACACCTCCAACAGAAGAATCCAAAAAAAAAGCCATCAGGGAAATTGTGAAAAAGCTAAAACTTAGGCGTATCGAACTCAAAAAAGAGCTCAAAGAAGAGTGTGATGTCATCAAACGTGAGGCCTTAAAAGATAGCATCAAAATTATCAAACGGCAAATAAAAAAAGGAAAAGATATTTTAGATGCTTAAGAAGCTATTTTTTCTTCTTTTCCCCATTTTTTTTATCTATGGATGTAATACACCCCAAGAAAAATTAGGAGAAGTACTTCAATCACATGGCGCAACGGGAATACGTCGTGATTTTAAAAAAATCAGTGAATACTTGGTTTCCTATAAAGAAAAATTAGACCTTCGCAATCCCAAAGCCTTTAGTAAAGAATCATCTTATACCATTAAACAAGCCATTGCCCACTCACACAATACACTGCGCATTACACACGATGGGGTAAGCCTTAAAACCTATGATGATTATCTACGCATTGCGTTTAGTAAAAATCCAAAAATTCCTGATCGTAATGACTTTTTAATCGTAGGCTTGCATAAGCTTTTGTATGAGACCTATCAGATTGAAAAGGGGCATCAAATCACGACACTCGCATACCAACAAGAAGCATTTAAAAAGCTTTATTATTACCTTGAAGTGATTAAATGGAAAATACGCACCGCCAAAGATACGAATGACAATTTTCTTTTTATCACATGGCAAAATAATTGGCAAATTGAACTTCATGAAAAAGTAAAAAAAGGTATCAATCCGACATGGGAAGTGCTCGAAAATCTTCCTTCTATTAAAAATGGGAAAGAGAGCCTTTTTGACCACTCCAATCCAAACTTTGAAATTCTCTTAAATCACATGATTGCGCATGTCAAAAACAGTGCTCGTACAGTCGGTGATGAACCTGTTGATATTGGACTAAACGCTATGATTTCTCTGGTCCTTTTTTTATAATCCTTGATATAACTCAATCTTTTCTCTCTTTTTTTTAACTATAATGCGTTAAAACTTTTAAGGAGATATCGATGGAAATCAATGGCGTTCAAATTTGTAATGTCTGTATGCGTGACAGTAAAGAATCACAAGGGGCTGTATTTATTAAAGCAATGAAAAATGGTGAAGATATTCACGTGTGCACAGGCTGTATTCCTCACATCATCCACGGAAGCGGCGATGTTGTAAAATCAAATGCAGTGATTGAAGCAGAATTTAAAAACTAACGCATGCTTTACATGTAAGGTGTAAAAACCTTACATGTAAAAACTTTTTATTTTGTTGCCTGTTCAAAACGGGCATTCACCTCATTCCAATTCACAACACTCCACCAATTCTTAAGATAATCGCCACGCTTGTTTTGATATTTCAAATAATAGGCATGTTCCCACACATCTATTGCCAAAATAGGTGTTCCTTTTACCTCAGCAATATCCATCAAAGGGTTGTCTTGATTCGCTGTTGAAGTGACAAGGAGTTTTTTATCGGCACCGACAATCACCCATGCCCAACCTGAACCAAAACGTGTGGCACCTGCTTTTTCAAATGCCTCTTTCATCTTCTCTACACTTCCAAAATCACGCTCAATCGCTTTTTGAAGTGAGGTAGAAGGAGCACCCGTTTTACCTACAGGAGCCATGAGTTTCCAAAAAAGATCGTGGTTATAGTGGCCACCTCCATTATTGCGAACGGCTGGATTGTACTTTGACATATTTGCCATAATTTTTTCTAAGCTCAAAGAGGAGAGTTCTGGATAGGTCTGAACTTGCGCATTAAGATTCGTAACGTAAGCTTGGTGATGTTTTGTATGGTGAATCTGCATGGTCTCTTTATCAATAGCAGGTTCAAGCGCATCAACCGAGTAGGGCAAAGCAGGCAAAGTAAACGAATTTGCCATTGCAAATGGGACAATTACCCATGAGAGAAAAAACGCCATAATCGCATGGCGAGACATTCGTGATCTAAACATAAGAGCCTCCTAAAAATAGTGATAATTGCACATTAAAATATCATTAAAACGTCACAATTTCAGTACTATTCTATAGGGAGTCGCATTAAAGAAAGCTTATGATGAAAGAGTAAAAAGGAGCACCAGAAGAGTCAAACTCTTCTGGTGCAAAAGCAGGATTTTATCCCTCTAGTTCATTGGAGAAATCAGCATCAGCCAATCGTTTAAGCTGTCGCCATCTGCGTTGAGCATCTTTTTTGTTGTGATCAAAGAGTGCTTGAGCATGCTCTGGATTTGATTTTTTCAAGGAAACATAACGAACCTCATTCATCAAGAACTCATCATACAATGACCAATCAGGCTCTTTACCTGTAATCTTAATCGGATTTTTACCTTCCGCTTCCAAACGTGGGTCGTAGGTATAAATTGGCCAGTAACCACATTTCGTCGCTAGCTCACCTTGGTTACCTGATTTGCCCATACCGCCTTTAATTCCGTGAGCGATACATGGAGAGTAAGCGATAATGAGTGATACCCCAGGATATGCTTCAGCGGCTTCAAACGCTTTAATCGTTTGTGCAGCAGAAGCATTTGAGTTGATTTGCGCAACAAAAACATTACCGTAAGTCATGGCGATATAACCCAAATCTTTTTTCTGCACTGGCTTTCCTGCCGCAGTAAACTGTGCGATTGAGCCTGTACGTGAAGATTTTGAACTCTGTCCACCTGTATTTGAGTACACTTCTGTATCAAGTACAAGGATATTAACATCTTCGCCACTGGCAATAACATGGTCAAGTCCACCGTAACCAATATCATAAGCCCAACCGTCTCCACCAAAAATCCATTGTGATTTTTTAGCAATATATTGTTTCAAGCTAAGAAGAACTTCCGCACCTGGTGCTGTTGGATTTGCTTTCAGCTGAGGAACTAAAAGATCTCTAATTTCTGCACTCTTAACTCTATCATCTCTAAATTCAATCCAATCTTTATAAAGTGCAGCAATAGCATTTGGAGCTGTCTCAAGCGAAGCTTCCATGACGGATTGAATTCTATGACGCATGGTTTCATTCGCTACATGCATACCCAAACCAAATTCTGCATTGTCTTCAAACAATGAGTTTGCCCATGCAGGACCAAATCCTTTATCATTTTTACGGTACGGAGTAGAAGGAGCAGAACCACCATAAATTGAAGAACATCCTGTTGCATTAGCAATCATCATACTCTCGCCAAACAAACGTGTTGCGAGTGTGATATACGGCGTTTCACCACAACCTGGACATGCCGCATGGAATTCAAAGAGCGGTTTAGCAAATTGTGAACCTTTAACGTTACTTTTACTTAAAATATCATCTTTGTACGTTACTTTTTTGAAAAGGTAATCTGCATTGACTTGCTCTCCAGCTTCTAGGCTTTCTTGAAGTGGAACCATAACCAATGATTTTTCTTTTGTAGGGCACGCTTCAACACACAAATCACATCCTGTACAATCAAGTGCAGAGACTTGGATTTTGTATTTTAAACCCTTAAGTTCTTTACCTTTTGCTTCAATTGCATGAGTCTTAACACCCTCAGGAGCAGCCGCAAATTCTGCATCGTTAATCAAGAATGGACGAATAACCGCATGCGGACACACAAAGGCACATTGATTACATTGAATACAATTTTCTTCAATCCACTTAGGAACGGTCACACCGATACCTCTTTTTTCGTATTCCGTTGTACCATGCTCAAACGTACCATCTTCATAACCGTTAAAGACAGAAACAGGAAGTGTATCTCCACGTGCAGCATTAACTGGTTTGGCAATTTTTTCAACAAAGGTTGTACCTTCGTATTTAATCTCTTCGACTTTAACATCATCCGCAAGGTTTGCCCATGATGGATCAACATTAACTTTAATCAAACCATTGGCACCTACATCAATCGCTTTGTAGTTAAGCTCAACGATTTGCTCACCTTTTTTGTGATAAGACTTATACGCTTGTTTTTTCATAAACGCTTGTGCTTCTTCAAAATTGATAATCTCTGCAAGTTTAAAGAAGGCTGATTGCATAATCGTATTACTTCTATTTCCTAAGCCAATGTCACGTGCCAATTTAGTTGCATTGATAATATAGAAGTTTGCTTTACGTGTTGCTAGAATTTTTTTGACTTTATTAGGAATTCTCTTAACCGTCTCCTCTGCATCCCAAATAGAGTTAAGAAGGAATGTTCCGTGTTCTCTAATACCATCTACAACATCGTACAATTCTAAGTATGCCGCTACAGAACAGGCGACAAAGTGTGGGTTGGAAACAAGATAGGTTGAGCGAATAGGTTTTTTACCAAAACGAAGGTGTGAACGCGTAAATCCACCTGATTTTTTAGAGTCATACGCAAAGTATGCTTGTGCGTACATGTCTGTCTCATCACCAATGATTTTAATTGAGCTTTTGTTCGCTCCAACCGTACCATCAGCGCCTAGTCCATAAAATAAACACTCTTTAGTCTCAGCATCACCCAAACTCATTTTTTCTTTTACGTTCAATGATTTAAAGGTAACATCATCTTCAATACCAACAGTAAAGTCATTCTTAGGATCTTCAAGTTTGAGATTTTCAAAAACTGCCAGCATCTGTGCGGGATCAACGTCTTTAGAAGAAAGACCATAACGACCACCCACGATAATAGGAGCATTTTTATGTCCATAAAATGCTGTTCTCATATCAAGATACAATGGCTCACCAATAGAACCTGACTCTTTTGTTCTGTCTAAAACACAAATCTTTTTAACAGAATCTGGCATAACTGCCATCAAATACTTGATGCTAAATGGACGGTAAAGGTGTGGTGTAATAAGACCTACTTTTTCACCTTTTGCGTTTAAATAATCAATCGTTTCTTTTAAACACTCAGTCACTGAACCCATTGCAACAACAATTCTATCAGCATCAGCTGCACCATAATAGGTGAAAGGTTTGTAATCACGTCCAGTCACTTTTGAGATTTCTGCCATATACTCTGCTACGATATCAGGTAGTGCATCGTAAAATTTATTTTGAGCTTCTCTTCCTTGGAAGTAGATATCATCATTTTGTGCCGTACCTCTTGTTTTTGGAGACTCTGGGTTAAGCGCTTCATCTCTGAATTTTTGAAGTGCTTCTTTGTCTAAAAGTCTATCAAATACAGCATAATCCATCACTTCAATTTTTTGAATTTCATGGGATGTTCTAAAGCCATCAAAGAAATGCATAAAAGGAACACGTCCTTTAATTGCACACAAATGTGCAACACCCGCTAAGTCCATAACTTGCTGAACAGAACCGCTTGAGAGCATCGCAAAGCCTGTTTGACGTGCTGCATAAACATCTTGATGATCGCCAAAAATAGACAGTGCATGCGTAGCAAGGGTTCTTGCACTGACATGAATAACACCAGGGAGTAATTGCCCTGCAATTTTATACATATTTGGGATTTTTAGTAACAAACCTTGTGATGCCGTATACGTTGTCGTAAGTGCTCCTGCTTGCAATGATCCATGAACAGTACCTGCAGCACCACCTTCACTTTGCATCTCAACAACTTTAACAGGCATGCCAAATAGGTTTTTCTTACCTTGACTTGCCCAAATGTCAGTGAAGTCTGCCATAGGCGATGAAGGTGTAATTGGGTAGATACCAGCAACCTCGGTAAACGCATACGACGCATAGGCTGCCGCTTCGTTACCATCCATAGTTTTCATGACTTTAGCCATTAAATTCCCCTTATTTAATTTTTTACAATTATGCTTTACTGATGACATTTCTATTCTACTTGGGATTCTCTTAATAACTCATAAACGAAATGTTAAAGGAAGTTATTTAATAAGAATTTAACCAAATCCAATGTGAAGAATCATAGTGGAAAAATATGATAATCACATAACAACTTTAAAGAGTGGGATTAAAGTTCTATAATGTATTTAATCGCATCGTGGGTATCATTGACTACACAAGCAGTATGTTTTTGTAAATCCACTTTAGCGCCATAGCCACACAAAACACCGATGCCATGAACGCCAGCTTCTTTTGCACTGATTAAATCTAAAATCGTATCACCAATCATCCATGTTTGCTTAGGATTAGCCCCAAGGTGATGTAGCGCTTTTAAGATAGGCTCAGGATGAGGTTTAGGGTTGGTCACCGATTCTCGTCCAATCAAAACTTTAAAGTGGTGCATAACCCCTAAATGTTCCAATAACTCTTCAGAGTAATGTGCTGTCTTTGTCGTTACTACGCCTAACGTGGCTATTTTAGATGCTTGTTTTAATGCTTCTTTCGCCAAAGGTAAAAGGGTTGTTTTAGGACGTGAAACCAATCGATAATGCCCTTTATACGCCGCCACATAATCGTCTGCTTCTAAAGCATGAATACCCAACATCATAAACATCGTATCTAAAGGATAACCTATCAGTTTTTTAATCTCCTTCTCTTCTGGCATTTTTCGCCCAAATGTCTCATACGCCACACTAAAACTCTCTAAAATCGCTTCCGTTGAATCAATCAATGTTCCATCCAAATCAAATAAAATTGTCTTCAT
>JAGOZL010000009.1:0-28987 GCA_018058685.1 Sulfurospirillum sp.
ACACTGCGTGCGACCACTGAGCATTTGACTTTAAATAAAAAGAAGATGGGGTAACCTTGAGTGTCGCCTAGGCACTCATAATTTCCCATCCCTTTGGAGATAATACACTCGGCTGTTTCAAAGATTTTTCGAGCCTCTTCGTGCATGAATTCCATTGCAAGTCCAGGGGTAGGAACACCGCTATCAACAATCACAGCAACCTCATTCATTTTAGAAGCCAATGCGTCTTTACATGTAAGGTCATTAATGATAGGCTTACCTCTTACAAAATAATAGACTTCTACATGAGGAAAAAGCGTTTTAAGGGTTTGAATATAGACTTTATCGAAAATTTCTTCCCCTGCATTGTCTGCAAGATAAACCACCGTTTTGGAATGGCTTAGGCTTTGAGCGAGTGCATCAAAATCATCCACTGCAAAGGGCGTATGATAGACTTTGTCTAACTCTTCTTTTAAATCATATATCATCACCGAAGCTAAATCAATCACATTACCCGCAACAGCTGTTTTCGTTGCACTTAAAAGAGGATTTGAACTAGTGGCTATTGCCTCTTCGCACAGTGGGATAAACTTTTCTGCCATCAAAGAGGATTCCAGCTTAATATCAGCGTACAAATCATCAACGCTCAAATACCTTGCCATAGCTTCATACAAAGGTGTAGCATTATGTGGAGGGCTTAGGTTAAAGTCGAACTGTTGAATATGTTGATGTGCAAGGGCAATAATATCTTCACGTTGAGGTTGATTTACATGTAAAATATCACAAACTCTATGCGCTTGAGTTTCGATACAGGCTAAACAATCAATGTGAATTTTCATAAAGGAGGGTTAAAGAAGGGGCAGTAGCTTTTGGGCTACTGCTGAAAAAAGAGTTATTTTCTAAGTTCTTTAATTTTTGCAGCTTTACCGCGTCTGTCTCTTAAGTAGAAGAGTTTAGCGCGTCTTACAACACCACGTCTAAGGACAACAATCTCATCAATACTGTCAGAGTAAATTGGGAAAATTCTCTCAACGCCTACGCTGTTTGCACCAATTTTACGAATCATAAATGTTTCGCCAGTGCCAGTTCCGCGTCTTGCAATACAAATACCTTCAAAATTTTGAATACGCTGTTTATCGCCTTCAACAATTCTTACAGCAACTCTGAGTGTGTCACCTGCTCTAAATTCAGGAACATTTTTAGTTGCAATCTGCCCTGCTTCAAAAGCTTCAATATATTTATTTCTCATCGACTATCCTTTTTGTGATTCAATGCTTCACGCGAAAGCGAGAAAACAGATCTGGTCTGAAGTATTGGGTTTTAGATTCAGCCATTTTATTTTTTAAGCTTGAGATTTTAGCGTGATTTCCCTTTAAAAACTCTGAGGGCACAGATTTATTTTCATAAAGCGGTGGTTTAGAAAAACAAGGCGCTTCTAAAAGGGTGTTTTCAAAACTCTCAACACTCAGTGAGTCTTCATTGCCTAACACGCCTTTGATATTACGGCTAATCGCATCACTCATGACAAGGCTTGGGAGCTCCCCGCCAGTAAGGATATAATCACCAATGCAAAAAAGCTCATCCGCAAACGTTTCAATGACACGTTCATCAATCCCTTCATAGCGTCCGCTGACAAAGACAAGGTGCTCTTTTTTTGCTAAGCGTTTCGCATCTTTTTGCGTGAAAAGCTTTCCTGAAGGAGTGGGAAAGATAATATACGCATGGGGAGATTTTTCTTTAATATCGCGCAAAAGTGAAAATAAAGGCTGAGGAAAAAAAACCAACCCTGCTCCACCGCTGGCTTGATAATCATCAACTTTACCATGCTTATTGGTTGTGAAATCTCTTGGGTTTAAAAAATCAACGGACAAAAGTTTTTTTGCTATCGCTCGTTTTAAGATAGAATCTTCAAAGTAAGAAGCAATTAAGCCTTCAAAAAGTGTTACATAGCTTAAACGCATCACGAATTTTCCAAAATCCCTAAACCATCCCTTGTACGTATCTCTTTTTTTGTTTTATCAAAAGAGAGAATATACCGATCAATATAAGGGATATAAAACTGTTTTGGTAATCCTTTTTTGAACAAGGCTTCCTCTGTTTTAATAACAAGATAATCCGTTGTAGCAATACGCTCTATCTCTTCCACCTGTCCAAGAAAAAGCTCATTATCATCCACTACGCGAGCATCTATCATATCAAACCAAAAAAACTCACCCTCTTTTAGCGCACAATCTTTCATAGAATTTTCAGGCGTACTAAGCAAAATGGTGTTCACCAATTTTTGAGCATTTTCTCGTGTCTCATAACCAACAAAAGAGATAAGTTCACGCCCTTTATTGAAAGAAAGCACTTCAAGGGTTTCGCCTCTTGAGGTCTGAAAGGTTTTACCTTTTTTGAATTGTTCGGGGAAATCGCAGTGAAGGTGAAGCTTCAATTCACCTTTTAAACCCACAAGTCGCCCAAGTTGAGCGACTTCTATGAGGGAAAAAGTATTATTCATCGTTTGCTTTGACGGTAACTCTGTAAGACTTCCCATCTTTGGCTTTACATCCAGAGATAAGTGTCTTGAGAGAATTGATCATTTTGCCATCTTTGCCTATTAATTTACCCGTATCGATTTTATCTGCATAGATGACAACATCGCAAAATGTTCCATCGACATCGCTTCTCTCGACTCTTACACCGCTAGGATTATCCACCAAAAGTTTGGCAAATTCTTCGAGAAATTTGTCAATCATGATTAATTTCCAGTAATTTTAGCAACCCTGTCACTTAGCTTTGCGCCAACACTTTTCCAGTAAGCAAGTCTTTCTGCATCAAACTTAATCGTTTGTGGATTGCTGAGTGGATTATAGTAACCAATCGTTTCAATTGATCCACCGTCTCTTTTTTTACGACTGTCTGTTACAACGATTCTGTAAAAAGGTGTTTTGTTTCTTCCCATTCGGGTTAATCTTACAACTGTTGCCATTGTTATGGTCTCCTATGTTTATATTTCGTTTTTTACAACTTAGATTTACATGTAAAAATTTACATGTAGATATAAATCGTCACACCTTAACGAAGGTGTGCGTGTTTATTTTGAGAAAGCATATTTTGCAAATCTTGCATTCCTTTTTTACCTGAGAATTTCTTTGCCATCTTCGCGGCATTACCAAACTGCTTTAAAAAGCGGTTGACTTCCACTTGAGACAGCCCTGAACCCTCCGCGATTCTTCTTTTACGACTGTTGTTCAAAAGCTCTGGGTCTTCGCGCTCTTTTTTTGTCATCGAGCCTATCATCGCTTTGATTCGCTTCATTTCAACCGAGTTTTCCATATCGACGTCTTGTAGCTTCCCCGCCATTTGAGACAATCCTGGAATCATTCCAATAAGCGACTTCATGCTTCCAAGCTTTTTCATCTGCTCCATCTGCTCTAAAAAGTCATTAAAATTGAATTGCCCTTTTTTGATCTTTTGGGTCATTGCTTTAGCTTGCTTTTCGTTGATGATACCACTGGTCTTTTCAGCCAAAGTTTCAAGGTCACCCTCGCCCATCAAACGACTGACAATTCGTTCAGGAATAAAATGCTCTAAATCCGCGACTTTTTCACCCACACCAATAAAACGCAATGGTACGTTGGTCTGCTCTGCAATTCCAAGAGCAACACCACCTTTGCCATCGCCATCAAATTTACTTAAAATAACACCGCTTAGGCTAATTTTTTCATGAAAGGTCACCGCACTACGAACCGCATCTTGGCCGGTCATCGCATCAGCAACGTAAAAAATTTCATCAGGAATAATATCTTTTTTAATCGCTTCAAGCTGACTCATCAACTCCTCATCTATCGCTAAACGACCAGCCGTATCGATGAGAACAACATCATACAAGCCTTCTTTGGCTTTTTTCATCGCATTGTTAGCAATAGAGACAGGGTTTGAGCTTCCCTCTTCAAAATACAAATCAATTTCGTTTGCACTACACAGCTGTCGCAACTGCTCTACCGCAGCCAAACGCTGAAGGTCACATGCAACCACTAACACTTTTTTTTGTTTGAGCTTAAGATAATTGGCTAATTTAACCGTTGTGGTTGTCTTTCCACTTCCTTGAAGACCAACCATCAATACTTTTGTCGGTGCTTTAGGTGCAAAAACAAAGCCTTGCTTCCCTGGAACACTCAAAATATCGTTTAATTGTCTTTTTAAAGAACGTAAAAAATTGACCTGTCCTATGCCATTGGCTTTTGTTTCAATTTCAACTTCACGAAGTAAATCACGAACAATTTTATGGTGAACATCTGCCTTTAAAAGTGCTTTTTTAAGGTTTTCTAGTGCATTTTTTAAAGACTTCTCATCATCACTAAAACGGATTTTGTTAACAGCAGTACGAAACGAATCGGTTAAAACCTCAAACACTACAACGTCCTTTTTAATTCTTTAGCTTTTCATAAAGAAACGAAATTATACAAAAGCAATACTTTAAACTAAATTAAACCTTAAAATAATTAAAGAACTTTTTTAGATAAAACTTATCAAATTGTCGTGTTTAAGGCTTTTTGAAGACCTTGTCTTCAAAAACTCAAAGAGCAAATTTAATAAAATCTTCAGGTTCTTTACTCTTCAAACTATACCCTAAAAGCTCAATTTTTGAGGCATGCAACATCATGCGCTTATAGGGTCTTCCACCATACTCAGTATCTCCCAAGATAGATGCCCCAATGCTTTTAAGATGCACCCTGATTTGATGCGTTCGTCCTGTATCAATACTCACTTTGATTTTAGAGCGTTTTCCCTCCATCATCAACGGTTCAATATGGCTAATGGCTTCTTTCCCATCATCACTGATTTTACTGTGTGCCGTATTGCCTTTTTTGATGGTTAAAATCGGTGCATTAATTTCAACAGCCTCAACCACACGACCTTCAACAATCGCGATATACTCTTTTTTCACTTCACGCTTTTTAAAAGCACTAACCGCTTTAGCACGAAACGCTTCATCTTTGGTCAAAAGAAGCACGCCACTCGTCTCTCTATCCAGTCGATGTAATAAAGGCAATTTTTTCTGCTCGGCAACCTCTTCTGAAGTCATAAATGCAGGCTTATCCACCGCCATAATAAACGCATCTTCAAAAATCACACGAATCGGTGCAATTTTTTCTACTTTAAACTTTGCACCCCCGCTCATTTCACCTCTAGCAACATTGACTTTTTTACCCTCAGAATAAACAACCCCTCGATCGATGAGCTCTTTAGCGGCACGATTTGAAATACCTTCTTGCAAGGCTAATAATTTATATGCTTTTTCCATTTTTTATCCTATAATCTCTTTTAAAAGTGGCTTCATATCACCACTATGTGCTATGGCACTTGGAAGCAGTGCTTCAGTATTTTTAAATACCTCTTTGAGCGTTTGGGCGTTACATGTAACGCTGTTTTCAACCAATGAAAACAAAACATTTTGATTAAACGTGTATTCTCCGCTAATAAGTTTTGTCTTAAAAAAAGCAGGTTCTAGGGGATTGTGTCCTCCAACACCTTGAACAAAAGACCCCCCTAAAATGACAATATCTGCAATCGCATAAAGGTTAATAAGCTCTCCCATTTTATCGCATAAAATAACCGAGGAAGATAGCTGATTGTTTTGTGAGAGTCTTTCATACGAAAGCTCTTGTGTCTTCGCATAAGCTCTTAAAAGAAAATCCACTTTATCAAAACGTTCAGGATGCCTTGGCACAACAATAAGTTGATCATTTGGCAACAGTTCAATACACGATAAAATTAACTCTTCTTCTTTTTCATGCGTGCTCGCTAAAAGAACAATTCTCTTATCGGCTGGCTTTTGATAAACATTTGTTACTTCATAGTGTTGAAACGTTTTAATATTTCCTCCCACTCGAACATGTTTAGCACCCAGTTTTTCTAAACGCTGTTGGTCAAGAGAACTTTGTGCAAAAACAACATCAATTGAGCTAAAAATCCACCGATAAATAAAAGTAAAACGAAGGTACGACCTATACGACCTATCAGAAATACGAGCATTGAGCAAAATCGTTTTCATTCCTCTTCGCTTAGCAACCCAAAAAAGCATAGGCCAAAGTTCTGCTTCCAAAACAACTAACGTTTTTTGTTTTGTTATCCAAAAAGGTAAAAAAATCTCAAAAGGCAAATATCGGATATCGGCAGATTGATACTGCAGTGCTTCACGAAATCCTGTTTGAGTAATCACACTAATATTCACATCAACATTGGGTAAAGATTCTATAAAAGGCTTTAACGAACGAACTTCACCTAAAGAGCATGCATGAAACCAAATACCTTCTTTTGTAAACGAAGCATTATCTTTTAAAAAAAATCGTGCGGGAATAGACGCTTTGTATTTTGGTTTAAAACGCAGGTAAACAAACACTGGCAACGCTAAAATATAAAGAAGCGTCGCCAGAAGGTAATAGAGTAAAGACAAATTACGCCTCTACGTCCTCAAACTCTTTGTATAAAATTCTTCCACAATGAGGGCATGTGATAATGTCATCTTGCTTGATAACACTTGCATAGGTTTTATCATTGACACGCATAAAACAGCCATAACATGCTTGCTTACGAACAGGAACAACCGTTGTATTTTCTGCCCATTTTCTAATTTTTTGATAAAACGTCAAGATTTTTTGGCTCATATCTGCAACCAAAGCCTCTTTTTTACCATAAATATCTTTTCGCTCTTGCTCGATTTGTTGAATCTGTGCATCAATAGAAGCTCTAATTTCTTCTGCTTCGCTTGCAGCAAGAGAGAGTTTTTCTTGTAAAAGGGCAATGTTTTGACCTTTTAGTTCAATAATCTTATCTAATCTTCCAATTTCTTCGTTAGCAAAATCACACTGCTCTTTAGAAATTTCCTCTTCCAATTGCAATGCCTTAATCTCTTTAGCAGTTTTAACAAGCGCACTTTTCTTTGCTAAATCTTTTAATTTTGCCGAAAGTTCTGCAAGATGCGCCTCATTTTTTGCTTTTTTGAGCTTTGCATCAGCAATATCTGCACTAAAAGTATCTGTTTGCGCTCTTAGCTCTTTTTCTTTATCCAAAGAAAGCTTTAGCTTTTTTTCTACCTTAGCGATACGCGGCCCAAAATCGTCAATTTCTTTGTCCAATTTTGAAAGCTCAATTAACTGTTCTAAATACTTATTCATATCTTGTGTGTCCTCTATTTATACTCGAACGGATTTTTAGAATTTGACATTATAGCCTTTAATGGGAAATTTTTCAAATTTTTGGCTAAACACTCTGGGAAATAGCGCTCGGATTCAAAATGACCAATGTCCATTAAACTCAAATTATTCTCTTTTGCTTCTAAAGCCTGATGGTATCTCAAATCCCCACTTAAAAAACAATCGGCATTAATTTTAGCAATTAAATCTCCCCCTGAACCACTCGTGAGTGCACACCGCCTAACCCATGATGATGCTTTAACAACACGCAAATTGTCGATACCAAAAACACGTTTTACATGCGTACTCAAATCTTCAAAAGACATATTGACATCAAAATAAGCCACATACTCTTGGCTCTCACTGATAGTAAAACCTAGTTTTGAAACCACATAGGCATTAAGGTGAGAAAGGTCAAAATTCGTGTGCATGGCAATTAAACTAATCTTTTTTTGCACCATTTTTTGAATCAAACTTGAGGGATATTTTGCGAAATTAAGCTGTTTTAATCCAGCAAAAATAAGCGGATGATGCGTAACGATTAAAGCGTTTTCAGGCACCTCATCTAAAAGCGCACTATCCACATCAAGGCTCAGATATAGATGCTCTATCTCATCGCTTTTTTGACCTATCAGTAAGCCACTATTGTCCCAACTCGCTTGTGTGCTAAAAGGGCTTAAGGTATCTAAATAATCGTAAATATCGCCTAAGCGCATCAACCTACCACTTCTTTATACTTAAGCGCACACCCTTTAGCCAGCTCGCGAATTTTTAAAATATAGTTTTGGCGCTGCGTGACGGAGATTGCTTTTCGTGCGTCAAGCACATTAAACGTGTGTGATGCCATCAAACAATAATCATATGCAGGTAGAGGCAAATTCTCTTCCAAGCAACGTTTACACTCTTTTTGAGCATTTTCAAAGTGCTCAAACAACATCGCCACATCTGCAACTTCAAAATTGTAACGGCTAAATTCATACTCACTTTGTTTGTGAACATCTCCATAGGTTGTTACACCAAATTGATTTTCATTCCACACCAAATCAAATACCGACTCTTTTTCTTGCAAATACATCGCAAGTCGCTCAACACCGTAGGTTATTTCAACCGAAACGGGGTTACACGCAATACCACCGACTTGTTGAAAATAGGTAAATTGTGTCACTTCCATACCATCTAACCACACTTCCCAACCTAGCCCCCAAGCACCAAGTGTGGGAGATTCCCAGTTGTCCTCAACAAAGCGAATATCGTGTTTTTTAATATCCAGTCCTAGCATCTCAAGGCTTTTGAGGTAAAGCTCTTGAATGTTATCTGGGCTTGGTTTGATGAGTACTTGAAACTGATAGTAACTGCCCAAACGGTTTGGGTTTTCGCCATAACGACCATCAGTGGGTCTACGACTTGGAGCTACATAGGCTGTTGCCCAAGGCTTAGAACTAAGACTGCGTAAAAATGTTGCATTATGAAAGGTTCCAGCCCCTGCTGGCATATCGTAAGGCTGAACAATGGTACAGCCTTGATCTTGCCAAAACATTTGGAGATTTAAAAGCATTTGACTAAAGGTTAACACACTCTTTTCCTTACATGTAAAGATTATTTTATCGGTGGGGTATAGCCCTCAACGGCTTTATTCCACATCATTTTATATTTTCGTTTGGTAAACTCTAACTCATCTTGAACAAATTGAAGCTGTTTGGTCAATGTTTCAATGGTTTTTCTATCTTCATCATAAAGTTCTTGCATCGAAAAAAGTGCCTCTTTTAAGAAACGATTTTCGCTTTTAAGCGCATCGAGTGTCTCCTCTTTGGCATCGAGAACTTTTTCATGTAAACTTAAAATGGCCCCAACTGTTTTTTCAACAAAATCAGAGCTAAGAGCAACGTTCGAGCCACCCATATCCTCATTTAAAACAATCCCTTGGGTGGAGGGAATGAGTGCTTGTGCACTGCGGCTCACTTCCACGTAACATTTGTCCTCTTCGTTTTTTGAAGCAAGCTTTCCCTCTTCAATCATCGCTTCAACAGCGGAAACATCCAAATTCACTAAAGCACTAAACTCTTCAATTTCCAGCCAGCTGTTCATGGTCGTCCCTTATAAAATGACTTCTATACCCATCGAATCGGTTTCTACTTTTTTTGCTTTTAAGATACGGTCTTCTTTAAGCTTTGCGCTTAATTCTTCATCAGATATAGCTAAAATTTGCATCGCTAGATACGCCGCATTCACAGCTCCCGCTGAACCAATCGCAACGGTTCCAACAGGCATTCCTCCTGGCATTTGAACGGTACTTAAGAGTGCATCCATACCTTCCATTACGCCACCTTTCATTGGAACACCAATGACGGGTTTCGTGGTCAAAGAAGCAACAACGCCTGCTAAGTGCGCTGCCATACCAGCCGCAGCCACAAACACTTTAGCGCCTTTTGCTTCAGCATTTTTAACATACTGATGTGTTCTATCGGGACTTCTGTGTGCAGATGAAACAACAATTTCATACATAACGCCAAATTTTTCTAAGGTCTTAGCACACTCTTCCATCACGCCATAATCACTCTTACTTCCCATCAATATAGAAACAAACTTCATTCTTTATCCTTTACATGTAATCTTAAAAATGTAAACCCAGGTAAGGGCACAGGCAACTCTATCGCATGCGTATTTCCACTGTGAATCGCATCAAATTGCTTTCCATTTAGTGTCTGGAGTTTTTTAAAGCTCACATACCATCGTCCCTCTTTTAAAATGATTGTACCTAATTCGTTGTCTCTCTCGCTCATACCTCCAGAAGAAGGTATGACCAATTCATACCAGACTCCTGTATGTAAAACATCTTTACACAAACACGTCTTGCCTTCTTCATTGACTTGAGCCACTACTTGGTGTGTGCCTTCGCTGATGGAGTGTGCAAGGTTTTGTGTGTCATTTTTCTCATACGGTCGATTGACTAAATAGCCATCGGTAAAGCCTCGATTTTTGGTCGTATCTAGCTCTGCTGTGTATTTGTTTGCCTCAAAGCGATTTGCATAATAATCTTCAATGGCCCCAGCATATGTCTTCGTGGTAATGCCCACATAATAAGAACTTTTTGTGCGTCCTTCAATTTTTAAAGAGTCAATCACCCCAGAATCAAGAATTTCTTTGACATGTGCGCTTAAATTGAGGTCTTTCGCATTCATAATATGCGTTCCCTCTTCACTTTCTTCTACACGAAAAAGTGTTCCACTCTCTTCATTATGTGCATAAAGGGTGTAAGGAAAACGACAATCATTGGCGCAACTTCCACGATTTGATACTCGACCACTTTGAACAGAACTGATCAAACAACGCCCGCTATAGGCAAAACACATTGAACCATGAACAAAGACTTCTAATTCCAAATGAGGCAAATGTTTTTTAATCTGCTCTAAATCTTTCAAACTCACTTCGCGCGCAGCAATAATACGCTTCACACCCATATCAGAATAGACTTCCGCATCAAGATAGCTTAACACATTGGCTTGCGTAGAGAGATGCACAGGAATATGGGGCGCTATCTTTTGCGCCAATTTAATCACACCCGGCGCTGCCACAATAAACGCATCTGGCTTCATAGCAGCCACACGTTCAATGTGCTTTTCTAAAAGAGCAATTTGTGCGTTAAAAGGGAAGCCATTGATGGTCACATACAACTGTTTTTCAAGCGAATGGGTGTAGTTTATAGCCTCTTCAAAGCTTTCATATGTAAACTCTTTACCTGAACGTATGCGAAGGGAAAAATGGCTCACCCCAGCATACACAGCATCTGCTCCATAGGCAAGTGCTATTTTTAATTTTTCAAAATTCCCTGCAGGAGAGAGCAGTTCAACACGTTTCAACTATTTTTTTCCCAAACTTGCGATCAATGCTTCAATATCTTCACTGGTCACAACATCTTCTGTGGTATTGTCTCCGTGAATATGCACCGCAGAACTCACACGCTTATCATCATCTTTTTTACCCTCAAATAAGGCATTCATGTATTTAGAAAGTGCTCGCATCACGTTGATAACACGTTCAATTTTTTGTCTGTGGATATCTTGATACTGCATAATATCCATCGCCATCATAATCTCATCTTCTGCCATTTGAGCATTCCCGAGCATATCTTCAACACTCTCTTTCATGCTACGATTGTCATCTAATGCTTTTTGAAACTGCTCAATTTTAGGAAACTTTGAAACCAAGGTCTCAAATAAAGAGATATTGGATTCGATAAGCTTAATCACCTCTTTTGCACTTCGTTCAGCTTCCATCATAAAGCTATTAACAGCATCCAATTTATCAAAAACTTGACTGGCTTTGATTTCAGAATCTTTCGTCACATCGTCTAGTTGATGAACCATCTTGTGGTCATCCGTAGGAGGTGGTGGTGGCCAAGACATGTTAGCAGATGTTCGATACTCATGCACCTCTTTAGGACTCTCTTCTTCCTCTATCTCTTCATCGATATCATCATCGGATGTTTCCAAATCAAATGAGGTGGTTTCAGCAACCGAAACTTCCGCCGTTGCATCACCCATTTCTTCTAAATCACCTGCCATTAACGCGTCTAGCTCTTCTTGGGTCATAAGATCTCTCCTAAAGTGACAAATTATGGACTATTATAGTGAACTTTATATATAATTTAACTTTAAGACCCTGAATATCAAGGAATAAAATGATTGTTGATTTGCACAACCACACCACCTTATGCAACCACGCGGAGGGCAGTATAGAAGCATACGTACTTAAAGCCATTGAAAAAAAAATAGATATTTTTGGCTTTTCAGACCATGCACCCATGCACTTTGATGAAGCTTATCGTATGCGTTTTGATGAGATGCAAACCTATGAAGAGAATGTTTTACATGTAAAAGAAAAATACGCTGATAAGCTCTCGATTCTACTGGCATACGAAGTTGATTTTTTAGAAGGATATATTGATTCTCGTGTTCTTGAACGTGAGGTTGATTATTTTATCGGTTCGGTTCATTATCTCGGGAATTGGGGATTTGACAATCCTGAATTTATCGGGGAATATCAAAACCATAACATTGATGATATCTGGCAACGCTATTTTGATGCAATTGAAGATATGGCAAAAAGTAGACTTTTTGATGTCGTTGGGCATATTGATTTAATGAAAGTGTTTAACTATCTTCCTAAAAAAGATATTCGCTTAATTGCAAAAAATGCCATTAACGCTATTAAAAAAGCCAATATGGTCGTAGAAATTAATGCCGCAGGCTTGAGAAAGCCTATAGGAGAACTTTATCCAAGTTCTCCTCTGATGGAGCTACTCGCAGAAAATGATATTCCTATCACCTTTAGCTCAGACGCTCATGCACCGCATCATATTGGTTTTTCTCGTGAACAGATGCACGCTCTTGCAAAAGATTATGGGTATAAAAAATGTGCAACTTTTGAAAAGAGAGAGCGGATATTGATTAATTTTTAATCACTCACCTCAGTCTTTTTTTTAGTTCTATCTGATACAATTACTGAAAATTTAAACTAGGAGTTAAGCATGGGTAAGTTCGTAAACAGTGTTGAAGAATTTTTCAAATACTGCACCGATAATGAAGTTGAATTTGTCGATTTTCGTTTCACAGATATGAAAGGAACTTGGCATCATTTAACCTATACGATGGAAGCAATTAGTGAAGATTCATTCAAAAATGGTATCCCATTTGATGGCTCATCGATTGATGCTTGGCAGCCAATTAATAAATCGGATATGTTGCTTAAACCAGAAGCTGAAACTGCTTTCTTGGACCCTTTTACTGCAGACTCAACAGTCGTTGTTTTCTGTGATGTATTTGACATCTATAAAGGTCAAATGTATGAAAAATGCCCAAGAAGTATCGCTAAAAAAACATTGGCACACTTAGCAACAACAGGTCTTGGTGATGTGGCTTACTTTGGACCAGAAAATGAATTTTTCGTATTTGACGATGTCAAAATCAAAGACGATATCAACTGCTCATACTACGAAGTTGACTCTGAAGAAGGTGGTTGGAACAGCGCAAAAAGTTATACAGATGGCTACAACACAGGTCACCGCCCAGGCACAAAGGGTGGTTACTTCCCAGTAATGCCAATCGACACCATGGTAGATTTACGTGCGGAAATGGTACAAATCTTAAAACAAATTGGTCTTGAAGTTTTCGTTGTTCACCACGAAGTTGCACAAGGTCAAGGCGAAATCGGTGTTAAATTTGGAACACTCATCGAAGCAGCTGACAATGTTCAAAAATACAAATACGTTGTTAAAATGGTAGCTCACCTCAACGGTAAAACAGCAACCTTTATGCCAAAACCACTTTACGGTGACAACGGTAGCGGTATGCACGTTCACCAATCTATCTGGAAAGATGGCAAAAACATGTTCTATAAAGCGGGCGAATATGCAAACCTTAGCGATATGGCTAGATGGTATATTGGTGGTATCTTGAAGCACGCTAGAAGTGTTGCAGCGTTTACAAACCCATCAACCAACTCTTATAAGCGTTTGATTCCAGGATTTGAGGCACCTTCAATCCTTACATACTCTATGCAAAACCGTTCAGCGTCATGCCGTATTCCTTACGGTGCGGGTGAAAAATCAGTCCGTGTTGAGATGCGTTTCCCAGATTCAACATCATGCCCATACTTAGCGTTCTCTGCAATGTTATTGGCGGGAATTGATGGTATCAATAACAAAACTGAGCCAGTTGGTCCAATGGATGAAGACTTGTTTGAATTGACACTCGATGAGATTAGAGAAAAAGGTATTAACCAAATGCCTCACACACTTAGAGGCTCACTTGAAGCATTAATTCGTGACAATGAGTATTTAGCGCCTTCTATGACAAAAGAGTTTATCGATACCTACCAACACTACAAATTTGAAACACAAGTTTGGCCAGATGAGGCTAGACCAACAGCGTTTGAATTTAAAACCGTTTACTCTTGCTAATTAAATGAATAAGGAGGGCAAAAAGCTCTCCTTATTTACATGTAAAACGATATCCCTCTTAAAAAATCAATCCGCCCTCTTCGCTTTGCTTCTTAATATTCGTCTTTGGAAACGGTGAAACATCGGTAAAGTATTCTGTTGAGCCATCAATTTTACGACTTCCAACACCTTCTGGCACTTTGAATGTGCGTGTTGTTTCAGGGTGTAACTCAATGTATTTTGTCATAAAGTACTTAAATGCAGGTGCCGCAGCCTTGCCTCCTGTTTCTCCTTTTTTCAAAGGCGTGTTATTATCGTTTCCATACCATGTCAAAATTTCGATTTCAGGCGAGAAACCACAAAACCAAACATCCACACTGCTATTGGTCGTTCCTGTTTTCCCTGCAATTTCAATACCAGGCACTTGCGCATTACGTCCCGTACCTCGCTTAACCACTTCTTTCATCATATCCAGCATCAAAAAACTCTGTTTTGCAGAAGTAATCTCTTGGCGTTTACTTTCATAAACCCTCTCTTCTCCCTTACGGTTGACCACTTTTTTGATTAAAAGTGGCTCTACTTTAACACCATAATTGGGGAACATTGAGTAAAAGCCACTGTACTCTAAAGGTGAAATACCAAAACTTCCAAGTGCCAAAGTCAAGTCATACGGCAGATTTTTAAAGCCATCTTTTTTAAACTCTTTATGCAAACTATCTAATCCCAACAAAGAAAGAAGATTAATGGTTGCTAAGTTACGTGAGTGAACAATCGCCTCTTTAAGTGTTACAAGCCCTTCAAAATTCTCTTCATAATTTCTTGGTTTCCACTCCTCATCGGTCTCTTTATCCACATACGTTCGTGAAATATCAGGAATTTCAGATAAGGGAGAATATCCCCAATCCAAAGCTTTTTGATATAAGAAAGGTTTAAAACTAGATCCTGGTTGTCGTTTACTCTGCGTTGCACGATTAAAACTACTTTTCCCATAATCAACACCGCCAATTAACGCTAGCACATTGCCTGTATTGTTTTCAACCACAACCATAGCGCCATTTAGCTCTGATGTATTGATGTCCCTAGCACGCTCAACCATGCCTTTATACCCAAGTTTTAAAGCATCGGAAGCTATTTGTTGCAGTTTTAAATCCACACTCAGATGAATTTGATACCCACCTCTTTTGATATCTTCAAATTCAGCACTTAAATTTTTAATCACCTCATCAACCACGTAAGGTGCTTTATTTTGTGTCAAGGTTTCATCATAAACAACAGGGTGTTCAAGTGTTGCCTTTGTGTATTCTGCCTCACTAATCCATCCTAAGGTATACAGACGCGAAACCACATGGTTGGCGCGACTTAAAGAAAGGTCCATATGACGTGTGGGGTCATACGAACTAGGCGCTTTTGGAAGCCCTACCAAAATAGCAATCTCTTTGATACTGAGTGCATCAAGGGGTTTATTAAAATACCCTAAGGATGCCGTTTTGATACCATAATAGCCGTGACCAAAATAGACATGGTTGAAATAGCGCTCCAAAATCTCTTCTTTGCTCAGTTCCGCTTCGATTTTATAAGCTAATACCGCTTCATTGACTTTTCGCGTCAAGGTTTTTTGCCGTGTTAAGACCGTATTTTTAACCAATTGTTGTGTAATCGTACTCGCCCCTTCAACCAACTTCATCGCTTTAATATCTTTTATCAATGCTCTAAAAATTGCTTCGATATTAATACCACTGTGCTCAAAAAATGAAGTATCTTCCGTTGCTACCAACGCCTCAATGACACGTGCAGGAATTTCATGATAAGGTACATATAAACGATGTTCTTCCTCAAATAAATTGGCAATCAATTCACCATTTCGATCAAAAATCTGTGTGGTTAATTTTGGAGAATAATGAATAATTTTATTGGCATCAAAGCGAATTTCTCCATACAAAATAACCAATCCCATAAGACCTGCAAAAATAACCATAAAAAATAGTGTTGCAATATATTTCACGCTCTAAAACTCCTTTGTTTAAATCCCGAACGTAAAAGTTCTTGGGTATAAGCTTGCTGTGGATTTTGAAGAATGTCTCTTGTCCATCCCTTCTCAACCATCAATCCATTTTGTAAAATACCCACTTCTTCGCAAATTCCCTCAATAGAGTCCAAATCATGGGTAACAAAAAAAATGTCAAAATTGCCCGTATGCGCTAAACGCTTAATTAAGAGCAGAATACGCTCTTTATTCTCTTCATCCAAAGCTGTGGTTGGCTCATCAAGGAGTAATAATTGAGGTTTTAGCGAAAGTGCCATCGCGATGATAACTCTTTGAAGTTGCCCACCGCTGAGTTCTGAGGGGAAACGTTCTAATAAAGAGCTTTCTAATTCCACCATCTCTAAATAGTTTTGTGCATACTCTTTTTCAATTCCAAATTGCTTCTCAATTTTTGTCAAAGGAGAAAGTGCTGTGAAAGGATTTTGAGGGACAAACGCCACAGTTTTTCCACGGGTTAAAGGATAACTCGCATCGTACGTTAACGATACCTCTAAACTCTGCGGCAACATTCCTAGAAGGGCTCTAAGTGTCAAGCTTTTTCCACTCCCGCTTTGCCCAATCAACGCAAACGAACGCTCAAAGGAAAACGAAATATCCACAAGCTTTTTGTTCTGATGTTGCACTAAAAGATGTTTACATGTAAAGCTCATGATAGCTCTTCTTGAATCAACTGGCATAAGCATGTCAGTTCCTCTTGCGAATGAGCCAAACGAGGAATAAGCCTCAAAATAGGACTGCTCACCGTAGGCGGGCGAATAGCACCTACTAAAAAACCCTTTTCAAGTAGTGTTTGTTGTAGGTGTAATGCATCTTTATTGCTAGGAAGTGGATGTGCACAAATCAGTCCTTGAAGCGTATGCCCTAAGGTATTGAAAATAATCATTTGACGCTTTTTTATCTCTTCGTTTAAGGTCTCTTTGTGTTTAAGGATGTATAAAAAACTCTGATACCCCAGCGCAATATCAAACAAAGAAGGAGCCGTCGTATAGATAATGGCTTTGGCACGGTTGCATAAAAACGTTGCAAGGTGTTCTGAGCATAAAATATACGCACCATAACTCCCCAGCGCTTTGCCTAAGGTTCCCATTTTAATGTGATTGTCTTTAGGTGTTATTCCAAATAAGTCAAACACACCACGTAAATTTTCCCCAACGACACCGACACTGTGTGCTTCATCGACAATCAAAAGCGCATTGTAACGATCGGCAACCTCAAAAATATCACGATTGAGGATATCGCCACTCATAGAGTAAATACCCTCAACCGCAATAATAATACGATTAAACGTGTGCATGTTGATAAGGCTTTCTAAATGATTGGCATCATTATGACGAAACGTAAGCACTGTGGCATCAACGCTCTTAGAGGCAACCATACCACTGGCATGGTACTCTTCATCTAAAATCAACAGGTCTTTCTTACGAGGTAACGCCTCAATTAAAGAAAAATTGGCTAAAAATCCACTCCCACACACCAAAGCGGCTTCAAAACCACTTTGACGAATTAAAAAGTTTTCAAATTCTTCATGAATCGGATGATACCCATTGACCAACATGGAAGCCTTAGGTGCATGAGAAGTGTACATGCTAACCTGTGCCACAGCACGTTCAAAGAGCGCATGGTGGTGCGCAAGACCGAGATAATCGTTAGAACTAAAATCCAAAAGCGATTCATCGTACACCTTGCGGCTACGAAATCGATTAGATTTGAGAATCGCATTTAATTCGTGTGTGTACATCAGTTTATCGTTGCAAAAAAGGAAGCAACTTCTCCACGCTTAAACCCATCGCAGTACTCTCTAATCCCACAACCTCTTTGATATACGATTTGCAAAACCCCTCAACCATACACGCTCCTGCTTTGCCTCTCCATTCATCTGTTTGCAAATACGCTTCTAAAGAGACTTTATCAAAAGGCAAGAAAAGATAGTCTGTTGTAGAGAGGTCAATGAGCTCGCATGTGGAAGATTTATACATCATGCACGTTAGTATACTCACTTTATTACCGCTTTGCGCTTCTAAAATTCGCCTTGCATCTTCTTTATCTTTGGCTTTGCGTAAGATTTCACCATTGGCTGTGACAACCGTATCGGCACATAAAACGGGAAGTTCTAAATCATAGCTTTCTAAATAACTTTGCATCTTTCCTTTGGTCGCATGGTACACAAAATGCGCAGGCTCGCTGATACGAAGTTGCTCCTCATCAAATCCGCACTCTCTTTGGGTAAAAGGGATGCCAAATTTTTGAAGCAACTGCGCACGCGTGAGGGAAGATGAGCCTAAAATGATAGGTTTCACTTAAAATCCTCTCAGTACAACACCAAAATAGACCGAGATAATGGCAAGAACTAGATTAAGAGGAATAAGATAACGCACCATCAAGATAACATTTTCTTCCACTTCGATATAATTTTCCTCATCAAGCCCTTTTTGTGCTTTGATGTATTTAAAATACATATAGGTAAAATTAAAAGCGATAAACGTCCAAAGCGCCTCTTTTGTATGCACCATGACGTATGTAGTCGGATTGCCACTTTTAAATCCTAAGCCTAAATGCATAAAAAGCGACGTCACGATAATAATACCCATCATAGGTGCAGTAAAAAACATGTAACGTCGAATCATCTTCATACACGTTGTAAATTTAATTTTAATATCTGTCACATCTACTTCAACAGGCTGAACAATAAAACGCATCACAAAAAGACTTCCAATGAGCAACGCAGAACTTACCACATGCAAAAAAACAATGATTCTACTGTAGTCACTAAAAATCTCAATGAAAAAATCACGCATCATTTAGCCTTGAAGCAATGCTTTAGCATACGCTAAAGCGGCATTTTTTGCCTCTTCAATCCGTGAAGCATCTTTGCCACCAGCTTGGGCGAAATCATCACGTCCACCACCGCCTCCACCAACAATTGGAGCAATCTCTTTAATCCATGCACCGGCTTTCACAGGCGCATTTTTAACACCTGCTGCAATCATCACCTTATCATCTTTTGCTTGCAATAATAAAACCGCAACCGCTTCTTTTTCATTTTTCAAATCATCAATGCGCGCTTTAATATCTCCCGCACCTAAAATATCAACGATGAGTTCAACACCGTTTACATGTAAAGACTCAACCGCTTTGCCAGCCTGAGCATTCAGCGATTCGACTTCGCTTTTAAGCACTTTTATCTCTTCTTTCAAACGGTTGATACCAATGAGTGGCTCTTTGTGTTTGACACTCTCTTTAATCGCTTCGACTTGCGCGCGAAGCTCTTGCGCATATGCTAAAGCCGCACTTCCACAAATCGCTTCAATACGACGTACCCCCGCACTCACACCGCTTTCTTTTAAAATAAAGAAACTTCCGATGTTCGCGACATTTTCCACATGCGTTCCACCGCACAGCTCGATACTCGCATCGCCAAAATTAACTACGCGAACTTCTGAGCCATATTTTTCTCCAAAAAGCGCCATAGCGCCACTGGCTTTGGCTTCATCAATCTTCATCAAGCGTGTTTGCGAAGCAACACCACTAGCAATGACACCATTGACAAATGCTTCAATTTTTGTAATTTCTTCGGATGTCAAGGCTTTTGGATGAGAGAAATCAAAACGAAGACGCTCTTTTTCGACTAAACTTCCTGCTTGGCTCACATGCTCTCCTAAAATCTTACGCAAGGCACTGTGAAGCAAGTGTGTCGCAGAGTGGTGCTTTTCAATCTCAAGACGAGACATATCAACATGCAAACGTACCTCATCGTTTACATGTAACGGTTTTTCTAATTCAACCAATGAGAGGTTAAGGTCAAAAAATTTCTTCGTATCAAGCACTTTTCCATACCTTTCAATGCTTCCCTCATCCCCACTTTGTCCACCGCTCATCCCATAAAATGGGGTTGTCTCAAACAGTACCCAACCATTTTCTTCTAAGCGCTGTACCTCTTTAAAGTTTTCATCTAAGAGAGCTAAGACTTTTGATGTCACCTCTTTTTGAGTGTAGCCGACAAAGGTGTTCAGTCCAAATTTTTCTAAAAGAGGTTTAAACTCACCCTGCGTTGCACTGTCTCCACTGCCTTTCCATGAAGCTTTTGAGCGTGCTTTTTGCTCCGCCATCAACTTTTCAAACTGTGCCTCATCCACACTCAAATTCTTTTCTCTGAGCATATCAGCTGTTAAATCAAGAGGAAAGCCATACGTATCATAAAGTTTAAACGCCACTTCACCGCTAAAAACATCTTTGGTGTTAAGTAGTTCTTTTTCAAACAATTCAAGTCCAGAAGCGATGGTCGCAAAAAAGCTCTCTTCTTCATTTTTAATCTGTTCTGCCACAACCTCTTTTTTAGCCACAAGGTATGGGTATTGTTTGCCCATAAGCTCGCACAAGGTGTCTAAAAGCTTGTACATAAAGGGTTCACGAAGACCGAGCAAATAACCATGTCGTACCGCACGGCGTAAAATACGTCTTAAAACATAGCCTCGTCCTACACGACCAAAGGTCGTCCCCTGTGCCACAAGAAATGCTACTGCACGAATATGATCGGCAATAACACGGTAACTGGCTCCCGTTTTATACGCATAGGGTTTTCCACACAAGTGTGCGACTTTGTCGGTTAAAGGGGTAAAGAGTGAACAATCGTAATTGCTAAAAACGCCCTCTTTTACGGCCGTAACACGCTCCAAGCCCATACCTGTATCGATGGAAGGTTTTGGCAATTTATGTAAAACGCCCGCTTTATCGCGCTCGTACTGCATAAAGACCAGATTCCAAATTTCTAAAAATCTATCGCCGTCTCCCCCCATGTAATCTTCTGGGGTATTAAAATTCTCTGCACCTTGGTCAATGAAGATTTCACTGCACGGTCCACATGGTCCCGTATCGCCCATTTGCCAAAAGTTGTCTTTGTCGCCAAAACGCATAATACGACTGGCATCAATGTGCTTTTTCCAAATCTCCTCTGCTTCATCATCGCTCTCATGCACCGTAACCCAGAGTTTTTCTTTGGGAAGTTTTAGCACTTCGGTCACAAATTCCCACGCATGAGAAATCGCATCTTCTTTAAAATAATCGCCAAATGAAAAGTTACCCAACATCTCAAAAAAGGTATGGTGACGCGCGGTATAACCCACATTGTCAAGGTCATTGTGTTTTCCACCTGCACGGATACACGTTTGACACGTGGTAGCGCGTGGAGGGTTAGGTCTGGGTACTTCACCCGTAAACACACTCTTAAAAGGAACCATGCCCGCATTGGCAAAAAGCAGTGTTGCATCTTCGGGTACGAGTGGAGAACTCTCCATTACCTTGTGACCTTTTTGTTCAAAAAACTTTAAAAACTCAGCTCTAACATCCATCATTTCATCCTAGTTTTCATTAAAAATTCTTCTATTTTAACTAAAAAACCTAAAGTATTTTATTAAAGTGTTGTGTACTACGATACCCAACAACCCACCATCCTAACACCATAATGATTGCTCCGATAAAACCGTTGAACGTTAAAAGGCAAAAAAGACCTAAAACCATCGCGAAAAGCCCTATCCAATAGTTCCGCAAAATGATACCAAAGAGACCAACACTAAGCCCTAACATACCGATAATATTAAGATAAATGACTTTCCCAAGCAAGGCTCTTATTTGGCAGATGCTCAAAAGCGGATTTGCCGCACACACATCGATTAATGATTCTTTGACGTAGATATGCTCTTTTAACAAAACAAAAGCAATACCAAAGACAAGAAGAACAAGAAATGGTTGGATAAATCCTTTCATTTTCACTTTAAAACATGAAAGTGTTATGCCAAATACGACTAAAGATGCACTCCAAAACAGAGCAACATTATTGCGTAAGCCCTCTTCTACTAAGACGGCAATGCCACACAGTAAAAGCACTAACCCACTCATGCGCTCTAAAAGTCCGTTCGATTCTTTATCACTTGCACCTAAAGAAAAACTCCCATAAACTAAGGCGATGATACCTAAGATTCCAATATCAAAATTGTGGTAACGCCCATCAAATGCCATACCTAAAGCCATCACTAATGCTATACTGACCGCTAAGAGATGAAGAAAATCATGGACAGAAGCCTTATGGGTGTGGTCTTCTCTAAATACAGAAGCAATGGCTTTGGCAAGATTTCCACGTGGTACTTTTTCTTGTGTCACCAAAAAGAGAACCAACTTAACCCACAAGGCAAAGGCAACACTTAATGCAATCCATGCCCACACATACTCAAAAAGCGTACGCGATGTAAAAAGATAACTGTTTGCTTGCCACGTAAGAGCCACCGAACCACCAAAAAGCGTTAAAAGCATAAACGGAGATTTTTGGCATTGGCACTCTTTTTGCTGCAGCATATAATAAGCGCCCACAAGGCTTAATAAAAAACTTCCTACAAAAAGCCACAGCGCATTTGGAAAATTACTCACAAAGCCATGCAACACATGCTTATCATTTCTATCGGCATCAAACAATCCCCAATAACCCCCAACTGCACCTTCACTCACACGTTTCCATGGCTGGTCAAACGCTTCGATAAAATTGTATTTCCATCCTTGCTGTTCAGCGATTTTGACAAAACTGCGGGTAAAAATCGCTTGATTGACAGCACTTGGTAGTGCACCTTCTCGCATACGCCCAAAACTAGGCCAGCCTGTTTCTCCAATGACAATCTCTTTATTGGGGATTTTATGTTTCATCTCTTCGTACACATTCTTTACATGTAAAAGGGCGCGTTCAACTTCGATGGGTTTATCTTCCCAATAGGGCAAGATATGGATAGTCACTCTATCAACAGAAGGCGCAACACTTGGGTGCTGATTCCAAAATTCCCACACATCGGCATACGTTATCTTCATCTGTGGCAAAGCTTGTTTGACTTCATTGATATAGCCAATCAACTGAGAAGCACTCACATCACGTCGCAACAGGGCTTCATTGCCCACAACAACCGTTTCGATAATATCTGCATTTTCTTTTGCCAATGCCACCATCGCCGCAATCTCTTTGCGTGTCAACACAGGATCACTGCTCACCCAAGCACCTAGCCACATCTTTAAACCATGCTTACGCGCAAGCGCAGGAACCATCTCTAAACCTAACGTTGAGTAGGTACGAACACATCCCGTGTATTGCGCTAAAAGCGCTAAGTCTTGATCGATTTGTGCAGAAGAGAGTTTCAGTCCCTTATCAAAATCCATCGGCGATTCATTTTTGCCAAAAGGGGCATAGGAGAGACATTGAAGTTTAACATCAGGCTCAAGAGAAATGAGGTTTGAAGAGGGAATGGCTTGCCAAAACCAAAAAAGTCCCAACGTCATAAACATGACGATATAAAAGATGACTATTTTTATCTTATGATACATTCGCAAAACCTCCATGTGTAATGGAACAATTATACAAAAAGTGAGTTTAAGGCTTTACATGTAAAATATTAAGGGTAGACCATTTTCCTGCTCACACCGCCATCAACGACAAAATCGCTCCCCGTGATAAACCCATCATTGCGCTCTAGTAAAAATGCAACCAGTTCAGCAATATCGCTAGGTCGTCCAACTCGTCCACTGGGGTGCCACGCATGTTCTTGCAAACTTGGGATATAATTTTCATCGGTGTTAATCCATCCAGGACTAATAGAATTAACACTCACTTTTCCTGATAAAGACATCGAAAGTGCATGTGTGAGCGATGCTAGTCCTCCCTTAGAAGCACTGTACGCCTCCGTACCAAGTTCAGACATTATAGAGCGAATCGATGCGATGTTAATAATATGCCCTTTACTTGCACTCAAAAGTGGTGCAAATGCTTGAGAAAGTAGGTAGGGTGCGCGAAGATTCACTGCAATGATTTTTTCCCACTCTTCAAGACTTTGCTCAGCAAGAGGTTTATTGGTGAAAATACCCGCATTATTTACCAAACCATACAACGAGCTAATCTTAGTTTGTATCGCTTCAATGGTTGATTTTAGTTGTTCACTGTTACCTAAATCACACTGAAAAAAATCTTTACAAAAATGGTGTTCAGGCATTTGAATGTCTATGGCAATGAGATTGTATTTATGAGAAAGTGTTTTGGAAATCGCTCTACCTATGCCTTGAGATGCTCCTGTGATGACGATATTTTTCACACTGGGCTCCTTTGCTAAAAGTTATTGTTATAGGGTATCACAGAGTCACTTTAAAAACAAGATACACGCCAAAGTGCTTTTACATGTAAAGCCTTAGGACACTTTATCCTCGCAAAAGAATGATTGGAGTAAAATACGCGATATTTTAACCAAAGGTACTCTTATGCAAATCCCTTTTATCGACCTCAAATCACAATATGAAATGTACAAAGAAGAAATCAATAAAGAAGTCTTAGACGTCTTAAGTTCTGCCCAGTTTATCATGGGTCCGCAAGTCACAAAGCTTGAGGAAAATCTAGCCCTTTACACAGGCGCAAAATACGCTTACGCATGTTCTAGCGGAACGGATGCTCTTTTGCTAGCCCTTATGGCGATTGATATAGAACCGGGCGATGAAATTATCACAACTCCATTTACCTTTATTGCCACCGCTGAAACCATCGCTTTGCTCAAAGCAAAACCTGTTTTTGTCGACATTGATGAAACCACTTACAATATTGATCCAAAACACATTGAAGCGAAAATTACACCTCGTACCAAAGCCATCATGCCTGTGGCACTTTACGGTCAATGTGCTGATATGGACGAGATTAATGCTATCGCGCAAAAACATAACCTTGTGGTCATTGAAGATGCATGCCAAAGTTTTGGAGCGGAATATAAAGGCAAAAAATCATGCAACGTGAGCCACATCGGATGTACGAGTTTTTTCCCATCAAAACCCCTTGGATGTTATGGAGACGGTGGCGCTATCTTTTGTAGCGATGACGCACTCGCAGCCAAAATTAAATCGCTTCTCAACCACGGACAAGGCAAACGTTACGAACACAAATACATTGGTATCAATGGACGACTCGATGCTCTTCAAGCAGCCATTTTAAATGTCAAAATGAACCATTTTGATGCAGAAGTCGCAAAACGTATTGAAGTAGGCGAGCGTTACAGCGCGTTACTCAAAGATGCTGATGTGATTACGCCTAAGATTATGAGCGATAGAAATTCGATGTACGCACAATACTCCATTCGTGTGAAAAATCGTGAAACTTTAATGCAAAAATTAAACGATGCAGGTGTGCCAACAGCGGTTCACTACCCAATTCCTCTTCACTTACAAGAAGCGCTTTCATACCTTGGTTACAAAAAAGGTGATTTTCCACTAAGCGAACAAGTCGGAACAGAGATTATGAGTCTTCCAATGAGTCCGTTTTTAACCACAGAACAACAAGATTTTGTTGTCAACGCGATTAAGGCATAAATGATGGTAAAAGTAGCACTAATTGGACTAGGTTCTATGGGACAAAACCACTACCGCGTTTTAAAAAGTTTGCCTGAGTTTCAACTCACAGCACTCTGTGATATTCAACAAACAAAAGAGTACGATGAACCTTTTTATACGGATTTGGATGAGATGTTGGAAAAGGCCGATTTTGATGCGGCAGTCATTGTTGTTCCAACCTTTTTACACAAAAGTGTCGCTCTCAAATGCCTTGCAAAGGGTAAGCATCTTTTTATTGAAAAACCTGTTGCCTCAAATTGCGATGAAGCCAAAGAGATTTTAGAAGCAGCTCAAAAAGCCAAAGCGAAAGTATGTGTTGGCTATATTGAACGTTTCAATCCCGTTGTTGATGCATTGATAAAAGAGTTGGATGGCAAAGAGATTTATAGTATTGGCATCACGCGTGTTGGACCATTTCCTCCTCGCATCGCAGACGTTGGCATTCTCACCGACCTTTCGGTACACGATATCGACTTAATTCGTTTTATCACCAAAGAAGAGATAGAGCAAGTCTCCATCTACAAATCCCAAAAAATTCATAACCACCATGAAGACAATGCCATTCTCTCGTTTCGTTTGAGTAATGAGATAGTCGCAAGTATCACCACAAACTGGCTCACTCCTTTTAGAAAGCGCACCATTGAAGTTGCCACCAAAGAGGGCTATTATGAAGCAGATTTGATGGCGCAAGACTTAACAGAGTATTCTGAGTATCAGCGCAATAACTCTTATGTCATTCGCAAAATTATGCTTAAAAAAGAAGAACCCCTTGTTCGTGAGCATAAAGCCTTTGCCGTGTTCATTGAAACAAATGACAGAAGCGGACTTAGCACCATCGAAGACAGTATGATCACCCTTGATATTTCTTCACGAAAATAAACCCATGAAAAAAGCATTGATCCTTCTTAATATGGGTGGACCCAACAACTTGGATGAAGTGGGACTCTTTTTGCACAACATGTTTAATGACCCCAATATTATCACCGTTAAAAGTAACCTTTTACGACGATTCATTGCCTTTATGATTACCTCCACCCGTACTCAAAAAGCCCAAGCCAATTACGCCAAACTTGGAGGGAAATCTCCTTTGGTTGGCTATACACAACAACTTGTCGATAAACTCCAAAGAGCACTTCCCTCGTACCATGTAAATTTTGCGATGCGCTACACCCCCCCATTTTGTGAAGGTGTCGTTCGTGAATTAATAGAAAAGTGTGTTGAAGAAATTGTCGTGCTACCCCTCTATCCTCACTACTCTACAACCACGACAAAATCCTCTGTCGAAGATTTTGAAGACGTTGCCAAAACATTAGGGTACAAAGGCTCTCTTCGTGTCATAGAACGCTTTTACGACAACGAATCCTACAATGCTCTTTTGGTTCAAAAAATCAAAGAAGCCTTAGGTGAAAATGACGCTTCACACTTAGAACTCATCTTCTCCGCACACTCTTTACCGCAGAAGATTGTCGACAAAGGCGACCCGTATCAAAAAGAGATAACATTACATGTAAAGCTTATTGAATCATTATTAAACAAAGAAAACATTGCATTTAAAGCCATCCATTTAGCCTATCAATCTAAACTTGGCCCTGTTAAATGGCTAGAGCCTTCAATGGAAGAGACGTTAAAATCACTTGAAAATAAAAATGCACTCATCGTGCCGCTTTCTTTTACGATTGACAATTCTGAAACAGAGTTTGAATTAAGTATTGAGTATGCAGAACTTGCCCATGAATTAGGCTTCGAGCGCTATTTGGTAGCACGCTGTCCCAATGATGATGATGCGTTTGTTGCGTGTATTAAAAATTTAGTTTTGGACATCCACTGAAGGTGTTAAGTACCCGTTTTCAACAAGTTTTTCGATCACTTGTTTGAAGACGGGAACTGCACTTTGTGAAGCAAAATAAGCTTTCTTTTTCTTCGCTTCTCGTATTAAAACCCCTATTGTGTAACGGTTTTTTTGATCATTAGCAAAACCGAAGAAAGAACTGTTATAGACACTCACATACTCACCATCTTCGGCAATATGTGCCGTTCCTGTTTTTCCGCCCACTTCTAAACCTTGCATTTTTGTTCCAACACCAGTACCTTCATGCACCGTTTTAATCAATATTTTTTGAATACGTTTAGCTACACTGGGAGGTACAACTTGTTGTTCAGGCGTTTTTTCAGGGAACATCTCTTGTCCTAAAGGTGAAACAAGCTTTTTAACAAGCATCGGAGTCACAATGCGTCCATTATTATTGAAAGCCGTATACGCTTTGAGTACTTGCATAAAGGTTGCATTCATACCATATCCATAACCAACCGTTGCTTTATAGATAGGTGAATTAAAGCGATTCAGCGCTGGGATAATACCAGGGTTTTCAAAAGGTAAATCCACGCCACTTCTCAGCGAAAATCCAAAATCTTTTAGTCCTTGGTAAAATTCCATAGCATCAAGTTTTTGTGCAATCTGTGCCGTGCCAACGTTACTGGAGTGCACGATGACATCTTCTACGGTTAATTTTTCATCTTTGTGTGTGTCTTTAATCACTTTTGTACCGATTTTATAACTTCCCCCGTATAAGTTGATAATGTCATAAGGATTGACTTTATTGGCTTTTAATAAAAGCGCTAGTGTAATAGGCTTCATCACAGAACCGGGTTCATAAATATACTCAATCGCTGAGATATTCAAAGATCCATAATCTTTTTTATCAATACTATCAGGATTAAAACGATTGCTGGTTGCAAGAGCTAAAACTTCGCCTGTTTCACTGTTAATAACACTAATAAGAATCTCTTTGGCATCTAAATTGATTTTTTGCGCATCAAGTGTTTTTTCAATAATTTTTTGCATCTTTAAAGAGAGAGTTAAATGGACATCATACCCATCATAACGCCTTGAAGAAATACTGTTCCCATCTAAAATAATAGCATTTGAAATATCACGAGACCCTGAGATAAAAGCATCTTGCACAGAAGAGAGTTTATCTTCATAAAAACGCTCAATTCCTTTTACCCCTGTCGTTTTAGTCATATTATTTTGCTCTAGCTTTTTAACATAACCCACAATTGGCGTTATTGCATCAACAGCTGGATAAAGTCTGTCTTCACCGCTCTCAAGCACACTAAGTCCCCGTAAAAACGCCACCCCCGTTTTTGGGTCTTCATAGCTTCTAAAAACACCGAGTTTATAAAGCTTGCGAGAGAGTTCTTGTAAGTATTTAGCACTTTTAGAATCAATGCGATACGATAGGACTGTACTGCCTTGATTGGATTTCAATGTTGCCAAAATTTTAGCAGGCTCATCGCCACTGTATAACGTGTACAATTTAACAAAAAGATCTATTTTTTTAGGGTCAATATTGCGAGTATCCACAATGGCTTTGTAAAGTTTTTGACTGGTTGCGATTTTAAAACCATCGGAACTGATAATGTTTCCTCGAAGAGCGTGGCTGACCTCACTGTGTT
>JAGOZL010000009.1:29087-35590 GCA_018058685.1 Sulfurospirillum sp.
TCTATTTTTTTAGGGTCAATATTGCGAGTATCCACAATGGCTTTGTAAAGTTTTTGACTGGTTGCGATTTTAAAACCATCGGAACTGATAATGTTTCCTCGAAGAGCGTGGCTGACCTCACTGTGTTCAAGTCGTGGAAGTCGTCTATCAATCGTTGCCCAATAAAAAAGGGTTCCAAAAAAGACAAGAAAACCTAAGAGGACAACAAAGAAGAGGAAGAGGATTTTAATTTTTTTGGCGTCAGATTGTTCCATGGATGCTAAGAGATTATATCTGTGTCCTAGCTATCTCTTTATAAGCACTCAACGCTTTGTTACGAATTTCCAACATCATTTTCATATTTGTTTCAGCTTTATTAATAGCAATCGCAGCTTGGTGTAAATCTTTAACTTCTCCCGTAGCGATATCTGCCATAGCACGATCTCCTTTAACTTGGATATCGTTCATTTCTTCAATAGAATCTTTCAAAATTTTAGAAAAATCTGTATTCGTTGCTTCATTTTTATCAATAGTTTTTGTATTTAATGGGTTATTTAGTGATGAAATTTTATCAATGCTACTAGGCATTTATTATCCTTTTAAAAGATCTATCGCACTTTGTGCAATGGATTTTGCACTTTGAAATGCTGAAACATTCGCTTGATATGCACGTGTTGCCTCAATAAGATTAGACATTTCAATTACGGGATTGATATTGGGATACGCGACATATCCTTCTGTGTTAGCATCAGGATGTGATGGGTCAAACTTATATTTAAACTCGCCCTCATCGCGCACAACCTTATCCACACTTACGGTCATTATAGCAGGATTGGCATTTTCTTGCAAGAATGGATCATCCAAAGGATTTTCATACTCAAGCATATTATTGCCCTCAGCAATTTTTTGATTGAGTGTTTTTTCAAACTCTATGGCTTTAAAAACAACATCTTTACGCTGATACGGGCCACCTTCACTGGTACGTGTGGTATTCGCATTAGCAATATTAGAGCTAATGATATCCATACGAAAACGCTGTGCAGAGAGTCCATAACCACTGATGTCAAAACTACTTAGTTGTGCCATACTCTAATCCTTAAAGTTTTGATGATGCTTCAATGACACTTTTAAAAATCATGCCATTTTTTTGCAATGCCGATGTTAACGCATTAAACATCACTGCATTTTTACTAAGCTCTGAACTCTCTACATCCAAATCAACCGTATTGCCATCATTTCGAGCCATATGCCCATCTCGTAAATAAAGGGTTGCTTTTGAACTATCAAAGTTAGTGTACCCACTCAAGTGTGAAGCATCTGTTTGTGCCATAGCCAATTTTGGGCTAGTACTACCTCGCTCACCATATATCTCTTTTGTTTGCTGAATGAGCATGGTTTCAAAATCAATATCTTTTGCTTTATAAAAAGGAGTGTCGATGTTAGCGATATTTCCTGAAATCAAATCTTGTCGTAAAGCACGCGCATTTAAAGCTTGCTCTAGTAAGGGTTTTGATTTACTGGTTTGAATATCCATCTCTTTAGGCTCCTTCTTAATATGATGCTAATTGTAAGCAAATTTTGTTCCAAATATTGACTTGTTCTGAAACTATTTTTTAATCTATTTTGAGGTAAAATGATAAAAAATCATAACAGATGTAAGATACTATGAGAACCGATAAAATCCTTTTTTCCCTTGCCGCATTAGCTATTTTTGTAGGCATTATTTTTTCATTATCTTTGCCTGTATTCACTATACTCTTTTTTGATTATGCTGAATACCATTTTTTCTTACGCCAATTTGCCGTAGGAATGGTAGCCATAACGCTTATGTGGGCCATTTCTCAACTGGATCCTGATAAATATCTCATTTATATTGGCTTTAGTATCTTCTTAAGTTGTCTTCTTTTAATGGGTGTTATGCACTACCTTCCTGAGTCACTGGTTACTTCAGCGGGGGGTGCAAAACGTTGGATTAGACTTCCTGGTTTTTCGCTCGCTCCCGTTGAATTTTTCAAAATTGGCTTTGTCTATTTTCTTGCATGGAGTTTTGCTCGAAAACTCAATGAACATAAAAAAACACTCAAAGAAGAAGTAAAGCTTATCTTACCTTATATTGCAGTGTTCGTCTTAGTGATTTATTTAATTGCCGTTATGCAAAATGACTTAGGACAAGTCATTGTTTTGGCACTTACATTGGCAGTTATGGCATTTTTTGCGGGGACAAGTCTACAACTTTTTATGCTCTCTATTTTAGGTTCACTGGTTGTTTTTTTAATCGCTATTTTTAGCTCGACACATCGTATTTTAAGAATCAAAACATGGTGGGCAACGATTCAAAACATGGTACTCTCAATGTTCCCTGAAAATATTGCGGCAGTACTTAGAGTCGATGATGCTCCAGAACCTTATCAGATTTCTCACTCACTCAATGCCATTAAACACGGAGGCCTGTTTGGTGAGGGCATCGGGAATGGGCTTTTTAAATTAGGCTACTTAAGTGAAGTTCACACCGACTTTGTTCTTGCAGGCATTGCTGAAGAATTAGGTGCTATTGGCGTTATGCTTTTAGCGCTTGTGATTCTTTTCATCGTTTACCGTATTTTTAAAATAGCCAGTCGAAGTCTCAATAAAGTCTACTATCTTTTTTCACTAGGCATTGGATTGCTCATTGTCTTTTCGTTTTTAATGAATGCCTATGGGATTACGTCTATTACTCCTATTAAAGGAATTTCTGTTCCTTTTATCAGTTATGGAGGAAGTTCTATTTTAGCGCTCTCTTTAGGAATAGGAATGGTTTTAATGATCAGTAAAAAGGTGAAATTATGATCGTCATCACAGGGGGTGGGACTGGTGGGCATTTAGTCATCGCAAAAGCCATCAAAGAAGAATTGTGCAAAAGAGGAATCAAGCCTATTTACATCGGCTCTCAAGCAGGTCAAGATAAACAATGGTTTGAACAAGACCATGACTTTGCGCAAAAATATTTTTTAGAAAGTCGTGGTGTTGTCAACAAAAAAGGCTTCAAAAAGCTCTTCACCCTTATACAAATCATAAAGCTTGCTTTTACATGTAAAGCACTTTTCAAACAACATGGTATCAAAGCTATCTTTTCAGTCGGTGGCTATTCTGCAGCACCTGCTTCATTTGGAGCTTTATTGGCAGGTATTCCTTTGTATATTCACGAGCAAAATGCCATTACAGGAAAACTCAATGCTCTTTTAAAGCCATTTGCAAAAGCCTTCTTTAGCTCTTATGATTCAAAAGCTATTGTATGCGATTATCCTATTCGAGAACTCTTTTTTGAGCACCAGCGCATTCGCAAAGAGTTTAAAACAATTATCTTTCTAGGAGGAAGTCAAGGCGCTACGTTTATCAATAACCTTGCCATGCAACTAGCTCCTCTCTTACATCAAAAAGGTATCAAAATCATTCACCAAACGGGTGTTAAAGATTTTTCATCAATCTTAGAGTTTTACACCAAAGCATCTATTCCTGCAGATGTTTTTGATTTTTCTACCACAATGCCAGAAAAAATTTATGAAGCAGATATCGCAATTAGCCGAGCGGGAGCAAGTACGTTATGGGAATTGTGCGCATCTGCCATTCCTACTCTTTTTATCCCCTTTCCTCATGCCGCAGCTAATCATCAATTTTTTAATGCAAAAACTCTGGTTGATAAAGGGTTAGCTCTTTTAGAGCCTCAACGTCAAATGGAATCACACGACCTTCTTGAAAAGCTTGAAAAAATCCCTCTAAAAGAAATATCTGAAAAGCTATCTGATACTATTCATTCAGGTGGGGCTAAAACAATTGTAGACCAACTATTAACCCATATAAAGGAAAGCTAATGTTATCCAATCTTATTGTTCGCATCGCTACACGAGACGATGCGGGAGAAATTGCAAAGTTCAATGTTCTATTTGCGAAAGAAACTGTTAATAAAAATCTCTCTTTGGCTATGACAACAGAAGGGGTACATCAAGTCTTTTCTAAATTCAATAATGGCTTTTATATTATTGCCGAGCTAGATGGTCTTATCGTAGGATTAACCATGGTTACAAGAGAATGGAGCGATTGGAACAATGGAGCATTTTATTGTATTCAGAGTATTTTTGTGATTCATACAGAGTATGAAAAAGAGATTCATGATGCCATTTTCAATAAAGCAAAATCATTAGCAAAAGAGCACTATGACGTTTGTGGGGTTAGACTTTTTGTTCACAAAGATGACAAAGAAACACAAAAAATATATGAAACCTTAGGATTACAAAAAACACCGTATATCATTTTTGAAGAAATGTTTTAAACGAAGTGGTGCGCTCGAAGGGACTCGAACCCCTGACCGTTGGTACCGCAAACCAATGCTCTATCCATCTGAGCTACGAACGCACTTTATCAATTGAGGTCGGTATTGTACCCTATGTTTTATAAAATAAGTATTAAACTAAAAAGAATCTATTATGACCTTTGATTTTAAACATTCTTTACAAACCGCTTTTCGGAGTTCATGGGTTATTTTAAAACTGGTTGTACCCATCTATATTTTAGCCGATGTCCTATTTTATTACGATATTTTGCGTTATATCACCTTCTTGTTTACCCCTATTGTTTCTTTGCTAGGGCTCCCATCAGAAGCAGTATTAGCAATCGTAAGCGGTCTTTTTCTGAATCTTTATGCTGCAATTGCCTTTGCCGCTCCAATTGGCTTAACTCCGCATCAATGGACAATCTTAGCTGTTTTTTTAGGCGTTGCCCATGCATTATTAGTCGAAACGGAAATTATGAAAAAACTTGGAATTTCACGTTTTTATTCTATAACATTGCGGCTCAGTGTTGGGCTTTTTGTTGGCTATATCGTCTCAAAACTTCCTTCTACTTGGTTTGACTCGCATACAATGCTAGAAGTTTCTACGCCTGCAAAAAACCACTTTGATTCCCTTTTTTCTTTACTACAGTATTCGCTCTATGCCTCTCTTTGGCTTTGTATACAAATTATTTTTCTTGTTTCTTTACTGATTTTCTTTTTAGATTTTTTAAAATCTTTGCAATGGGTTCAAGAACACTCACATAAAGTGAATAGTGGCTTTTCCATTGTCGTTGGCGTTATTTTAGGAATAACCTATGGTGCGGGTATTTTAATTTCAGAGTATGAACGCGGTATCTTGAAAAAAAAAGAGATTCTTTTTATTGGAACGTATCTGATGATTTGCCATGCAATCATTGAAGATACTCTACTCTTTGTTATTTTTGGAGCAAATCCATGGATAATCGTGAGCTTTAGACTCTTTTTTGCAACACTTTTTTCTTTTATAGTGATAAAGTTTTGGAAAAGTACTATTTAATTTCTTGATGATACACTTCTTCTAAAAGTTCTATAAAATGATTTGGCTCCATATATCCTGCAAATTCATCAATGATTTTTAAATCTTTTGGAGACAAAATATACTGCGTCGGTAAATACTTTACATGTAAAGATTTTGGAAGTCTCGGATCATCATTCATTATCGTTACATGAACATATGATTGAGTTATTTTTTGGATGTATGCCACATTATCAAAAATATTCTTTTTCATTTTTATGCAGTAAGGACAATGCTCACTGCTAATACTGAGTAAAATTAATTTTTTTTCCTTTGAGGCTTGTAAGCGCTCTTTATCTAAAAAAGTATCGGCATAAGAAAAACTGTAAATGAAACTTAGCATCAAAAAAAATTTAAGAAACATGACTTATCCTTGACAATAAAATATTAAATTCTCTCTTTATTCTTTTACTTTTTTTGCTGTATAACAAGTCCTATTATAATAAAAATCAATCCAATAAATGTTGAAAGCAGTATCGTTTCACCAACGATGAAACTAATCAAAAATAATGATATAAAAGGAGATATAAAAATTAAATTAGCAACTTGAGAAGCATTCGTACTCAATTTAATAGCATTAAGCCATAAAACAAACGTTAGTCCCATTTCAAAAAAGCCAACGTATGTTGCACCTAAAAGTCCATAAATATTAACAGTAAAAGGATCAGAAAAAAGAAGTGTCCATAAAAAAATGAAGGGCAAAGCACTAGCAAAATTAATAAAAAGCCCTACAACAGGATCAACATGAAGTTTGGCGTTATATAGCCAATACAATGACCACAAAATTGTTGAAAAAAGAGCTAAAAAAACACCTTCTATACTTGTAAATGAAAAATTGAATAAATCACCGTGTGTAGAGATAATCATAACACCCATATAACATAGAACACCTGCCCAAACATCACGTTTATGTAACCTATGTTTTAAAATAACGACAGAAAGATACGAAAGCGTTAGTGCCCAAGTATAATTAAGTGGTTGTGCCTCTTGTGCAGGCAAAAGATCATACGCCTTAAATAAAATAAGATAATAGATAAAAGGATTTATAAATCCTAAAAAAAATAAATAGAGGTATTCTCTAAGTGAAAAAGAAAAGATCAAAGTAAATTTTTTTTGAATAATAATAACAGCAAAAAGGATAAAAAAAGAGACTAAAGAAGCATA
>JAGOZL010000118.1 GCA_018058685.1 Sulfurospirillum sp.
AGTGTCTCTTCTTCAGAAGTTGCATTTTCACTTTTGCGCTCTAATTGCTCTTGCGTATCAACAACACGCTGCACATTTGATGCAAGTGTGATGGTCGCGTTTAAAGCAAGTATTGCGGCTAAGCTAAAATACTTCCCTCTAAAACCTTTTGGACTTTTCATTCTTCCTCCTAAAATTTTGGGAAAACCATTCTACACAAAAAGCGCTTAATCATTTTGATAACTTTTTGATGCATTCTGACTTATAATACACTCAAATCATTTAGGGGATTGTCTTTGCACTATATTTTAACAGCTTTGCTTACACTTGGATGTGTCACCCTCATAAGCCAATTATTTCAAGCCAACTTAGAACTTGTTAATATTGCGTTAATTCACCTCATCCCCATCATCGTCGTTGCGCTTCGTGGTAATTTTTTTACAACAACGTTGATTGCATTGAGTGCTATTTTACTTTTTGACCTTTTATATGTACCGCCTGTACATAGTTTTACTGTACACGATGCTATTTATCTTTGGAGTTTTGCTATTTTTTTATTAGTGGGTTACATCATCACATGGCAAGCTCAAAAAATTCAGACCAATGAGATACGCGATATTCTTCTCAATACGCTCTCACATGACCTTAAAACACCCCTCTCTTCTATTTTAGGCTCAACAACACTCCTTTTGGAGGACACAAAAATGAGTGAGTCAACCAGAAGAAACCTTTTAGATGATATCAAACACAGCTCCGATAAAATGCACCGCCTCATCAATAATCTTTTAGATAATGCACGGCTTAAAGACAAACGGCTAAAACTTCACATGAATTGGTGTGATTTAGAAGATTGCCTCAATGTTGCACTCAATGACTTTGAAGAATCCTACATTGAACGCCATGTTACCGTTGATGTAAGCCCCAATCTTGAGCTTTACTGGGGCGATGAAAATCTCATAAACCGTCTTTTTGCTAATTTGTTAGACAATGCGTTTAAATACTCTAATCAAAATAAACAGATTGTTATTCGCCTTTCTCAAGAATCTAAAAAGGTGAAAATCACCTTTTTTAACGAGAGCAATCCTTTTAAAGAACACGCTCTTAAATCAATGTTTGATAGATTTTATCGTCTTGAAAATGCAGGTGATATTTCAGGTAGCGGTATCGGGCTTTTTATTTGTCATAGCATTGTTGCCTCTCATGGTGGAAAAATCAGTGCCTACAATCAATACAACGGCATCTGCTTCGAAATCACTCTGCCCATTGCCAAACGTCCTAAAAAACTGCAAAATGAGCTTTAAATGAAATCTAATGAACTCATTTTACTGGTTGAAGACGATGATGCGATAGGAAAGCTCCTTCAAATCTCTTTGGAAGAGTTTGGTTATAAAACACGCCTTGCCAAAGATATGATTCATGCTAAACGTGAATGGATGACACAAAATCCCGCATTGCTCATTTTAGATATAGGGCTTCCTGATGGTGATGGTAAAAGCTTGATTTCTTTCATACGTAAAGAGAGCCTAACACCTATCATCGTTCTCTCCGCACGCAGTGACGAAAAAGAGATTATTGCAGCACTGGATATGGGCGCAGATGACTACGTCACAAAACCTTTTTCAACCCATGAATTACTCGCGCGCGTTCGCTCAACGCTTAGGCGTACAATCCAAGAAAATGTACCCAATATTCTTACATGTAAAGAGCTTACGATTGATTTTACATGTAAAGAAGTTTTGCTCAATGGTACACTTTTAAAACTAACCCCCACAGAGTACCACCTACTCTCTTTTTTGATGCAAAATGCCAACAAAGTACTACCGCATCAGCACATTTTAAAAACAATCTGGGGTGTAGGCTACCAAAATCAGATGCAATATTTACGAACGTATATCAACACCTTACGTAAAAAAATCGAAAAAAATCCAACTCGACCGCTTTACATCACAACAGAAGCGAGCATAGGATATCGCTTTTCATGCACACACGAAAGAGATACATGAATCAAAAAACACTCAAAATCATCTTTATTAGCTATCTTCTGGTTGTATTTGTTGGTGCTTTGATACTCATGCTCCCTTTTGCGCACACCGGAAAACTAAGCTTCATCGACGCACTCTTTACCTCCAGTTCTGCTACCTGTGTTACAGGACTCATTGTGAAAAGCACCTCTGAAGATTTTACCCTCTTTGGTCAATCCATCATCTTACTCCTTATCCAAATCGGTGGTGTAGGGTATATGAGTATCGTGACACTTTTTTTCTTGTTTATGAAAAAAAATCTGAACATCCACGAAAAGACACTGGCAAAAGACTCACTCAATTATTCAAGCAATTCAGATATTCAAGATTTCTTAAAAAAAGTATTTCTTTTTATCTTTTTGATTGAAGCCCTCGGTGCAGCCATCTTAACCGTTCGTTTTTGGATGGACATGCCTTTTTCAAAAGCCTTGTGGCAAGGCATATTTCATGCCATCTCTGCTTTTAACAATGCTGGGTTTTCTTTATTTACCGATAGTTTGGTTGGATACAACAGCGATTTTACGACGATTGGCACGGTTGGTTTATTGATTATTATCGGTGGTATTGGCTATCTTGTTTTGGTTGAACTTTATTTTAAGGCGTCTCGTAAAAAATTCATGCTCTCTGCCCACACCAAAATCACCTTATGGGGAACACTCATTTTGCTCCTCTCTGGCATGGTGCTTTTCCTTGCCATCGAGTGGGACAACAAGGGTGTTTTTGCCTCCTTAAGCGTCTATCAAAAACTGCTCAATAGTTTCTTTTTATCGGTCAACTTTAGGACATCAGGCTTTAATAGCCTAGATCTCTCACAACTCAGCGATGCATCTTTGTTTTGCTCAACGCTTTATATGATGAGCGGAGGAGGTGCTGGAAGTACCGCAGGAGGCATCAAAATCACAACCGTCGCCGTGCTTATCATCGCAACACTGCACACGATGAAACTGAGCAACCAAGCACCCCATGCTTTTAAGCGAACCATCACCCCTGAAATCATCAATCGCGCTTCTGCCATTATTATCGTGGCTTCGTTTATCACCATCTTAGCAACCCTCCTTTTGGTCGAAACCCAACACACTCCTTTTATGAAAACGCTTTTTGAGGTGGTCTCTGCTTTTTGTACCGTAGGCGTTTCGGTGGGCAATGGCGATATCTTAAGCTTTTCGGAAAACTTTAATAGCTTTGGAAAATCCATCATCATTCTTTTAATGCTCATCGGGCGAATGGGCATTTTTGCTTTTGGATTTTTACTTGTTGGGAAAGAAAAAACAAAACACATACAGTACCCTGAGGGAAGGATTTTATTATGAAAACATACGCCGTTATTGGTCTTGGAAAATTTGGATTTAACATCGCAAAAAGTTTAGCGGAACAAGGTGCGGATATCATTGCCATCGACAATGACCCACATAAAATTCAAGTCATTAGTGAATACGTAGAAGATGCGCTTATCTTAGACAGTACCGACATCAAAGCACTTCAAGAAGCAGGTGTTGTAGGGCTTGATACCGTCATCATCAGTATTGGTGAAAATATCGAAGCGAGTATTTTAACGCTGATGGCGCTCAAAGAGTTGGACAATAAAAATATCATCGCTAAAGCCATCACGCCAACCCATGGCGAAATTTTAGCCAGACTAGGTGCTTTTAAAATCATCTATCCTGAGCGAGAATCTGCGCGTAAATTGGTTGAAAATCTTGTGGGAAACGTTGTTATCGACCAAGTGGATTTTAGCAGTACCATCAAAATCGCTAAATTTTTAGTACCAAAGCCACTTATGGGTAAAATGATTCAAGAACTTGAGAGCATGTTTGAAAATGAGATTCACCTCATAGCCTGTAAAACACGCGATAACTGGAAATTTGATGTCGATAAAACCTACAAAATCAGAGAGAACGATATGCTCGCTTTCATCGGGAAAAAAACATTTATTGAGAAACTAAGAATGATGACAAAAAGTGAAAGCTAATCTTTACATGTAAAGCCATTTTTAGTACAAAAGCGTTATAACCCTTTACATGTAAAAAGATTTTTCAATCTCCCTTGATTAATTTTTAACCAAAAAAAGGAAACCATGATGAAATACAATACTTTAACACCCGAAG
>JAGOZL010000119.1 GCA_018058685.1 Sulfurospirillum sp.
TGGCAAGATAGTAGTTGCGCTCTTCTGCTTTTTTACGCTCCGTAATATCACGTGAAAGAACGATAAATTTGGCTTGTGTGTCTTCATTTTGATGTGGTTTTTTAGCGATAGAGAGTTCAAACCATGTTGTCCCTTTTTCTAAGAAAAGCTCTATCATCTTTCCTTTTGAAGAGCCTGTATTATTTGCCTCTTGTAGTGCATTGAGGCAGGTCATTGCAGCTTCTTGTGGCAACACATCACTGACTTTTTTTCCCAATAAGAGTTGGGGTGGTGCGGCAAGGAGGCTATTATCAGGAGAGTGGTAGTCATAATAGGTTCCATCCAAACCCATCTCAAAAAAGAGATCAGGCAGTGCGCTTAAGGTTGTTTCATATTTATTCTTGGCTCTAAGCAACTCCTCCTCCCGCTCTTTTTTTTCTCTTTCCAATTTACGTTGGTAACGCAAAATGATATCAGCGGCAAGATATGTGACAATCAAAGCGATGAACATAATCACACTAAAGACAATAAAAAGAGAATGGCTTAAGTAATTTGCCCGTACATGGGTCGTATCATTAGGTGCGGTAATAATCACTTTCCAACCTAAAGGATGGATAGAAGCGTAGGCGAGACTCCAACGCTTTTCATGGCTATCAAAATTCTTTATCTCTTTATCTTGCGCGATTTGACATGCAAGCGAGCTAATATCTTCGATGATGACATTTTCTTTATCGCTAAGTGTTTTTGCATTATAAAGACCGTTAGAAAACTTTTTGTGTGCAAGAATTTTCCTGTTTTTATCCACGATAAACGCATATCCTTCTGCAAACGAAAGTGGTGCAATCAGTTCGCTTAGGTACGCTTCTTCCAAAGGTTCATCATATTTTTGTAGATGCATCTCGATATTTTTAGCGGTGTGGCGAGCTGCTCGAAACATCGCTTCGCTAATTTCTGCTTCAATAGCACTGTGAGATTGTGTAAGACTTGTCACATAAAACAATGTGCTTAAGAGTACAATCAAAAGACTAAAAAGTATCAAGATAACCAAGCGTAAATTGTGCGAGATGAAAACTTTAAGCAATCGATACACATTTATCCTTTTTTTGCAGTGATATGTGGCAAACGCATATCAAATTTTGCACCCTTTTGGGTGTTTGTTACGCCAATCGTTCCATGAAATTTTTCGCTCACCAAATGTTTTACAATAGACAGCCCTAAACCTCCAGCGCTATTGTCACCTTGTTTGCTTGAGACTTCAATCTCAAAAATGGACTCGATAGGTTTTTGTCGAATACCTCCACAATTGTCTTCAACACTGATATACACCATCTTGTTTTCTTTTGAAATCGTGATGATGATGTGAGGATTTTCGATGGCTCTTTCACGAATGGTATCCAGTGCATTATCTAGCAAAATAATCATAATATGGTAAAACGAAGACTCATAACTGTACAGAGTGATGGCATGTGGGTCATTTACATGTAAAACAACCTGAGCGTCTTTGACTTTAGTACTGAGCATCTGCCATACATCATGAATGGCACGGCTTAGTTGAAAGGAGGCTTTATGACGGTTTTTACTGTAAAGCGTGTAAAACTCATCAATGGTATTTTGCATAAAGCTAAAATGTGAGCGAATTTCTGGGATAATCGACTCAATCTCCTCAAGCGTAGAGGTGTCTTTTTTCAAATGCAACAGTGCTTCAATATGCGTAAGCAATGCCCCCGCTCGAATGATAGGCGTTTTCCACTGATGCGAGATGTTCCCAATAAGCCTTCCAATAGAAGCAAAACGCATTTGAAAATCAAGCAGTTGCTCTTTTTTTATCTTTTCTTGTTTGATTTTTTTGATGTATTGGGAGATGCCTAGCGCAAAAAAGTACATTTCAAAAAGACTCGCAACAGAGACACTGTAGGTAGAAAAAGTGTGCATTTGTAGTATGCCAATCGTGATGAGTGTTTGATACAAATGACCGATAAAAACAGCAGTATAACCAATGAAAATATAGAGAAAAACACTGTTTTTAGAGGTGCGTACGATGTATCGTAAGAGTAAAATCCAAATTAAAAAGCTAATCATCCCTAAAAAAAGTGTCATAAACGAAAGAGAACGAAGTAAGGAAGGCTCAAAAAAACTGACAAGAGCAATGATGATTTCAAGGAATAAAAGAGCCAAAATCATGTGCAAAGTACTCCACAAAATGCCTTTGTGATGCGTAATCCTTAAAAATCGTAAGATGACTAGTATCGTAAAGATGGAAAAGAGGACATTAAAAAAAAGTGTGAGGACATTGATGGTGTGTCCGTAAACGCCTAATGAGTGTAAAACACCATTGACGGAAAATTGATAGCCGATGGAGCTAATGATGTAGAAGCTAAAAAAAAGCGAAAGAATTTTGTCTTTGGTTGCGATAAGAATAGGTGTGGCATAAAAAAACAAAGCGATGTAAATACCAATAAAAACACCCCACCATAAGCTTTCCAACATCGTAAATTCAATAAAGCTTTTGCGTGAAAAAATTTCCCATTCACCCTCGGTTGAGTCATGCATATTGACAAGCTTTGAGATGATGTGTACCTCTTCTTGAGGAGCTAATTCTAGTAATTCAACGCTATAGCGATGAGGAATATTTTTCGCATCAATAGGATATTTATCGCCTAGCTTACGAATCGTAATTTCATTATCTCGTAAGATATAAAGGTCGATTTCATCCATATTGGCTCTTGGGTTTTTAATCATCAAGGCTTTTGTGCTATCAGAGGTATTTTTAATGGTGCATTTTGTCCACGAAGGATAGTCGTTCAAGCCACCAAGATTAGAAGAGAGCATGGGTTTCCACTGTACGGTGTGAATCGTTTCGATACTGAGTGTTCCATTTTCATCCGCAATATATTCCATAAAAGGGCTTGCTTTGATATAGCGAAAATCATCATTCAATGCAATGGCGATGGTTTGCGCATGAAGGTATGAGCAGGCAATAAAGAGGCACGATAAAAACAATCTCATTTGATGGTGTATCCCACTTTGGAGAGATTTTGAATCGAGTTTTTGCCAAGTTTTTTGCGAAGTCGCATGATAAGATTTTGCAACGCCGCATACGAGACATCTGAGCCTAAGGCATGAATAAAGGTTTCATACGTAACGATTTTGCCTTTTTGTTTGAGTAAAAGTTCTAAAATAGTCAGCTCATTTTTTGTCAAAGAAAGAGGCATACCCTCTTTGATAAGGGTTTTGGACGAAGCGTTATAATAAGTCGTATGGTTAATCACCTTGGACAAAGAGCCCTCTGCTTTAAGCATGGAGACACATTTGGTCAGTGCGTGAATGAGGGTTTGAAAGGAAAAAGGCTTAGTGATATAATCCACCAAATTGAGCCTGCATGCTTCTAAAAGCTCGTGTGTTTCAGTGTAGCTTGAGATGATAAAGATAGGCACGTGCTTGTTCTCTTTCCGAATCTCCTGCGCAACTTCTAAGCCACCCACTTCACCCATGCGGATGTCAAGCATGATGATATTGGGATGCATCTGTTTATAAAGGCTTAACGCTTCACTTCCTTGTGTTGCTGTGTAGACACGTTTAAAAAGCATTTCCAAGGTTCGTTTGGTGGCATTTCTAAATAGTTCGTCATCATCAGCAAAGAGTATGGTTAGTTCTTTTAACTCATCAAGTTCGTTCATCAGTCTTCCTACAGCATCTTTTCATAAACCATATTAGTCAAAAAAAATCACAAAATATTCGCAATTTAGAGGTATTACTATTTTGTGATATTTGATTTCATATTTTTAGGGGCAGAAGTGTAGCGTAAAATAAGAAGAGAAGTGTGACAAATAATCTATTAACTTTAGAATGGTGGGGAAAATTAAGATTTACATGTAAAGCCAAAAAACTTTACATGTAAAAACTATTTCGCCCTTTTATCCACCACTCTCACCGCTTTTCCCTCACTTCTTTGAAGCGATTTAGGAGCGACGAGTTTGACTTCGACGTTGATGTAGAGGTTGTTTAACAAAGCGTGTTCAAGGGTTTTTTTGAGGTTTCCAAGGAAGCTTACATCATCACTAATGAGATGCTCATCTAGTTCGACATCGACTT
>JAGOZL010000120.1 GCA_018058685.1 Sulfurospirillum sp.
TTTCAAAAAGTCAATATTTTTGAACACGCTTTTTTAGATATTGGTCAATTTGATATTATTTTCTCGCGCAATATGCTCATCTATTTTGATGATGAATTTCGTCTCAAAACCATTGAGCGCTTTGCAAAACTTTTGAAAAAAGATGGCAAGCTCTTTTTAGGCCATGCTGACATCATCCCTGAAACAACGCTTTTCACAAAACATAACGACCATAGGCTTTCATACTACGTTAAAAATTAAGCGCTTACTTTTGAGAAGCATATGAAATGCCTACCGCACTTAAAAGTAAAAGGGTGGAACAACTAAATGCAAGCGTGTAACTCCCTGTCAAATCTCGTGTAATACCCGCCAAAAGCGGACCTAGCATCTGTCCTACTCCAAAAAAAAGCGTCACAAGGCTTAAAATACGCGCGGTGTGCATGGAACCAAAAAGCTCGTTACTCAGTGTGGTCATAATTGAAGGCACTGCCCATGTTGAAAAACCAAACAGAAGTGCTGAGAGTAAAAGCCATTGCATGGGTAATCCAAGCGCTAAAAAGGCATGGGCACTTCCTTGCAACAAAAAAAGAATCGCTAAGGTTTTATAACGCCCTAGCTTATCACTCACCACGCCAAAAAAGGGACCTGAAAAAAGACTAGAAACGCCCAATAATGCCCAAAAAGTTCCTGAAAGTTTTGTATCGGCTTGCCACTGCTCCGAGACTGCTGCCACAAAAAAGGTCATAAACATGATGGCACTCATGCCAAAGAGAAAATAGACAATCCCTGTTTGCCAAAAAGGAAGAGAGGTAAAAATGGTTTTGAGCGAAAGGTGGCTTTGGTGTTGATGGTGCGTACTTTCAACAGGAAAACGCGCCAAAATAACGTGTGCTAAAATGCCAATAAGCCCAATCAAAACAGCAAAAAACGCCCAACTCACACGCCATGGGTGCTCAAACAGTGTCGCAAAAAAAGGTACTGCCATACCGCTGGTGATAATCCCTAAACCAATCCCCGCAACCACAATCCCCGTCGAACGTCCCTTAATATGCGCAGGGACAATTTGTGCGATATACGTCATAATAGCAATATTTGCCAACGCTCCAAAAAATCCCGTGATGGTAAAAAAGAGTGCCGCGACCACATAGTTCGGAGAAAGCGCCATGGCTATCATGCTAAACGCTTGTGTCCATAAAGAGCGCGAAATAAGAATCGAAGCACCAAACTTTGCATAAAAACGCGCAATAGCAAAGAGACCTATAAAATAGCCTACAAAATTGGCACTGCCCACAATGCCTGCTTGCGTAGCGTTCATGTTAAGTTCATGTTGCATATCAGGTAAAATCATCCCAAAAGCAAAACGCGCAAGACCTAAACACGAAAAGACAACGAACAATCCAACAAAAATAGGTTTTGCACGTGCTTTTAAGCTCATCCTTTTAACAGCCGCACACGGGGGAGACTAATTGAATGGTATCATCCAAATTAGGAACTAAACATAAAAACTCATAATCTTCATCGCCAATGACTTCATACGCATGCGCAATCCCCGCAGGGATAAAGAGCACATCCTCTGCTTTAACAACAGACGTTTGACCATCAATTACCACTTTGGCACTGCCTTTTAAAACATACTGCTCATGCTCCACGCTGTTGGTGTGAAGAGGCATATGCCCACCTTTTTTGATAACAAATTTGCGCATCGCAAAATGAGGCGCAATCTCTGGGGAGATGAGCATCTGCATACTGGCATCTTTGCCCGCTTGAAGTGGCGTGCTAGGTATGTCTTTGAGTGATTTTATCATTCTCTATCCTTTTTACATGTAAAGTGTTATTGTATCTCAAATTTGAGCTCTTCTAAACGTGCGATTCTATCTTCCGTAGAAGGGTGTGTCGAAAAAAGCGATGCGAAAGAGATGTTTTTGCCCGAAAAAGGGTTGATGATAAACATATGCGCACTCTCTTGTGTCGCACTTTGCATACTGCCTTGTCGGTTGTAATTTGAAAGCTTGGCTAACGCACTTTGCAACCACTCAGGATGCCTTGTTAAACGCGCCGCACCCTCATCTGCCATGTATTCACGGTTTCGACTAATCGCCATTTGTATCACCGCCGCTGCAAGGGGTAAAATGATAGCTAAAACAATCATCACGATGGGATTGACACGATTTTTATCACTGCCTACCATTGCACCAAATTGCATCATATTCGCCAGCACCCCAATCGCCCCTGCAATGGTCGCGGCAATGGTTCCCACCAAAATATCATAATGCCTCACATGGCTAAGCTCGTGTGCTAACACCGCTTCAACTTCATCTTCATCTAAAAGCTCTAAAAGACCTTCTGTGACTGCAACGGCTGCATTTTGTGGATTGCGCCCTGTTGCAAAGGCATTGGGAACATGCTCAGGGATAATGTAGACTTTAGGCATGGGAAGATTGGCTTTTTGAGCTAACCTTTCAACAATCCCATACAAACCTCTCGCTTCCCTTTGCGTCACTTCCACCGCACGATAATGTTTCAAAACCAAAGTATCCGAATAAAAATAGCTCACAAAATTCATCACTCCCGCCATTACAAGGGCTATCAGCATCCCTTGCGTTCCTCCCACTACACCACCAACCCAGACAAATAACAGTGTCATAATGGTTAATAATACAACGGTTTTTATGACTTCCATCGCATTTCCTTTTTAAAAATGATAGGTCTATTTTAGCGAAGATTGGTAAATGATTTTTTTACATGTAAGCATTGTGCTATAATGCGGCCACTCTTTTTAAAGGATACTGTGTGCGTCTGCCTCGTGGCTTTGGTAAAAAAGGCTATTTTTCATTATCGGCGATTCAAGCTTCGGTCAGTGAAGCAAAAACCAAACGCCAACACGCACGCCTCATTCATACCACACGCCTTTTTTGTGAGGAGAATGAAAAAGAGCTTCACGAAGATGACCCACCACCGCTTCTTCTTTCCCTCTTTTCAGCCCTTTTTCATTACCGACCTCGTGTTTGTAGATGCAGTCGTCTGTTCGCTTCACGCGCCCACTCCGCCATCAAACACGCCCAAAAACGCCGTAAATGCAACTGTAATTGCCGCTACTTTAGCTTCCGCCGAACAGGCACTCATCCACCCAAATTTTTCTTTTTACATTCTGTTTTTTCACCCTCTGTGCCCTTATGGGCTTGATGTTTTAACTGTAAAAGGAATTTTAAAAATGTTACAAACCTATGTCACTGGCTTTCCTCGCATTGGAGAAAAGCGTGAGCTCAAATTTGCCTTAGAAGCTTTTTGGGCAAATAAAACAGATTTTAGCGATGTCGAAACGGTCGCTAAAAACCTACGTCAAAAACACTGGCTCTATCAAAAAGAGTGCGGTATTAAGCATATTGCGTGCAATGATTTTAGTTTTTATGACACGATGCTTGATACCACCGTGATGCTTGGCGCCATTCCGCACCGCTTTTTAGATATCAAAGACCCCATCAAACAATACTTTGCTATGGCGCGTGGTGATGAAACCCATGCGGCGATGGAGATGACAAAGTGGTTTAACACCAACTACCACTACATCGTACCTGAATTGCATGCGAAGATGGCTTTTAAAGTCACTATCTCAAAAATCATCAAAGAGTATTACGAAGCAAAAAGTCTTGGTATCCAAGCCAAAATCAACCTCATAGGGCCTTTGACATTTTTAGCACTTTCTCACACCATCGATGGTAGTGATGTTTACGCCCTTTTTGATGATGTCTTAAAGGCATACATTGACGTACTTAAAGAGATAGAATGCTTTGCAAGTCACGCTATCATCCAATTTGACGAACCTTTATTTGTCAAAACGCTTGATCCTAAACTCCTAAGCCTTCTTAAGATTGCTTACGACACCTTAGGCATGGTGAGCCAACATCTTAAAATTGCCGTTGTAACCTATTTTGATAGAGCCAATGAAGCCGTCGAAATCTTAGGAAAGTGCCCGATTTGGGGAATCGGACTTGATTTTGTTTACGGAGAAGAAAACCTCACCTCGCTTTTACATGTAAACGATAAAGTACTCATCGCAGGAATCATTGATGGGCGAAATGTGTGGA